>JBBQZI010000021.1:0-22234 GCA_038207855.1 Burkholderiales bacterium
CAACGCCCTTGGCCAGGTCAAACAGGGGCGCTGCGGTGTTGTCGACCGTGCCCGACGCTTGCGCGCTCAAGTCAGAAAAGCGATTGACGTTCATGGTTAACCCGATCAAAAAAACAACTCATTGAAACTGAAAAAACACCCGAATTTACCATCCCAACCCAAGGTGCAAAGGCAAATAGACCAGCATGCCCGCCAAAATGGTGCCCAGCACCGCTTGGCCCTGACCCTTCCGCCAAAAAAACCAGGCCAGCCCGGCCAATGCAGCAAACAGCCGGGCATCTTGCCAGGAATGAATCAATTGGCCCTGCGTCATGACCAGTTCCGGCACGATCACGGCTGACAGCGCAGCAATCGGCGCGTATTGCAGGCCGCGCTGGGCCCAGTGGGGCAGGTGCCAGGGTGTGCTGGAGATGAAAAACAAAGCGCGCGTCAGCACAGTGATGAGCGCCAGCCCAACAATCACCAGCACCGTCCAGAAGTCGGTTTCAACAGGCATAAGTGGGTCGTTTCATGGATACGCGCCTGGACTACTCGGCGCTGGCGCGGCGCGCGGACTCGGCCATCAAGGACACCGCCACCGCAGCAGCAATGGCCAGCAAGATGTTGAGCTTGAACGGCAGGGCAAACGCCGCCACGGCAGCCGCACCCGCTACCCCGGCGCTGACCCAGCGCAACGGGCTTGAGGCTAGCGAGGCCAAAATACCCAGCAGCGCCAGGGTGCCGGCAAAGCCCAAGCCCCAAGCCATCGGAATCAGCCCCGCCAGCAAGATGCCCAGTACGCTACAGCCCACCCAAGCGATCCAGTTAACCCCGCAGTTACCGGCCAGATAGGCCTGCTGGCCAAGCAACTGCTCTGGCGTGCCGCCATGGTGGGGAAAGCGCCGCGTGAACAGCACGTAGCTCAAATCGGTGGTCAGGTAGCCGGTCAACAGCCGCTGCCACAAGGGCAAGTGCATCATGTAGAGGCGCAGGTGGGCACTGAACACCACAAAACGCAAATTGACGCAAAAGCCAGTGGCCAGCACCACCCACATCGGCGCGCCTGCGCTGATCAAGGGCAAAGCGGCCAACTGCGAGCTGCCAGCAAACACGACTACGCCCATCAACAGCGACTCCATGGTGCTCAGGCCCGAGTTCACCATCGCCACGCCCATCATCAAGCCCCAGGCAGCCAAGCCCGGCGCAGCACCCAGGGAATCGAGCGCACCCACCCGGAACTCAGGGTGACGAAAGTAGGCCGGCTTGAAAAACATGGCTGCGTGCGCGGCTTATTGCCCCAGCAGCATGCCGGGCTGCAGCTCAAAGCCACGCAGAAAGTCAGCGACCTGCAGACGCTTGCCACCGGGGCGCTGCAACTCAGTGATGATTACTGCTGAATTCATAGCTACTACCACAATGCCTGTAAGGGCTGCAGCCCTAATTGATCCAAATTTATCAGAAACATCAGGCAGTTCGGTGCCGGCGTGTGCGGACCAGACTTTGATCACTTCGCCGTTCAGCGTGGTGCTGGCACCCGGAAACGGATTGAACGCCCGCACGCGCCGGGTAATGGCCAGCGCTGGTTGCGACCAGTCAATGGCTGCCTCGTGCTTGTCAATTTTGGCCGCATAGGTAATGCCCTCCAAAGGCTGGGTCACGGGCGTTAGCGCACCTTGCTGCAGCAAATTCAGCGCCTGCACCATCAGCGTGCCACCGAGCTCGGCCAGCTTGTCGTGCAGCGTGCCAGTGCTGTCGGTCGGCAGAATGGGCAGCGACTGCACCAGCAGCATGTCGCCGGTATCCAGCCCGGCATCCATTTGCATGATGGTGACACCGGTCTGGCCATCACCGGCTTCAATCGCCCGGTGAATCGGCGCGGCACCACGCCAGCGCGGCAGCAGTGACGCATGAATATTGAAGCAGCCATAGCGGGGCAGATCCAGCACCCACTGCGGCAAGATCAGCCCGTAGGCGGCCACCACCATGGCATCGGCCTGCGCGGCCAACAGTGCTGTTTGTGCGGCTTGCGCGTCTTCGGGGTATTTGCCGTCGAGCCGCAAGCTGCGCGGCTGTACCACCGCAATGCTATGCTGCAAGGCCAATTGCTTGACCGCCGAGGCCTGCAGCTTCAGGCCACGCCCGGCCGGCCGGTCGGGCTGCGACAAGACCAGCGCGATGTCATGCCCAGCAGCGAGCAGCTGCGCCAGCGCGACTGCGGCAAATTCGGGCGTGCCGGCAAAAACCAGTCTCACTCGCGCGCCTCGCGCAGGGCCTTGAGCATTTTGGTCTTGATGCGGTTGCGCTTGAGTGGCGACAGGTACTCAACAAATACCTTGCCCAGCAAATGGTCCATTTCGTGCTGGATACACACCGCCAACAGGCCATCGGCCTCTATCAGACGCAGCACACCATGGCCGTCCAGCGCTTGCGCCTTGACCTCATCAAAACGCTGCACGCCGTCATAAATGCCCGGCACGGACAGGCAGCCTTCTTCGTTGATGTGCGACTCGGGGCTGTTCCAGATGATTTTCGGGTTGATCAGCACCAGCGGATCGTCGCGCCCTTCAGAGATGTCGATCACCACCAGCCGCTCATGCACATCCACCTGGGTGGCGGCCAGGCCAATGCCTTTGGCCTCATACATGGTCTCCAACATGTCCGAAATCAGCGTTTTGATGCGCGCATCGACCGCCTGCACCGGCTTGGCAACAGTGTGCAATTTGGGGTCTGGGTAACAAATAATAGGGAGTAGGGCCATGGTCTTGCAAACGGTTGGTAATAGTGCTGGTTTTCAGATATGGTGGTATTTTCGCTATTTTTCCGTCAGGTCGCCCATCAGCCGGGTGACAATCGTTGTCCAATCAATGGCTTGGGCGCAAAATCTCATGCGACTCAACAGGATGCAAAACACCATGGCAAAAACTTCATTTGACGCAATTACCCCACTGGTGGCGCTGGCAGCCTTGACGGTAAGCCTGCTGGCCACGCCGGCAGCGGCGCAAAACTATCCCATCACCGCGCAACAACGCGCCACCGCCAATCAGGTGGCCGCAAACGGCGTGGCGCTGAGTGAGCTGCGAGCCGATGCGCCGCCGAGCTACACCATCAAGTCTGGTGACACGCTGTGGGCGATCTCCGGTCTATTTCTCAAATCAGCCTGGCGCTGGCCCGAGCTGTGGGGCATGAACCTGGCTGACATTAAAAACCCACATCTAATTTACCCTGGACAAACGCTGTTTCTTGACACCTCAGACGGCCGGGCCCGGCTGCGCATGGGCCGGGCCGATGACCAGACCGGGCTACCCACGGTGCGGGTGTCACCACGCACCCGGGTCGAAAACCTCGCGCAAAGCGCCCTGCCCACCTTGAAAAACCACTTGATCGAGCCTTTTCTGGCAGAGCCGGTGATCGTCGATGAGCAGGGCCTAGATGCCGCGCCGCGCATTGTGGCAGCGCAAGACAGCCGCGTGCTGTTGACGCGTGGCGACCGGGCTTACGCCCGCGGCAAAGCGGGCGCAGAGTTGGTCGACGACCCCAACCAGAAGCAAAAAGCCTACCGCGTGTTTCGCAATGCCACCCCGCTAAAAGATCCGCTGACTGGCGAGGTACTGGGCTATGAGGCGCAATACGTTGGCAAAGCCTTGCTGGCGCGCAGTGAAACCACTCAGGAAAGCATTGACAAAGACGGCAAGCCGCGCACCGACTTGGTGCCGGCCACCATTGACATCACCGATGCCAAAGAAGAAATGCGTGTGGGCGACCGCTTGCTGCCCGAACCACCCAGGCAATTATTGAACTATGTGCCCCACGCCCCGCAAGGCCCGGTTGATGCGCGCATTGTCTCGGTCTACGGCAGCGCGGTGGTCAACGCAGCGCAAAACCAGGTGGTGGTGATCAACAAGGGGACGCAAGACGGTATGGAAAGCGGCCTCGTGCTGGCCATCCTGCAAGATGGTGCGCGACTGATCGACAAAACCGACAGCGCGCTGACCGAACTCAAACTACCCGACGAGCGCAATGGCTTGCTGATGGTGTTTCGCACCTTTGACAAATTGTCCTATGGCTTGATCCTGGAGATCACCCGTGGTGTCAAGGTGGGTGACCGGCTGGTCAATCCGCTCTAACAGCGGTGGAACACGAGGAACTGGCAGCTTGGATGCGCCTGACGCTGACACCGGGCGTTGGCAACGGCACAGCGCGCAAACTGCTGGCAGCATTCGGCTTGCCGCAGGCTATTTTTGAGCAACCCAGCACCGCCTTGCGGCAGGTGGTGAACAGCACCCAGGCCTTGGCACTGCGCACACCCCCCGAAGAACTCGGCGCGCTGCTCGCCACCACTTGGGCCTGGCTGCAGCAAGATGAGCCAGAAGGCATCCGCCGCCAACTGGCCGTACTGGGCGACGCGCTTTACCCGCAGGCGCTGCTTGAGCTGGACGACCCGCCGCTGATGCTGTATTTTCTGGGTGCTGCGAAATTTATAGAAAATAAGCCTCTAGCCCGCGTCATTAAAGCGCAGACAGCTATAACTAATATAGCAAATAATTTATGGATAGATCCGGCCTGCAGCTTGGCTGTTGTGGGCAGCCGCAACCCGACACCGCAAGGTGCTGCCAACGCACGCTTGTTTTCCAAAGCCATGGCGCAGGCCGGGCTGACCGTGGTCAGTGGTCTGGCGCTCGGTGTCGATGGCGCAGCGCATGAAGGTGCGCTCGACAGCGTCAACGCTGGCACGCGACAGGGTGTGACAGTCGCCATAGTGGGAACCGGGCTGGACCGGGTCTACCCCAAAGCGCACCGCGACTTGGCGCACCGCATTGCCCAGCATGGCCTGTTGATCAGCGAGTACCCGCTGGGCACACCACCGCTGACAGCGAACTTTCCCAAGCGCAACCGGCTGATAGCGGGCTTGGCGCAAGGCACACTGGTGGTCGAAGCAGCGCTGAAGTCTGGCTCGCTGATCACTGCACGCCTGACGGCGGAGCAGGGCAAGGACGTGTTTGCCATTCCGGGCTCGATTCACGCGGCGCAGTCGCGCGGCTGCCACGCGCTGATCAAGCAAGGGGCCAAGCTGGTGGAATCAGCGCAGGATGTGCTGGAAGAATTGAAGTGGCCACAAGCCCTGTCTGCGACAGGGGCCCTGAACTTGGCCGATACCGACGATGCACCAACCGAGGCCAGCCTGATGGCCAATAACGGTCTGCTGACGGCCCTTGGCTTTGACCCGGTTGGACTGGATGCCCTGCAGGCTCGCACTGGCTTTACGGCCGCCGACTTGCAAGCCGGCTTGATGGGGCTGGAGCTCGATGGCGTGGTGGCGCGCTTGCCGGGTGGGCTGTTTCAACGGCAGGTCTAAGACAAGCCAGCCAAACCCGCAAGCACCCTTGAAAAAGGTGGCGGATTTACCGGCCAGTTCATCGGTTTGCGGGGTCAACTTGGCGGTATATTGAGGCCATGTTTGAAGTCCTTGCATTTGTCTACGAGAACTATTGGGGTGGTGATTCCTGCCCCGAACTACCCGCCTTGCAGCGCAAACTCAATGCCGTCGGCTTTGATGACGGCGAGGTTATACAAGCTTTGCTGTGGCTGGAAGACCTGAAAAGTGCGACCCGCGAACTGCCACCGGCGCGCGCCATTGCAGCACCCGACACGTCAGGCACAACTGCGCTGCGCGTGTTGACGCAGGCTGAACAAACCCACCTGGGCAGCGCAGCCTGGGGTTTTTTGATTTTTTTGGTGTCCGCCGGCGTGTTGCCACCCGAGCGACTCGAACTGGTGATGGACCGCATGATGGCAGCCCCAGGCGCGCCGGTCAGCGTAATCGACCTCAAGCTGATCGTGCTGATGGTGTTCTGGAGTTTGGGGGAGAAACCCGATGCCCTGATGCTCGACGAATTGTGCGACCACCAAGAGGCGCGGCTGGCCCACTGAACAGCGCGCTTATCCGAGCAAGAGCCTGGGGTTGGCCTCGATTTTGTCCAGGGCACTGCGGGTTGCGCGCACCGTCAGGGCCTCGTCTTCCTGGGGCTCCAGCAAACCGGCCTGCAAATAGCCGGCTAGCCGAATGGACTGGATCAAATAACTGTGCCCGACTGTGTTGGCAAACAGGTGCAGGTGGCCCATCGGGCTGCGCCAGACATATTGCACCTGAGTGATCTGCCCTTTGTAATTGAGTGTGAACCAGCTGCCCAAAGCCAGCTCACGCGCCCATTCCATCATGACCGGGCCGGCTGTGCCGCCACCCGAATTGACCACCTCCAGCTCAGAGGCCTCAATGCCCAACAGGTCTTCAATATTTTTGGCATCCAGCGGCAAGTCTTCTGCGCTGTCGTCGGTGGCGTAGTCTTCCAGGTTAGCCAGCCGCTTGGCCAGCGCCTGAATCTGTTCGTCAGCAATGGCCTTGGTCTTCGACATAAAGGCATCCGCCAGCGTGTCACTGATGATTTTGATATGTGCTTCCTGCGCCGAGCGAACGATCCCCAGCAGCGTCATGCCAACCCGCAGACACTGGAGCAGCTCAGGCAAGTCAGCAATCACGCGGGCACGGTCACTGCGATTGGGTTTGGCGCTGGCCGACCAAATCAGGTCGGTTGCTGTCTTCTTCAGCAGCAGGGTTTCTTCATGCTGAGCGCCCTGTCTTATGGCAGAGACCGCCAGCACTTCAGACCAGACCTTGTACAAAAACTCCCGAATTTCATCGCGCACCGGCATGTCTTTGAGCTGGTTACGCAACTCAATGGTGTACTGAATGGCCAGTGTTTCTTTTTGTTCGACCTGCTGCGCGACACCCAGCATTTTTTGCGTGCTTGGTTTTTGCGTCAGGTGCTTTTTCAAAAAAGCCTGAAATTCTTCATAGACCCGTTTGTAGACTTTGTCGCCGGTCTCTGGGTACTGTTCAATCACCTGAACCACCCGCTTGATTTCGGTCTCAAGCGCAGCGCTGCTGAGGCCACTTGAATCAAAACCCATCACGCAAGAACCCATGTGGTCAATCAACTGGCGCGCCGGATGGTCAAGCTTGTTGAAAAAATCCGGCTCGGCCAGCGCAATGCGCAATACCGGCATCTGCAAGCGTGCAAACCAGACCCGCACACCGGCTGGAATGCGATCTTCCTGCAAAATCGCCTGAAACATCAAGGCCACCAACTCGATGATGGCCTTTTCATTGTCGGTTTCTGCCTTGCCCTTGAGCTCCGCTGACTGCTGCCGCAAATCGCTGGCGACCTGTTCAACCGCTACCGGGTAAGCCGTCAACGGCCCTGCTTCAGTAGGCCCAAAATAGGCCCCCATGAGCCTGGGTTGCTGCGACAATGCCACCATCAAGGGCATCGATGGCCCGCTATAGGAGACCGGTGCATTGCCAGTTTGCTGAAACACGGTGCTGAGCACGCGCCCAACCTGCTCCATAACACCCTGAGGCCGACCGAAGCGCCAGCCACCGGCGGACATCATCACACCGCCGCCCTGCGCACCGCCACCCTGACCCGGCATCATTTGCTGTGCATTGATCTGCTGGGCACTGGCCAACCGGTCTTGCACACGCCGCCCGGATACCGACATGGTCGCTCCAGGCATGGCCCCCCACGATGACTCGGCTGGCGCAGCACCACTAGCGGCTGGCTCACCGATCGCGCCAGCAACGCCACTACCAGATACCCGTGGATTGTGGCGGGCGCTGTAGTCGATGACGGGCAATACACCGCGCTTGACCATATCCGCATTGCACAGTGCGTAGGCCTTTTTCAAGTGCTCGTTGAAATGCCGTTGCGCGACATCACTCACCATATTCCAGGCATCGCGCGGCAAGCCACTTGCTTCCCACTGCTCGACCAGAGGCAGCATGAGTACCTCGGGGTGAACCACATCCCGAGAACTTAGATCCTGCTCGTTGTTGAGTGATTTAAGGCGCCTGCGCAAGTCATTGACTTCCTGAGCCGCCTTTTCCATGACACCAAGCGCCAAACGTGATGCAAATATCTTGTTTTCAGCAGCCTCCGTACCCTCAAGCTCGAGCGTGTTGTCAAGCAAAGCAGGGGCGGCACGGGTTATTGGCGAGAGTGCCGCCTGCCAGGCCTTCACGGTGCCATCAAGCCATAGGCTCTTGCAGCGCTGAAAGCCCATCCAGGCGTCGCGACGCAGTTGCATCTCACGCGATGGGGCTGCCTCATTCATCAGCGCACTGAGGTGCTCTTGCACTGCCGGCAAGAGCGACTCCATGGATGCTGCGGTGAGCGTCACCAGGCGCTGGCGAATCCATGTCGCCAGTTCGTCACGTTGCGCTGGAGGAGAAGCGGTAGCCATAGCTGAATTCTAATTACACCGTGGCCCCCGCGTTGGGGTCATTGGGATCGATGTCCTTTTTGGCCACACCACCTTTAACCAAGTCCTCACGGGCTATCCCCAACCACATGGCAATGGCGGCCGCCACAAACACCGACGAATAGATACCAAACAGAATGCCGATGGTCAGCGCCAAGGCAAAGTAGTGCAGCGTAGCACCACCAAACAACAGCATCGACAGCACCATCATCTGCGTTGAACCATGGGTGATGATGGTGCGGCTGATGGTCGAGGTGATGGCGTTGTTGATGATCTCGATCGTGGTCATCTTGCGGTAGCGGCGAAAGTTTTCGCGGATCCGGTCAAAAATAACCACGGATTCATTGACTGAATACCCCAATACTGCCAACACCGCAGCCAGCACCGGCAGGGAAAACTCCCACTGGAAGAAGGCAAAAAATCCCAATATGATGATCACATCGTGCATGTTGGCAATGATGGCGGCCACGGCGAACTTCCACTCAAAGCGCAGCGCCAGGTAAATCATGATGCCAATCACCACCGAGGCCAATGCCTTGAGCCCATCCGTGGCCAACTCGTCACCCACTTGTGGGCCAACAAATTCGGCGCGGCGCATGGTGGCACTGGCATCAACCGCCTTCAGGGCCGCAACAACCTGATTACTTTGCTGGGCGGAACTCACGCCTTTTTGCACTGGCAGACGAATCAGCACGTCACGCGCGGTGCCAAAGTTTTGCACCTGCACATCGGCAAAACCGAGCTTGGCCACCGTGTCGCGCACCACGCTGAGATCGGCCGGTTGCGCGTAGGTTACCTCCAGCAGCGTGCCGCCGGTGAACTCAACCGACAGGTGCAAGCCACGTGAAAACAGGAAAAACACCGCTGCCAGAAATGTGGCGAGCGAGATCAGGTTGAACACCAGCGCGTGGCGCATGAACGGGATGTCCCGTTTGATTCTGAAAAACTCCATTTTTATTCCTTAGTCGGCCTTCACCGCAGTACCCGTGTCAGGCCGCCAGATGGTGCCAATTGACACGCTCTTGAGCCGATTTTGCCGGCCGTACCAGAAGTTGACCAGCCCGCGCGAGAAAAACACCCCGGAGAACATGCTCGTCATGATGCCCAAGCAATGCACCACGGCAAACCCACGCACTGGACCCGAGCCAAAGGCCAACAGCGACAGTCCGGCAATCAGCGTGGTGATATTGGAGTCAAAAATCGTTGCCCAAGCTCGGTCATAGCCGGTATGAATAGCGGCTTGTGCCGAAGCCCCGCCGCGCAATTCTTCGCGGATACGCTCATTGATCAGCACGTTCGAATCAATCGCCATACCAAGCACCAGCGCCATTGCCGCCATGCCTGGCAAGGTCAGGGTGGCCTGGAGCATGGACAGCACAGCCACCAACAACAGCAAATTGAAAGCCAGTGAAATGCTTGAAAACACGCCAAACAACAGGTAATACAGGCACATGAACACGGCTACCGCCAAAAAGCCCCAGGTCACACTGTTAAAGCCCTTGGCAATGTTCTCAGCACCGAGGCTTGGGCCAATGGTGGTTTCTTCGATGATTTCCATCGGTGCCGCCAGCGAGCCGGCACGCAACAGCAGCGACGTGTCGTTGGCTTCCATGGTGGTCATGCGGCCTGAAATTTGCACCCGGCCGCCGCCGATTTCGGAACGGATCACCGGTGCAGTTACCACTTCGCCCTTGCCTTTTTCAAACAGCAAAATCGCCATGCGCTTACCGACGTTTTCACGCGTCACATCGCGAAAAATTCGCGTGCCCTTGGCATCCAGATTCAGGTTGACGGTGGCTTCCTGGGTCTGGCTATCAAAACCAGGTTGCGCATCGGTCAGGTTTTCACCGGTCAAAATGACCTGCTTTTTGACAATCACCGGTTGACCATTGCGCTCCAGATACCGCTCCGAACCAAATGGCACCACACCCGTGCCCAGCTCAGCAGCCCGCGCCTCAGAGCTTTCATCAACCATGCGCACTTCCAGCGTGGCCGTGCGCCCCAAAATATCTTTCGCCTTGGCGGTGTCCTGCACGCCCGGCAACTGCACCACGATGCGGTCAAGCCCCTGCTGTTGAATCACTGGTTCGGCCACGCCCAACTCATTGATCCGGTTATGCAAGGTGGTGATATTTTGCTTGAGTGCCTGGTCTTGAATCCGCCGTGCGGCTGCCGGCTGAATGGAGGCGGTCAGCTTGAAATCGGCACCATCCATGCCATCGGTCACCAGCAGGTCCGTAAACTGGTCCTGAAATACCGCTTTGGCAGCGGCCAGCGTGGCGGCGTCGCGAAAACGCACCTCGATGGTTTGGCCATTGCGCGCAATACCACTGTGGCGAATATTTTTCTCACGCAGGCTGGTGCGCACGTCCCCGGTCAGGGATTCAGCGCGCTTGGTCAGGGCCGCCTGCATGTCGACTTGCAGCATGAAGTGCACGCCGCCGCGCAAGTCCAGCCCAAGGTACATGGGTGCCGCATGCAAAGCGGTCAACCACATCGGTGAACGCGAGACCAGATTGAGCGCCACCACATAGCTCGGGTTGCCCGCATCGGGCACCAAGGCTTTCTGGATAGCGTCCTTGGCCTTGAGCTGGTCATCCGTGGTGCTCAATCGCACCTTCACTGACGCACCGTCACGCGTAACCAGATCAGCCGTGATGCCTGCTGCTTTGATGGCCTCTTCAACCCGCGCTTGCGTGCTGGCATCGACCTTGATCAGCGGTTTGGCCGCCGATACCTGCACCGCAGGGGATTCACCAAAAAAATTCGGCAAGGCATACAGCGTGCCCACCACCATCGCAATCAAAATGATCACGTATTTCCAGACCGGGTAACGATTCATGACCGCCCTTCAAACTTCAAACAGCAAAACCTGACCACACCACCAGCAAACTACTTGATGCTGCCTTTGGGCAAAACCTGAACGACCGCACTGCGCTGGAGTTGAACCTCAACCCCACCGGCCACTTCCAGGCCAATGAAACTCTCGCCCAGCTTGGTCACTTTGCCAAGAATGCCACCAGCGGTCGCCACTTCATCACCCTTGGACAAGGCTTCGATCATGGATTTGTGCTCTTTGGCCTTTTTCATTTGTGGGCGAATCATCACAAAGTAAAGCACCACAAACATCAACACCAGCGGCAACATGCCCATAAGCGACGATTGCATATCACCACCAGCGGCGGCAGCGGGAACAGTTTGGGCAAAAGCAGAGGAAATAAACACAGAAAACTCCAGAAAATGAGCAAAGAAAATGGCAAATGACCTGCAGCATGCATCAGTGCATGCATAAAACAGGCAATTTGCCATTGTATGCGGGTGTCTTCACCCCGATGGTGCCGGCTTCAAACCCGACAGAACAAGCCCTTATTTTGTCAAAACTTTGCGAATCGTCGCCGCCAATTCTTCTGCGACAAATTTGGCCACATACCCATTGGCACCGACTTTTCGGACATGCTCTTCGTTGGTGCTGCCGGTCAAAGAGGAGTGAATCACCACTGGAATTGAACTGAAACGTGGGTCTTGTTTGATGTTGCGGGTCAGGGTAAAGCCGTCCATCTCAGGCATTTCAAGATCGGTCAAGACCAGTGCGACCTTGTCCTGAACGGTTTGCCCGTGCGATTCTGCTTCAGATGCCATGGCTTTGAGCCGATCCCAGGCTTCCTGACCGCTTTTGGTCATGATGAAGGGTACGCCCATGGCTTTGAGACCCTGCTCAATCATCATGCGCGCCACAGCAGAATCATCAGCAGCCAATATCACCGTACCCGGGGGAATATGCAGCTTGGTTCCAGCCGCAATCTCTACCTGGTGTTTTTCAGGAAAGATATTTTGCAAAATTTGCTCGACGTCAAGCACCTGGGCCAGCCGGGTGGTCTCGTCGTCGCCATCCAGCCGCGCAATGCTGGTGACCAAACCACCGCCACGGCCTTCCGCCGACAACACGCGCTTCCACTCCAAACGGACAATCTCATTGACTTCCTCAACCGCAAATGCTTGCGTCGTCCGGGCAAATTCGGTCACCAGCAAAATACCCAAGCCCTTGGACGGATGACAGCCCACCACCTTGGGCAAGTCGATCACGGTGATCATCTGCCCGCGAATATTGGCCACACCCATCACCTCCGGGGGCGAGTTGACCATGGCGGTAATTTCCGGCATCACCAAGATTTCACGAACTTTGAACACATTGATGCCAAAAAGCTCACGCTTGCCTGGCTGGTTTGCTGCATCCCCCAAACGAAATAGCAACAACTCAAACATGCTGCTGCCAGCCAGGTTAGTCCGCTCATCAATATCGCGCATTGTTGAATTATTCATGGTGTTTTTTTCAATTAAAGCCAAAAACTTATCCGGCAGCCGCAATGGTAACGCGTCATTGAAGCCGTTTCGGCCACAGCACCCAGAGTCGCAGGGGTTGCTTGAGGCGGCCTGCCAGTTCACCCGCCTGATCGCCCCAACCGACAAAATAGTCTGCCCGCACCGCGCCAACAATGGCGCTGCCGGTATCTTGTGCCAACACCAGTCGTTGCAGTGTCTGGCTGGCACCTTCTGAGGCCAACCACACCGGCGTGCCAAATGGAATGCTGTCCGGGTCGACCGCAATCGATCGTCCCGGTGTCAGCGGCACGCCCTGGGCACCGCGCGGGCCAAAGGCCGCATCAAAATCGCCCAGCGGCTCTTCCTTGAAAAAAACCACCCTCGGGTTTCGCCACAGCAACTCAGATACACGCTGTGGGTTTTGCACCATCCAGGCCCGAATACCGGGCCAGGAGGCATCACGCAACTCGCCTCGGTCCATTAGCCAGCGCCCAATGCTTTGGTAGGGTTGCCCGTTGTTTCCGGCGTAAGCCAGTCGTACCAATCGTCGATTGCCATCGGGCTCAGTCAGACGGATGCGGCCAGAACCTTGAATCTGTAAAACCATCGCCTGCACCGGGTCTGCAAGATACACAATTTCGCGACCCCGCAGCGCAGCCTGCGCTTGCGGCTGCGTCTCGATCTCCTGCCGGGTAAACCACGGTGTGCGCGGACTCAAACCGGCAGGCGGCTGGTACAGGGGCACGGTATAAGCCTCTGTGGGCAACCGCTTTGCATCCAGTTCGGGCTCGAAATAGGCGGTCAGCAAACCAGGAGGCACCCCCCCCTGCAAGAGTTCGACCCGGTACGGCTGGAGGCGATCAAGCAGCCAGGCACGCTTTGCCGACTCATCGCCAATACTCAATTGGCGCACCTCTGAGCACAAAGGCGCAAACACCGGACCAGGGCGCTCACAGCTTTTCAACCAGGCGTTCCAGGCCTCAAACAGGGTATCGCTGTCAAAGCCAGGCAACTCACCCCAAGCGACCGGTTGCCAGCGACTCTTGCCGCGCACCAGTGCCGGCATGGCAAGTGCACCATCCAGTGAACCCGACCCTGGCTGCACTTTGGCCGGCAGGTCAGCCCCAGCAGATGCCACCGGCGATACCACCGACGAGGTGATCGGCACACTGCCACACGCCACCAGCATGATGACCAGGCACAGCACAGACGCCAACCGGGCAGTCGTCACAGCGACCTTCATAAAATCCGGTGCTGCAGCGCTGGCAAGCGGGTGCGGCAGGCGGTCAGCAAGTCAAAATCAAGGTCGGCCACGACCACACCAGCCTCTTGCGCCCGCTGCGCCAACACCTTGCCCCAGGGGTCAATCAGCATGGCGTGTCCCCAGGTGCGCCGCTGGTTGTCATGAAGACCCCCTTGCGTAGCAGCGGCCACGAAAGCCAGGTTTTCAATTGCCCGGGCCCGCAGCAACACCTCCCAATGGTCATGGCCGGTGGTGTAGGTGAACGCGCTGGGCACCAGCAGCAGATGCGCGCCAGCACTGGCATACGCACGGTAGAGTTCAGCAAAGCGCAGGTCATAACAGACGCTCAGGGCCACGCGCCAACGGTGCCCATCGCGCGACGCAAGATCAAACGTGACCGCCTCACTGCCGGCCTCCAGCACTTGCGACTCGTCATAATGCTCGGTCCCATTGTCAAAGCGGAACAGGTGAATCTTGTCATAGCGTGCCACGCACTGTCCATCGGGTGAAAACACCAGACTGCTGTTGTTAACCCGCGCTACAGGCTTGCCTTGTGCCTGCGCCGTCACAGGAATCGTGCCGCCGACCAGCCACAGACCCAAGCTTTTGGCCGATTCAGCCAGAAACCGTTGAATCGGTCCATGACCAAAAACTTCCTGAATGACGAGCTTGTCCGAATCACGCTGGCCCATCAGGCAGAAGTACTCGGGTAGCACGGCCAGTTCTGCGCCCGCCTCGACGGCCGTGCGCAACAGCGCTTGCGCCTGCTTGAGATTGGTCTGCAAATCGGACCCTGACACCATCTGAATCACAGCTACTTTCATGGGCTGGTCTCCTTATTTACCGCACTACTGCGCTTGACTTTGGTCACCCTCGGATCGGCCCAACTGCCATCAACGTGAAATTCCTGGGTCGCTGATTCAGTTAGCGGACGACGTAAAAACATCTGAGCCAAAAAGGTGCCAAGCCCGACCGCCGGGTTGATCACCGTGGCAATCAGCGAGGCCGTCCCGGCGTTAATCTCAGGCACCACCACCGCCTTGATGTCTTGCGTCTCACGCGCAATATCGGCTTGGCCTTCCATCAAAACAGCGGCATTGACACCTTTCATCTGCAAGTTGTTGGTGCGGGCAATACCTTTGTCAACCGTCACATCACCGCGCAAAAAGTCAAAGGCAAAACCCTCACTGAATACATCCCGAAAATCCAGCGTCAGCCGCCGCGGCAAAGCCTGCAGACTCAGCACGCCCAACAGCTTGGCAATACCGGGGTCGGCTTTGAGAAACTGCCCGGAGGCGACATTCACCGCAAATGCCCCGCCCAGCGTTGGGTAGTCCAGCTTGAGGGGCGAGCCAAGCCAGGCGATCTGTCCCTCGATCTTGCCACTGGCTTGACGCACCACGTCTTTCATGCCAAAGCGGCTCAGCAGCGCGCCGCCATCAACAATGGCAAGCTTGAAATTCATCACGGTGCGGCGGCGCTCCTGAGGCCCGCCTGGTAGGCCACTTTGCGCATTCAGCCGGGCCCAATTGCCAGTTGCCGTAAATTGGGCCTCGGGCACGATGACGTTGAACTTGTTGAGTCGCCACTCGCGCACTCCACCGATCACGCCGGGTGCCGCCGCACGGTTGACCGCCTCAATTTCCAGCAAACCGAGCCGCTTTGCGCCCATCTCAAACTCGTCAACCACGATGTCCAGTGCCGGAATACTGGCGGGCTGCGCATCAAGTAGCGCCTCCACGCCATCTTCGACACCCGGCGTAAGGGTGAGCCGCGCCAACCGGGCATAAAGACGCCCGCTGGTGTTGGCTGAGTCAGCTGCCTGCCGGTATTCCAGGTAGCCATTCAGTTCCCGCGCATCCAGATTGGCGCGCCATAACAATCCTTCGCGACTGCCCCCCACCACCACATGGTTGAATTGGCGACCGCCAAAGGTCAACAAGTCAGACCGCACCGCAAAGGTGCTGGGGAGAAAACCCATGGCCAGACTGTCGGCCGCAGCCCCGTTGGGAGCCCCGGCAACTGGCGCCGCACCTACAGCATGGGTCAAAATATCACCCCAACTATCGACATTGAACTGAGGTAAATTGATATTGGCAACAACGCCCTGCTCCGGCAAGACCACCGACTCCAGGGTATCTGTGCCGACCCCGATCGCACCCCGCAACACTTGCGGCTGAGCACCCGAAAGATCGCGTTCAAACACCACGCTGGCCAAACGACCCAAGCTCAACGACAGTCGATCCTGCAACGGCTTGTTAGCAGCAGCGGCGGCACCCGATGCCTCTGGCCGCAGCACCGTTTGCAGCCGCAAGGGCAAAAGACCTGGCGCATCCTTGGTCAGCGGTGGCGGCAAACTTGATGTCATACCCGCAAGATCACTGTTGACCAGCAACTCGGGCACGCCACGGCGCAATCCGAGTGTGGCGACATAGCTGGTGGTGCCACTGAGCTGGCGCGCCAGCCGCGCTATAAAACCCAACTCGGTGGCTTGGCGCAAGCCCTCTGCCGTCACCATTCCGGTGGCACGGATAACCGGCAAAACCGCCCGCCCCGCGGTGGTTGGCGGCACCAGCAGCAGGCCGCCTTCCAGCTTTGCATCACCACCCAGCATGCCCGCTTGCACACCGGCCAACGAGAACCCGGTCTGCGTGAAATTGACGATGCCCCGGGCACGCGTCAACCGGGGCGTGTCAGGAGTGATCTGGACATCGTTGCCGGACAGAACAACACTGCCTTGCACCGTCGACTTTTCGATATCTGCGACTGGCAAAACCAGCTTCAGTTTGTAATCTGCCATGCCAGTTGCTGCCGCGTGGGCCAGCGCCTGCCCGGTGATGGGCCCCAACGGTGACCCATTCACCGCGCGCAGCGCCACCGGCAAGGGCCCCTTGATATCAGCCGTCACATTGACCTGAGTCTTATTCAAGTCAGCAATCAGGGCCTCAACCTTGACAACCTGCAGGGCCGGGTCATCGCCCAATTGGGCCCGGGCGTTTTTGACTTGCAACTGCATCCGATCGATCACCAGCTCACCATTGATGTTCACCAACGCCGGCCATGGCGCGTCTTGCGCCTGCTGCAAACTAGGCGGCACATACACCAGCTTGGCATGCTGCACATCGGCGCTGATTCTGAAAGCCCCTTGGCGCGGGTCGGTGCCCGGCAACTGATCGACGTCGCCCTTGACCAGAAAACGCACATTGCTGGCCGTGCCTTCGGTAATGGCATCACGCACATAGTCTCTTGCGGCCTGGTTGATCACCAGCGGCAAATAGCGATACACGCGCCGCCCATCGGCACGACTTAGAGTCGCCTGCAAATCCAGCACACCAGGAAAACGGCTATGCGATGCCGACTTGCTGGGGTCACTGGTTTGCCATTTGATTTGCGCCCGGCCTTGCGCGTCAGCATTGCTAAATGTGGCATTGGCGAACTGCACGGCGATCTGTTGGCCAGTGAGTTGCCATTTGGCCTCTGTTGACAATTGGTCAACCGCCACCAGGCTTTCCTGAAAGACGCCCGGCAAGTCGATACTGCCATTGGCCAGCGCCAGTGCGGCCCGCCCCGATTGCTGATTCAGATCAAAATCGACATTGAGACCGCGCACGCCAGGCACAGGGGCAACAGCAGCCCATTCAAGCTGACTGATACGGCCCTTGGCGGTGTATTTGCTCGGTGCCGTAATCGCCCCCTGCCAACTGGCCAGCAGCATGTCGACCCGGCCCTTGGGGGAATAGCGCGCCAGCTGCTTGCGCAACGTCCCATCCAGCGGCAGGCGATCGGCAATTTGAGCCAGCGCCGCCAGGTCCAACTGGTCTGCCTCGATCTCGCCCCGTGCGGCAATTTTCCCGTCTGTACCCAGTGACATCACACGCACGTTACCGCCGGGCCAATGCAGACCGTCAGGGGTGTCAAAAGCCAACTTCTGGGTAGAAAACTCAAATCCATCGGCCAACAGACGGACACCGACTCGGCCCTGTATCCGCTGCAAGGCCAAAGCCTGCAAATCGGGCCCCAGTGTCACGCTCACCTCAGACAAGGCCACATCTGCCACAGCACCGGTGAGCTGGCCCTGACTGACATCCACCCAGGCCCGTACAGCCCCCTTGCCCTGACTCAACTCAACGCCCAGACTGGCATAGCGACCCAACTCTGACAGATCAACACGGTCAGTAGCGGCGTAAATCTGCCCCTCCCACTGCGCCCATTGGCCGTTTTGCCGTGACCAACGCGGCTGCAAAAACCGGCTACTCAAGGTAAAGCGCTGGCCCCAGACCTCGGGCGGTGTCGCGTCCAGCCGCAAGTCATGGTTACGCCCCATATTGCGCATCACCAGGTCCACCTTCTGCAGTACCACCGGCACTGCGCCACGCTGCTCATCCGTCCAGCGCACCGCCCCATCATGAATGGCGAATTCGACCTGCGAAAAAAACCAGTCCAATGCCTCGGTGTTACTGCCGTTGGCATTGGAAAAATCCAGCCCGCCGATGCTGATACGACCATCCGGTGCCCGGCGGACATCCAGTCTGGGCTGATCGATGTATATCTGCTCAAAACCGAGTCGCCACAGGGACCGCGGCGACACCGCCACCAGCACACGCGGCAAAACCAAAGCCTCGCGCCCCTGCGCATCAATCAACGCCACATCCGTCAGCTCCAGCGACGGTATGGCACCGTTGGACTTGGCGGCAATGCTGCCAATGTGCACCGTTACACCCAACGCTTGTGTGGCGCGGGTCTCAAGCAGTGGGCGAAATTCGCCGATACGCGGCACAATCATCCAATGCAGCGCTCCCCAGGCCATACCCAGCAACACCCAAGCCAACACCACCGCAGCCAAAAGCCAGCGGGTCAGACCAGACCAGGTTTTCAACAGGGCAGAGGGTAGGGACAACACATTGACTCTAAAAAATAGCAGATCAGAATTATGACCCGCCCATCCCTTGTCCCCTATTCGCGTTTTGCGCAGCGTATCCGTCGTCGTTTTGAGGCCGAACTGGCGCTGTTGCCTGCGGGACTGCCCACGCCGGCGCACCTGCAAAGCACTTTTGATGCCCTCCGGCAAGCCGGCCGGGACACCTCCGCGGCGCTACGCATCACCCGCGCACTGGTTCTGGAGCGGTTGATGTGCCTCGATTGTGAGGATCAGGCCGCCTTGCGGGACATCACTCAGGCCATGACAGATCTTGCCGAATTCGCCTTGAATCAGGGCTTGAGCGAGGTACTGGCCGACCTCGACGAAACCCATGGCACGCCACTAACCCCGAGCGGTCTGCGCGCCCAACTGTGGATTGTTGGCATGGGCAAGCTGGGCGCGCGCGAACTCAACGTATCTAGCGACATCGACCTTATTTACGTTTACGACGAAGACGGCGACACCACGGGCAACGCGCAAGGACGTGGGCGCATCTCCAACCACGAGTATTTCGGCAAGGCCGTGCGCATGCTTTATAGCCTGATCGGCGACAGCACCGAATTTGGTTTTGTGTTCCGGGTCGACCTGGCCCTGCGGCCCAACGGCAATTCAGGGCCACCGGCGGTATCGCTTGATGCCCTGGAGGAATACCTGCACGTTCAGGGGCGTGAATGGGAGCGCTTTGCCTGGCTGAAAAGCCGTGTCGTAGCACCCCGGGCCAGCGTTGACAGCGGCACCACGCTGGCCTTACGCAAGGTCGTCATACCTTTTGTCTTCAGGCGTTACCTCGACTACAGCGTGTTTGACTCGCTGCGCCTCCTGCACCGGCAAATCCGCGACCACGCAGCCAAGCGCAGCGCTGGCCGTCCTGAGCGTGCCAACGATGTCAAGCTGTCGCGCGGTGGCATTCGCGAGATTGAGTTCATCGTGCAACTGTTGCAAGTTGTGCGTGGCGGTCAGTTCCCGGAATTGCGCACCCGCCCGACCCTGAGCGCCCTGCCCAAGCTCGTCAAGGCCGGTCTGATGCCCGCTGAGACGGCCCAGGCGCTGGAACTGGCGTATATCTTTTTGCGCCAGCTTGAGCACCGCATCCAGTATCTGGACGACCAGCAAACCCATGTGCTGCCCACGGTGGACCCGGATCTGGCCTGGATTGCCACCACCATGGGCATTGACAGCCCACAACAGTTGCTGAACCAGCTCGATGCCCACCGCGAACTGGTGGCACAAGAGTTTGACAAACTGCTCGGCGGTGCCGACCATGGATGCAAGGGCTGTCATGGCGGCAAAACGCTGCCGTCCACGCCGGGCATGGATGACTTGCTGCCGCAACTCGGCGAACAGTTTCGCCTGCGCCTTGAAGCATGGCGCACGCACCCCCGGTTTCTCGGCTTGCGTGATGAAGCCCGTGACCGCCTGATGCGCTTGCTGGCCCGCACCGCACAATGGGTCGCTGAAGGGCGCGTACCGCAAGCAGCAGCCGTTGGCTTGGTGGACTGGATGGAGCCACTGCTGCGCCGCGAGAGCTATCTGGCACTGCTGCTGGAACGCCCCAACGTGCATGAACGCCTGCTGCATATGCTGGGAGCAGCCAAGTGGCCCTTGCGTTACCTGTTGCTGCACCCGGGCGTGATTGATGAACTGGCAGCCTCTGACATGCTGAACGAACGCTTTGATGCCGCCACTTTTGAGTCTGAGCTCGATCACCGTCGCGCAGCCCTTCACGGCGCGGGCGAAGAAGATGATGAAGAGCTGCTCAATCTGTTGCGCCGGGCCCACCACGCTGAGGTATTTCGCACGCTGGCACGCGATGTGGAAGGCAAGCTGAGCGTTGAGCAAGTGGCCGACGACTTGAGTGCGCTGGCCGATGCGGTGTTGCGCATCACCACCCGCTGGTGCTGGAGCCGCCTGAAGAAAACCCACCGGGAGCAGCCGCAGTTCGGCATCATTGCCTACGGCAAGCTGGGTGGCAAGGAACTGGGTTATGGCAGTGATCTGGACATTGTTTTTGTTTATGACGATGACGACGAGCAAGCCCCCGAGGTCTATGCCGGCCTGGTGCGCAAGCTGATCAACTGGCTGACCGTTAAAACCGGCGAAGGTGACCTGTACGAAATTGACACCGCCCTGCGCCCCAACGGTAACGCCGGCTTGCTGATCACCAGCTTTGATGCCTACGCCAAGTACCAGCAACAGCGCGGCAGCAACACCGCCTGGACCTGGGAGCACCAAGCCATGACACGCGCCCGCTGCGTGCTGGGCAGTGCCGACTTGCATGTGCGCTTTGATGCGGTGCGCACAGCCGTTATCAGCGCTGAACGCGACACCGACGGCTTGCGTGCCGAAATCATCTCGATGCGCGAGCGCATGGCGGCGGCCCAACCTGTCAAAACGGGCACCTTTGATGTCAAACGCAGTCCGGGTGGCATGATCGATGCCGAATTTGTCATGCAATTTCTGGTGCTTTCGCAGTCCGCAAAACACCCTGATTTGATGGCCAATGCAGGCAACATTGCCCTGCTGGAGCGGGCCGAGTTGTTGGGCTTGATACCCGCAGGCTCAGGACACGCCGCCGCAGTTGCTTACCGCACCCTGCGCCAGATTCAGCACCGCGCCCGCCTCAATGAGGCCCCCACCCTCGTTGACCCCGCCACACGACAGACCGAGCGCAATGCCATACTGGCCTTGTGGCAAACCACCTTCAAACCCTGAATCGATAATGCCACCCGGGTGACATCGCGTCACCATGCTTCTGAATTCACTGATTATTTTCTTGCTGCACTTATGTCCAAACTCTTACCCATCACCGTCACCCTGTTGACCGCTTCCCTCTTGCTGGGTGCCTGCAGCGATCGCGTTCGCGACACCCACCCGCAAAAATTGGTCAGCCAGCGCCAGGCCATTTTCAAAAAATTCACCAAGGCGATGGAGCCGCTGGGTCTGGTCGCACGTGACCGCAAGGACTACAACAAGGGCGAGTTCCAGGCCGAGGCACTGGCACTGCAAGAGTTGTCAAGCCAGCCCTGGGTATTCTTCAGCGCTGACGGCAACTATCCACCGACCCGCGCCAAGCCCGAAGTCTGGCAACAAGCCGCCGAGTTCAAGCAAGCGCAAGACCACTACCTGGGCACGGTCAACCAGTTGGTCAAAATCTCGGGCAGCGCCGATCTACCCGCCATTCGCAGCGCCGTTGATGAAATCGAAAAAAGCTGCAAAAGCTGTCACAAGCAATTTCGCAGTGACACGGCTTCCTGATCAGCGGCTTGGGCCGTTGCGCTTCAAGTCGCTATTCATTATGTAGCTGCTCACGCATATTACATGAATACGAAGGGACTTCCCGCTTCCTGGTAGCGGCATCTGGTGCCAAGATTGGATTTTTGGAAGTCAATCTGTAACCTTTAGAAGGAGAAGTCCCATGAGCGAGATTACACGAGTCGGCGTTGATTTGGCAAAAAACG
>JBBQZI010000022.1:0-22094 GCA_038207855.1 Burkholderiales bacterium
GCTGCCCAACTGGGCAAAAACGTCGCCTGTATCGACGAGTGGAAAAACGCCAAGGGCGGTGCGGCACCGGGCGGCACCTGTACCAATGTGGGTTGTATTCCATCCAAAGCGTTGCTACAGTCTTCAGAGCACTATGAGCAGGCCAGTCACCACTTTGCCGACCACGGCATTGCGGTCAAGGGCTTGTCGATGGATGTGGCCAAAATGGTGGCGCGCAAGGACGGCGTGATCAAGCAAAACAACGACGGCATTCTGTACTTGTTGAAGAAAAACAAGGTCAGCTTTTTCCATGGCCGTGCCGCTTTTGTCAAAGCCGTTGATGCTGGCTATGAAATCAAGGTAACGGGCGCTGCTGAAGAAACGCTGATTGGCCAACACATCATTGTGGCCACGGGTTCCACCGCCCGGGCACTGCCGGGAGCACCGTTTGATGAGCAACTGATTCTGTCCAACGAAGGTGCGCTGGCACTGGGTGCCGTGCCAAAGAAACTGGGCCTGATTGGCTCGGGCGTGATTGGTCTGGAGATGGGTTCGGTCTGGCGCCGTTTGGGTTCTGAAGTCACCGTGCTGGAAGGCTTGCCAACGTTTTTGGGTGCCGTGGACGAGCAAATCGCCAAGGAAGCCAAAAAAGCATTTGACAAACAAGGTTTGAAAATCGAACTGGGTGTCAAAGTGGGTGAGGTCAAGCCAAGCAAAAAAGGGGTCAGCGTGGCCTGGACCAATGCTGCTGGCGTTGCACAAACACTCGATGTGGACAAACTGATTGTGTCGATTGGTCGCGTCCCCAACACCATTGGTTTGAATCCGGATGCCGTTGGCTTGAAGCTTGATGAGCGCGGTGCGATTGTGGTTGATGACGACTGCAAAACCAATTTGCCTGGGGTCTGGGCGGTGGGTGATGTGGTGCGCGGCCCGATGTTGGCGCACAAGGCCGAAGAAGAGGGCGTGGCAGTGGCTGAACGCATCGCCGGCCAGCACGGTCATGTGGATTTCAACCTGATTCCATGGGTGATTTACACCAGTCCAGAGATCGCCTGGGTCGGTCGCACCGAGCAGCAGCTCAAGGCGGATGGTGTCGCTTACAAGGCCGGCACTTTTCCGTTTCTGGCGAATGGCCGGGCGCGCGCTTTGGGTGACACCACTGGCATGGTCAAAATGCTGGCCGACGCCACGACCGATGAAATTTTGGGCGTGCACATCGTCGGCCCGATGGCCAGTGAATTGATTGCCGAGTGCGTAGTGGCGATGGCGTTCAGGGCTAGCAGTGAGGACATTGCGCGTATTTGCCATGCACATCCGTCTTTGAGCGAGTCCACCAAGGAAGCGGCGCTGGCGGTTGACAAGCGTACCTTGAATTTTTAATTTATATAAGAAATAGGCCTCTAGCCCTTATGGAATAAGCGTAGATAGCTCTGTTTTATATAGCAAAAGAAACGCAGTGACGGTTAAGTCAAATTACCAGGCAGAGCTGACTGCGCGGGGTTACAGTGCCGACCCGGCGCAGTTACGTGCTGTGCAGGCCCTTGATACTTGTGCCCACGAGTGGAACCACTTCAAGGGCCAGCGCTCGAACGCTTTCAAGAAGCTGATCCACCATCCGCCCATTCCCCGTGGTGTCTATATGTACGGCGGGGTAGGGCGGGGTAAAAGTTTCTTGATGGACTTGTTTTACAACGCTGTGCCGCTCAAGCGTAAAACCAGGTTGCATTTTCACGAGTTCATGCGTGAGGTGCATCGTGAACTCTCTGCCATGCAGGGAACGGCCAATCCACTCGATGTGCTGGCCAAGCGCATCTCAAATAAATTCAAGCTGATCTGCTTTGACGAATTCCATGTCTCGGACATAACCGATGCCATGATTTTGTACCGACTGCTTTCTGCCTTGCTGGACAACAATGTGGGGTTGATCACCACATCGAACTTCAAACCAGATGATTTGTATCCGAACGGTTTGCATCGGGACCGTTTTTTACCTGCAATCGCGCTGCTCAACAGCCGCTTGCAAGTCATTAATGTGGACAACGGCACCGATTACCGCGGCTTGACACTGGAGCAGCTTGAGCTTTACCACACGCCGCTGAACGAGGCCTCTGCGGCGGCCATGCTGGATGCCTTTGAGCGACTAGCCGAAACGCATGATGAAGAACCGGTGTTGCAAATTGAAGCACGCAGAATTGTCGCCCAGCGAAAGGCCGGGGGCCTGGTCTGGTTTGACTTCAAAACGCTGTGTGGTGGCCCGCGTTCACAAAACGATTACCTTGAGCTGGCCAGCCAGTTTCACACTGTGCTGCTCAGCGATGTGCCGCAAATGCAGCCACGCATGTCGTCTGAGGCCCGCCGCTTTACCTGGTTGGTCGATGTGTTGTATGACCGGCGGGTTAAATTGATCTTGTCGGCAGCTGTGCCGGCAGAGCAGTTGTACACCGAGGGTTTGATGTCCAATGAGTTTGCGCGCACGGTGTCGCGCTTGAATGAAATGCGGACGCGTGAATTTTTGGCCCTCGATCGCCGTGATGTGGATACCCGACTCACATGAAATTGCCGTTTGATGCAGCGCTGCTGGTGGCTGTTTTGCTTTTGTGTTCAGGTCTGCCTGGGCGTGCGCAAGACGCAGTGATACCCACCGATGCAGCCGTGCCGGTCGGTGACAAGCTGGACATTGAAATGGAGCGAAAGCACATTGCTGTGGACCGCACTGCGCATGAGGCAACATTTCTGGAGGCTGAGCAGGCCTGCTACGCGCGTTTCGCAGTGTCAGACTGCTTACTTCACTTGCGCAAGGCGCGGCGTGTTGCACTCGATGGCTTGCGTCGCCAGGAGCTGGTCTTGAATGACATGGACCGAAAGGCCAAGGCGTTGACGGCGCTCGAGCGGCTTCAGCGCAAGTAAAAATGATCGGGCCAAGCGCCTTGCCTGTGGATGGTCAACTGCTCAGTCGTTCAAGCTTGACGATGGCCAGGGACAGGTTGTCGCCAGCACCCTTGGCGCGACTGCGTGCTTTTTCGATCAAAAACTCACTCGCTTCACGCGGTGTCAAGGTGTTAAGAACCGCACCAAGCTCCAGGTCATTGAAGTAATGCCATAGCCCATCACTGCAAGCCAGCAAGGTGTCGCCGGGCTGCAGTTTTGCAATGCAATGGCCGTCCACCGGTGGGGCTTTTTGGGCGCCCAGACAACCCATCAAAACATTGGACTGGGGATGAAAGTTGGCCGCTTCTTCAGTGATCTCACCCCGGTCGACCAACGCCTGCACGTAGGAGTGATCCATCGTGCGTTTGACCAGCTGTTTGCCGTTGTAATGGTAAATACGTGAATCACCAGCGTGTGCCCAATAACAGTCGCCGCCTGGGTTAATCAGGAAAACCACAACGGTGCTGTGGGGTTCTTCTTCGGATGAGATGGCGGTGAGCCGGATAACGGTGTGGGCTTCGAGAATCAGCTGCTTGAGCAGCTCGGCTGGGTCGTCAGATACTGGGGAGTAGCGTTCAAAAAGCTGCTTGGCCGTCATCATGACCTGGTCAGACGCTTTGCGGCCACCACTGCGCCCCCCCATACCGTCGGCCAGCACAACCAGTAAACACCCTTTGGTATGCGGGTGACTAAGCAAGGCAACCTGGTCTTGCTGGTAATCACGGTCACCTTTGTGAATGCCAGTGGCCGCCGTCAGCCGGTAGCCTTTGGTTGTCATACGGTTACCAAATTTTCCACCAAGGGTCGTTTTTGGACTTGAAGCCCTGGGTCAGGTAGGGCGTTTGCGGGTAGTTCTTTTCCAGTATCCGCGAGGTGTCATCGCGCATTTGCGTCATGCCCAGTGCGTTGTAGGATTTGACCATGATGAACAAGGCCTCCTCAGATGCCGGAACCCCTTGGTAGTTGGTGATGGCAGCTTGGGCGCGATTGATGGCTGCCAGGTAGGCACCACGCGCAAAGTAGTAGCGCGCCACGTGTACTTCTGATTGCGCCAGCGAGTTCACGATGTAGTTCATGCGCGCCCTGGCATCGGGCGCGTAGCGCGATTCAGGGAATCGGGTGACGAGTTCTTTGAAGGATTCAAACGAATCCTTGGCCGCTTTTTGGTCTCGTTCGGCCAGGTCTTGGCGCGTCAACGCAGAAAACATGCCAAGGTCATCGTTAAAGTTGATGACCCCTTTGAGGTACAGCGCGTAGTCGATGGCTGGGCTGGCAGGGTGCAGCTTCATGAAACGGTCCAGCGTGGCAACCGCCAGGATTGGTTCGCCATTCTTGAATTGGGCGTAGGCCTTGTCGAGTTGGGCTTGCTGCGCCAGTGGCGTGCCGGCTGCACGACCTTCGAGTTTTTCGAACAACGGCACGGCCTTGTCATAGGCGCCAGAGCTAAGCTCGTCCTTGGCTTCAGCGTAAATTTTGTTGGGACTCCAGCCGGCCGTCGGATCGGGCGTTGTTGTTGAGCAAGCGCTCAACAACATGAGCCCAGTGGCCAGCGCCAATGAGAAGACAGCAGATAATTTGGTACCAGACATGTAGGACAGCTTTCTTGAAAAATTCCCAACTGATTATATCGGGCTCCCTTGCGGGCGAAGAGCCAGAAGCCGTCTTTGAAGACGCGCCAGAGATGGAGGTTCGTTCACTGCTGTTTGACGAGCGGCACCATGGTATGCGACTTGATCGCGCCGTGGTGGAGCTGGTTCCCGAATTCTCGCGCAGCTATTTGCAGCAACTGATCGAGTTGGGGAGTTTGTCGCTCAATGGCCATGTCACGCTCAAGGTGTCGTCCAAAGTCAAGGCGTATGACCGTGGCAGCATTGAGCTTCGGCCGACACCCCAAAGTCAGGCATTCAAGGCAGAAAACCTGGCACTTGATTTTGCCTACCAGGATGAGCATCTGTTGGTGATCAATAAACCCGCTGGCATGGTGGTGCATCCGGCACCGGGCAATTGGAGTGGCACTCTGATGAATGGCTTGCTGGGCTTTGATGCACAAGCTTTCAATTTGCCGCGTGCCGGCATCGTGCACCGTCTTGACAAAGACACCAGTGGCTTGATGGTGGTGGCCCGCAGCCGCCCGGTGATGGATGCGCTGGTGCGCGCGATTGCAGCGCGTGACGTTAAGCGTCAGTATCTCGCTTTGGCGCACGGCTGTTGGCGTGGCCCGTCTGTCCGTCAGGTAAACGCCCCGGTGGGACGGGACCCGGCCAACCGTCTGCGCATGGCAGTGGTTGATCTGTCTTGCCAATCCGGTAAAACCGCCAAAACCGATATTGAACTGTTGTCTGGGTGCGCGCAGGGGTGCTTGGTCAAATGCACTTTGCATACTGGTCGAACCCATCAGATTCGGGTTCACATGGCATCCATCGCGCATCCCTTGGTGGCCGACCTTGTTTACGGTGGGGCATTGGCCGCCGGTATGCAACGTCAGGCATTGCATGCCACCAAACTGGCGTTTGTTCACCCCATTACCTTGCTGCCCCTGGTTTTCGAGGCACCGCCGCCTGCCGATTTTTTGGCGGCACAGGCGGTGTGGGGCCTCAAGTACAATAGTGGCACTTTTTGACCCGTTCTACAGCGGGCTTCAGCACGCACTACCGATTTTCTTGCCGGTTCTGAACGCATCACCCCAATCTTTTTATCGAACACCAAAGCGGTGTTTTTTTCGGAATTATCGACATATGAACACATTGGATGCCAAACGCATCCTTGAGACTGCACTGATTTGCGCCCAGCAACCGCTACCGCTACGCGACATGCGGACTTTGTTTGACGATGCGCTGAATGCTGATTCGATCCGGCTGATCTTGACTGAGTTGCAGCAAGAGTGGTCTCAGCGGGGTATTGAACTGGTCGCTCTGGCCACTGGTTGGCGTTTTCAGAGTCGACCGGAAATGCGGACTTATCTGGACCGATTGCACCCTGAAAAACCGCCCCGATATGCCCGGGCAACGCTGGAGACGCTGGCGATCATTGCCTACCGTCAACCAGTGACGCGTGGTGACATTGAAGACATTCGCGGTGTGACGGTCAACTCGCTGACGCTTAAACAGTTGGAAGATCGCGGCTGGGTTGAGGTCATTGGACATCGTGACACCGTCGGGCGGCCATCGCTTTTTGCGACGACCCGACATTTCCTGGATGATCTGGGCCTGAAATCCCTGGATCAATTGCCTTTGCTGGATTCCCCAACGGGAGCGCTCGATGCTTTTGCGTTGCTAAATCCGGTCGACGACCAGGCGCAAGCGGTGTATTCACCGGTGGCACCTCTTGTGGATGCGCTGGATACCAGCGCAACGCCTGAATTTAACTGGTCTGATAGTCAGATCCCTGATGCCAACAACTGATAGCCCTTTTGGGGAGTAAACCAATGACCGACACACCTGATGAGCCTCTGGCTCCTGCCTCTGAAGCCATCCGTTTTGAAGACGTGATATCTGGCCAATTCGATGCGCAAGACAGTCAACCCGAACCAGCATGGTCGAAGCGGGTTCTGGCCCCGCAGCCAGAGTCTCCCAAGCTGCACAAAGTGCTGGCACAGTCTGGCATGGGTTCGCGACTGGAAATGGAACAGCTCATTTTGGAGGGGCGTATTTCCGTCAACAACGAACCTGCTCATATTGGCCAGCGGGTTCAGTTTGGCGATCATGTCAAGGTTAACGGGAAGCCGATTCGGGTGCGGATTGCACCGCCGCCACCGCGTGTCATTGCCTATCACAAACCTGCCGGTGAAGTGGTCAGCCATGATGATCCGCAAAACCGCCCAACGGTGTTTCGCAAGCTGCCCAAGTTGTATCAGGGCAAGTGGCAGTCAGTCGGGCGGCTTGACCTCAACACCGAGGGCCTGCTGTTGTTTACCAGCTCGGGCGAATTGGCTAACAATTTGATGCACCCGCGTTTTGGGCTGGAACGGGAGTACGCCGTGCGCGTTTTGGGTGCTTTGAATCAAGATGAAAAGCACCGTTTGCTTGACGGTGTGAAGCTGGATGACGGCATGGCCCAGTTTGGATCGATCGAAGCGGGTGGTGGCGAAGGCTCTAATTGCTGGTATCGCGTCACCATCTCAGAAGGCCGTAATCGCGAGGTTCGTCGCATGTTTGAAGCGGTTGGGCACGCTGTGAGCCGGCTGATTCGGATTCGTTATGGCGCTATGGTGCTGCCGCGCGGACTCAAGCGCGGTGCCTGGATGGAGCTTGATGAGGCCGATATACGCTCTTTGACCAGAGCTGCAGGCACACTGGCACACCGGGAACCGTCCCAGGTGGCAGGCGCTGATGATGGTCCACGCAAAGCGCGGGGTCCTGGTGCCCCCATGCGCAATCGAAGCTCGGGGCCAGCCAACCATCAGCGGACACCGCATGCCGAACAACCGTCGACAAGCCAACCGGATCCGATGAAGACATCGCAGGGCTACATTGGTGCTGATAGTTTTTCGCGCCAAAGGCAAGAGGCTAACAAAAAGAGCGGGGGCGGTTCTGGTTCAAGCGGGGCGCGACGTTCTTCCGGGCGAACCCGCTGAGTTGTTCAGGGTAAGATCAAAGGCTTTGACCATGGGGTCAAAATATTCAATTAATGCTTAGGAAAACATATGACTATCGAACGTACGCTGTCCATCATCAAACCAGATGCCGTTGCCAAAAATGTAATTGGCCAAATTTACGCCCGTTTTGAAGCCGCTGGCCTCAAGGTCGTGGCTGCCAAGCTGGTGCATTTGTCGCGCGGCGAGGCTGAGGCGTTTTACGCTGTGCACAAAGCACGTCCTTTTTTCAAGGATCTGGTTGAGTTCATGATTTCGGGCCCGGTGATGATTCAAGCGCTTGAAGGCGACAACGCCATTCTGAAAAATCGTGATTTGATGGGCGCAACTGACCCGAAAAAAGCGGCACCCGGTACGATCCGTGCAGACTTTGCCGACAGCATTGATGCCAATGCTGTTCATGGCTCTGATGCCGCTGAAACAGCCGCTGCTGAAATCGCATTTTTCTTTGCCGGCCTGAACGTTTACTCGCGTTAATCAGCACATGACGGTCAACTTGCTCGACTATGACCTCGAAGGTTTGACCGTCTTTTGTGAGAGGCTGGGTGAAAAACGCTTTCGGGCGGTTCAGCTATTTCGCTGGATTCATCAAAAAGGTGCCTGTCAGTTTGATGACATGACTGACCTGGCAAAAAGCTTGCGCGAAAAGCTCAAGAGAGTCGCTTGCATCAAGCCGCCAAATGTCGTCTCACAACATGAGTCAACCGATGGCACTATCAAATGGCTTTTTGATGTGGGTGATAGCAACGTCATTGAGACCGTGTTCATTCCCGAGGAAGATCGGGGCACACTGTGTATTTCATCCCAGGCTGGCTGTGCCATGGGGTGCCGCTTTTGCTCTACCGGGCACCAGGGCTTTAGCCGGAATCTGACAACAGGCGAAATTACTGCCCAACTCTGGTTTGCCGAACATTTTTTGCGCCGTCATTTAAAACGTGATGCGCGTGTGATCTCCAACGTGGTCATGATGGGCATGGGCGAACCGCTGCAAAATTACAAGGAACTGGTGCCTGCCTTGCATGTGATGCTTGATGACCATGGCTATGGCTTATCGAGGCGGCGGGTAACCGTCTCCACCTCTGGCGTTGTTCCCATGATTGATCGACTGGCACTGGACTGTCCGGTCGCGCTGGCGGTGTCCTTGCACGCGCCCAATGATGCGCTTCGAGATCACCTGGTTCCCTTGAATATCAAGTACCCGCTGAAAGACTTGCTCAGTGCCTGCCTGCGCTACCTTGAACACGCGCCCAGAGATTTCATTACCTTTGAGTATTGCATGCTGGATGGGGTGAATGACCAGGATGAGCAAGCCCGCGAGCTGGTTCGATTGATCAAATCAATGCCTCGTCCTGGTCAATGGTGCAAGTTCAACCTGATCCCGTTCAATCCGTTTCCGGCTTCTGGCCTATTCCGTTCCGGGATGGATCGTGTTCAAGCTTTTGCAAAAATTTTGATCGAGGCTGGGATAACCACCACGGTGCGTAAAACACGGGGTGATGATATTGATGCGGCTTGCGGTCAGCTGGCAGGCGATGTTCAGGATCGCACCAAAGTGGTTGAGCGCATGGCTCGCAAGCGGGTCATGTTCATCAAGCCAATTCATTCACCGGTTGAAACACCCTAGGAGGCCTGAGCCATGCATGTGTTTTTGCATACCTGTCGGCTGATTCGCATTGAAGTGGTAATGGCCGCATTGTTTCTGGCTGCCGGTTTCAGCTTGACTGGCTGCGCCAGTCCATCGGATTCAACGGGTGCCACAGCGGGGCGCGGCGAGATCGTGACCGAGTCGGATGAAGCGCCTGAACGCAAACGCGCCCGTATTCGGGTGGAGCTTGCATTGGGTTATTTTGAGCAGGGCAAGACCACGATTGCCCTGGATGAAATCAAGCAAGCGATTGTGGCGGACCCGAAGTTTTTCGATGCCTACAACTTGCGTGGCTTGATTTATATGCGCCTCAATGATGCTGCACTGGCCGAGGAAAGTTTTAATAAGGCTTTGTCGATCAGTCCGCAAAACGCTAATGTGCTGCATAACCTGGGTTGGCTTAAATGCCAACAAGCGTCATATTCTGAAGGACTGCAGTACTTTGCACGCGCCCTGGCTGACCCGCGTTATGGTGAACGGGCAAAAACTTTCATGACCCAAGGGCTTTGCCAGGCTCGGGCAGGCCTGCTGCCAGAAGCAGAACGCAGCTTGATCAAGTCCTACGAATACGATGCTGGCAATCCGGTTACAGGCTACAACCTGGCGAACATTCTTTATAAAAAAGCGGACTACGTTCGAGCTCAGTTTTATATTCGTCGCCTTAACAACAGTGAGCTGGCCAACGCTGAGTCACTTTGGCTCGGGATCAAGGTGGAGCGCCGGTTGGCCAACACCGATGCGGTTTCACAGCTGGCAACCCAACTGGAAAAGAGATTTCCACAATCAAACGAGACCGCAGCCTATCGCCGGGGAGCATTTGATGAGTGAATTGTTGAATGCGCAAGAGCCGGCGCAGGCCGCGCAACCCGGTCAGGGTTCGCCGTCTGCCGGTGCCATGCTGCGCGCAGCACGTGAAGCACAGGGTTTGCATATTGGTGCATTGGCGGTGGCGTTGAAGGTGCCGGTGAAGAAGCTTGAGGCGCTCGAGACCGATCGTTTTGACTTGCTGCCCGACACCGTGTTTGCGCGTGCACTGGCCAGCAGCATTTGCCGCGTGTTGAAGATTGACGCAGTACCCGTGCTGGCTGGTTTGCCGCGTGCGCAAGTCAGACAGATGAAGTCCGATGAAGCGGGCTTGAACACCACTTTCAAAGAGCCTGGCAGTGGGATGGGTTGGGGTTTGTTGGCGCAAGCAGGCAAGCCGGTTGTCATTGGCGTTTTTTTGATCGTGTTGGCAATCCTTGCCATCTCATTTTGGCCAGTGAAACCAAGCAGTGCACCCCCGGTTTTGGCAAGCAATTCGGATCATGTCGATTCTGACAGTGCCACCGGCAGTGGCTCCGTCGGTTCGTCGGCCCCGACTCAGTGGCCTGAATCTGCTGCAGCATCTGCTATGCAGACGGGTGCCAGCGACGTCGCTACCGCCGCCACTTTGCCGGATGTGCTTGAGAAATCTGCCACGGCAGATCATCCGTCGGTGTTGATGTTGCAGATGAGCGGTACCTCCTGGGTTCAGGTTACAGACAGCAAAGGCGTGGTTCAGTTGCGCAAAACAGCCATGACTGGTGAGGTCTTGAATGTGTCAGGCGACCTTCCACTGTCAGTTATTTTGGGGCGCGCTGACAGTGTCACCGCAATGGTGCGTGGCAAACCGCTTGATTTGACAGTCATTTCCAAAGACAACGTGGCGAAATTCGAGGTGCAGTAATGGATACGTCCCAGCCGATAGCATCTGCGTTTGCATTACCCAGAAAATCTCGCCAAGCACAGGTCAGTTGGGGTGGCCGGATTGTCACCGTTGGCGCAGACGCACCGGTGCGTGTGCAGTCGATGACCAATACGGATACGGTGGATGTGATTGGTACCGCGATTCAGGTCAAGGAATTGGCGCAGGCAGGGTCCGAAATGGTCCGACTGACGGTCAATACCCCCGAGGCTGCGCAGGCGGTTCCAGCCATTCGTGAACAGCTTGACCGCATGGGCATCGATGTCCCGTTGATTGGTGATTTTCACTACAACGGCCATCGACTTCTCACTGATTTTCCGGCGTGCGCGCAAGCCTTGTCCAAGTACCGCATCAACCCCGGTAACGTGGGCAAGGGGGATAAGCATGATCGCCAGTTTGCCGTGATGATTGAGGCGGCAATCCGCTGGAACAAGGTGGTACGCATTGGTGTCAATTGGGGCAGTCTGGATCAGGAGTTGCTGGCAAACTTGATGGATCAAAACAGCCGACGTGCGATGCCCTGGGGTGCCAAGCCCGTGATGTATGAGGCCTTGATTACCTCGGCGATTGATTCGGCGCAACAAGCCGTGGCACTTGGCATGAATCCCGATCAGATCATTTTGTCCTGCAAAGTCAGTGGGGTACAGGACTTGGTTGCGGTCTACCGTGAGTTGTCACGGCGCTGTGACTATGCCTTGCATCTGGGTTTGACTGAGGCCGGTATGGGCACCAAAGGGGCCGTGGCTTCTGCCACCGCGCTGTCGATCCTGTTGCAGGAAGGTATTGGCGACACCATCCGGGTTTCTTTGACACCACAACCCGGAGAGTCCCGCACCCAGGAAGTGGTCATTGCCACGGAAATTTTGCAGGCTTTGGAGTTGAGATCGTTTGTGCCCAGTGTGACTGCGTGTCCGGGTTGCGGGCGCACCACCAGCACGACATTTCAGGAATTAACGCAGCAAATAGAAGCCTATCTGAGAGCTCAAATGCCGATTTGGCGCGACAAATATCCTGGCGTTGAAAAGCTGAAAGTAGCTGTCATGGGCTGCATCGTCAATGGTCCAGGTGAGAGTAAACAGGCCGATATTGGCATCAGCTTGCCTGGAACCGGTGAAGCACCTGCAGCCCCCGTCTTTATTGATGGCGAAAAGCGAATGACCTTGCGGGGTGATGCCATTGCGCAAGAGTTTCAGGCAATTGTTGAAAACTATGTTGAAAAACGCTTTGGTGGCCAGACTGCCGCCATTGTGTGACGTGCACCTTCATGACCGAAAAAATTACCCCTCTCAAAATTGATAAATTGACTGCCGTCAAGGGCATGAACGATGTGTTGCCGCCCGATTCAGCGACCGTTGAATGGCTGGAAGCAAAGGTACGCGCACTGATGACGCGCTTTGCGTACCGCAACATTCGCACCCCCATTGTTGAGCGCACCCCTCTGTTCGTTCGCGGGCTTGGTGAGGTGACCGATATTGTCGAAAAAGAAATGTATTGTTTTGAGGATCGCCTCAATGGCGATTCCTTGACTTTGCGTCCTGAAGCGACTGCGGGTGTGGTACGGGCCGCGCTTGAACACAATTTGCTGTATGACGGTGGTAAGCGGCTGTATTACATGGGGCCGATGTTCCGGCATGAGCGCCCGCAGAAGGGGCGGTATCGCCAGTTTGATCAAATCGGAGCCGAAGCCTTGGGTTTTTCCGGTGCCGAAGTAGATGCCGAGCTGATTTTGATGGCTACGGTGCTCTGGCAAGAACTCGGTTTGACCGACATTCGGCTCGAACTCAACAGCCTGGGTCAACCGGCGGAACGCCTGGCCCACCGGCAAGCACTGATTAGCCATTTTGAGCAACACGCAAGCGTGCTTGACGAAGATGCGCGTCGGCGCCTTTACAGCAACCCTTTGCGGATTCTGGATACCAAAAATCCAAACATGCAGTCAGTGGTGGATTCGGCACCGAAACTGCTGGATTTTTTGGGTGATGCATCGCTGGCCCATTTTGAAACCCTGAAGTTAATTCTGCGTGCCAATGATGTGCCGTACACCGTTAATCCACGGTTGGTGCGCGGCATGGATTATTACAACCTGACCGTTTTTGAGTTCACCACGGACCGCTTGGGCTCCCAAGGTACGGTGTGTGCGGGTGGACGTTACGACTACCTGTTTGAACAATTGGGAGGCAAGCCAGCACCTGCTGTTGGCTGGGCGCTTGGGGTGGATCGCGTATTGGAACTCGCCAAGTCTGTTGGCCTGAAAGACGTGGGCCCCGTGTTGGATGCCTACGCCATCGTCACCGATGTCACCGCCATGCCGGAGGTTTTGCTCACATTGCAGGCCTTGCGATTAGCTGGGGTCAGCGTCCAGATGCAAGCCAGCACAACAGAGGGCATGGGTAGCATGAAGAGTCAGTTCAAACGAGCCGATAGCAGCGGTGCGCGTTTTGCCCTGATTTTTGGTCCGGATGAGATAGCCGCCAAAAATGTCACGATCAAACCCTTGCGCGATGCCAGCGCCAGTCAGGTCACACGCGCATTGACTGAGCTTGCCGCGTGGGCCCCGACCCTACAATCAGCCGCTTAACTGGATTTACCCATGGCCAATCAATTAGACCTCGAAGAACAAGAACAGCTTGACCAGATCAAGCACTTTTGGAAGCAATATGGCAACGCCATCACATGGGCGTTGATTGTTGTACTGGCTGGATTCGCCAGCTGGAATTTCTACAACTACTGGCAGCGAAGCCAAGCCACCCAGGCCGCAGCGCTTTTTGATGAAGTTGAACGTGCGGTTCAATCGGCTGACACGACCAGAATTGACCGTGTTTTCTCTGACATGAAGGGCAAGTTTGCGTCTACCGCCTACGCCCAGCAGTCTGGATTGATGGTTGCGCATCAGTATGTCACCGCGGGCAAACTCGACTCCGCCAAAGCAGCGTTGACCTGGGTTGCCGAGCAGTCGACAGATGCCGGCTATCAGGCCATTGCCAAACTGCGATTGGTTGCGCTGTTGATGGAGTCAAAAAACTACGACCCTGCCATGAGTCAACTGAATGCCGCTTTTCCGGCAAGTTTTGAGGCGCTTGTAGCTGATCGCAAAGGGGATGTGCTGACACTGCAGGGTAACAAGCCGCAGGCCGTGAGCGAGTATCAAAAGGCCTACCGTTTGTTTGATGCAGGAACCGAATACCGACGCCTGGTAGAAGTTAAGCTCAACGCCTTGGGTGTTGATGTGCAAGTCAGTGATCAAGTGGCCAGTGCCGCTGCAAAGTGACAAACAAGATGAAACAATATTTCCCGCGCTCATGGCTTAAAGTACTTTTGTTGACAACGGTACTAGCCGGCTTGGTAGCCTGCGCCGGTGGTTCCGATAGACCTAAACCAACCGAATTAGGGCCAAACCCAGCCCTACTGGGTGTGCGCACCGCTTGGATGGGCAAGGTTGGCGCCGTCGATTTTCCGCTGAATGTGAGTGTCAATGGCGTTCTGGTCACTTTAGCCAGCAGTGATGGTGTGGTGGCATCGTTTAATGCCCGCACGGGTGCCGAGCAGTGGCGCACCAACGTGGGTGCGGCCATTGCTGCAGGGGTTGGCAGTGACGGTCATTACGCTGCCGTGGTAACGCTCAACAACGAATTAGTCACCGTAGATGCTGGACGCGAGCTGTGGCGCGTTCGCCTGTCGGCGCAAGTGTTTACTGCACCGCTGGTTGCTGGTGGTCGTGTCTTCGTACTGGGGGCCGATCGCAGTGTGGCCGCTTTTGACGCGCAATCAGGCCGAAAATTGTGGCAGATCCAGCGCCCTGGCGACGCGCTGGTGTTGCGGCAGGCGAGTGTGTTGACGGCGGTGGGCAACACCTTGGTGGTGGGACTCTCGGGTCATCTACTCGGGCTGAATCCCCTGACAGGCAGCGCGTTATGGGATGCCCCCGTTGCAACACCGCGTGGCACCAATGACATTGAACGCATGGTTGACCTTGTGGCCGGCATCGGGCGCGATGGCAATGTCTTGTGTGTGCGAGCGTTCCAGGCCGTTGTTGCCTGTGTCGATGCAGCGCAAGGCAGTGTGAACTGGAAAAAACCAGCATCAGGCTCTGTGGGACTGTATGCAGATGACAAGCTGGTTTTTGGAGTCGAGAGCGATGGCCGTGTGCTGGCTTGGCAACGCAGCGATGGCGCGCAGGCCTGGGCCTCCGACCGGTTGCGTTACCGTCAGCTGAGTGCCCCGTTGGTGCTGGGTCGGTCGGTGGTGATGGGCGATGAGGCAGGCTTGGTTCATTTGCTGTCGCGAACGGATGGCACGCCCCTGAGTCGGCTAACGACAGATGGCTCTGCGATTACCGTTGCACCGGTGTTGGCGGCTGGTACCTTGGTCGTGGTAACGCGCAATGGTGGTATCTACGGCTTTCAGCCGGAATAGATATAACGCCTTAACAAAAGATTATTGATGAAACCTGTACTGGCTCTGGTAGGCCGTCCCAATGTTGGCAAGTCGACGTTATTCAATCGACTAACCAAGTCCCGCGATGCCATCGTGGCCGATTACGCGGGCTTGACCCGTGACCGCCATTACGGCGTTGGTAAACATGGCAAACACGAATACATCGTGATTGATACGGGTGGTTTTGAGCCCGAAGCGATAGATGGTATTTACAAGGAAATGGCTAAGCAGACCCGCCAAGCGGTGGCCGAGGCCGATGTGGTGCTCTTTGTTGTAGATGCGCGTGACGGCGTGTCAGCGCAAGACCATGACATTGCCAATTACCTGCGTCGCTTGGGCAAGCCCTGTGTGCTGGTGGCGAATAAAGCCGAGGGTATGGTTGAAGGAGCGCGACCGGTTGAGTTTTATGAGTTGGGCTTCGGTGAGGTGCATCCCGTTTCGGCTGCGCATGGTCAAGGCATTCGTGGTCTGATTGATCTGGCGTTGGCCCCCTTGAATTTGTCCGATGAAGCCAATGAAGAGGAAGCAGAGCCCGGTGTCATCAAGCTTGCAGTGGCAGGTCGCCCCAATGTTGGCAAGTCGACCTTGATCAATGTCTGGCTGGGCGAAGAACGTCTGGTCGCCTTTGATTTACCAGGAACCACCCGTGACGCTATTTCTGTACCGTTTGAGCGCAACGGGCAAAAATTTGAACTGATTGATACGGCTGGTTTACGTCGGCGCGGCAAGGTATTTGAGGCGATCGAAAAGTTTTCGGTGGTAAAGACCTTGCAGGCCATTGAATCAGCCCATGTGGTCTTGTTGCTGATTGATGCAACACAAGGCGTCACTGATCAGGATGCGCACATTGCCGGCTACATTCTCGAAAACGGGCGTGCGGTCGTGTTAGCTGTCAACAAGTGGGATGTGGTGGATGAGTACCAGCGCGAGTTGGTCAAGCGGTCTATCGAAACCCGTTTGGCATTCCTTAAATTTGCCAACATGCACCTGATTTCTGCGAAAAAACGTCAGGGCCTCGGGCCATTGTGGGCCTCCATTGCGCAGGCTTACAAGGCCGCTAACTGCAAGATGTCGACGCCGGTGCTAACGCGCTTGCTCCTCGAATCGGTGCAATTCCAAAGTCCCAAGCGTGCTGGCATGTACCGACCAAAATTGCGCTATGCCCACCAAGGCGGCATGAATCCGCCGGTTATTGTGATTCATGGTAATTCGCTGGAGCATGTGACCGATGCCTACAAGCGCTTTCTGGAAGGGCGTTTTCGCAAAGAATTTGATTTTGTTGGTACGCCACTGCGGATCGAATTCAAGACATCGGCCAATCCCTACGCGGATAAAGATGACTGAGACTGGTCAAAACCATCAATTCCTGCCTGCTTTATTGTGGAATTGCCGCGCACAGCACTGATTTTTCAGGTGGCTGTGTTATCGTAACTGCTTCTTAAATTTCGCGAAACACGGAGAATATCGTGACCAATAAAGGCCAACTTCTACAAGACCCGTTTCTGAACACTTTGCGTCGGGAACATGTGCCAGTGTCTATTTATCTGGTTAACGGGATCAAGCTTCAAGGTCAGATCGAATCGTTTGACCAGTACGTTGTGTTGCTGCGCAATACCGTGACACAAATGGTTTATAAGCACGCTATCTCGACAATCGTTCCAGGTCGTGCCGTTAACTTTGCAGCGGCTGAGGGTGACAAACCTGACGCAGTCTGATCCCAAAGGCGCCCGCACCTTGCTGGTGGGGGTAGATTTTGGACATCCCCATTTTGATGCTGAGCTAGAAGAACTGGGCCTGTTGGCTCAGACTGCTGGCTTGTTGCCAGTGGCGCGCGTCACTTGCAAGCGTCGGGCGCCTGATGCTGCCTTGTTCATTGGCAGTGGCAAAGCCGATGAAATCAAACAGTTGGCCTTGCAGCTTGGCGTTCAGGAGGTTTTGTTCGACCAAAGTCTTAGTCCGGCCCAACAGCGCAATCTTGAACGGCATCTTGAGTTGCCGGTAAATGACCGCACGCTCTTGATACTTGAAATTTTTGGCCAGCGCGCACGCAGCCATGAAGGCAAGTTGCAAGTTGAGCTGGCTCGGTTGCAGTACCTCAGTACGCGTCTGGTGCGGCGCTGGTCGCACCTCGAGCGTCAAAGCGGTGGCATCGGTATGCGCGGCGGCCCGGGTGAAACCCAGATTGAGCTGGATCGCCGGATGATCGGTGACAACATCAAGCGCATCAAAGAGCGTCTTACCAAAGTCAAGCGTCAACGTCAGACACAACGCCGTCAGCGCGAACGCCGTGATGCCTTCAATATTTCCCTGGTGGGTTATACCAACGCCGGCAAATCGACACTGTTCAATGCACTGGTCAAGGCGCGCGCATACGCGGCTGACCAACTATTTGCGACGCTCGATACCACCACTCGCCAGTTGTACCTGGGTGATGTTGGGCGTGTCATTTCGCTGTCGGACACCGTGGGCTTCATCCGCGATTTGCCGCACGGCCTGATTGATGCGTTTCAGGCAACGTTGCAAGAGGCTGTGGATGCTGATTTGTTGCTGCATGTGGTGGATTTTTCCAGCCCCAACCATGTCGAGCAAATGGCGGAAGTTCAGCGTGTTCTGGGTGAAATCGGCGCTGCCGATATTCCGCAGGTACTGGTATTCAACAAGCTCGATCTTGTGGCGCCAGAGAACTGCCCATTGCTGCAACAGGATACTTATGAACTTGACGGTCAGCCGACGCCGCGGCTATTTTTGAGCGCGCAGCAAGGGGAGGGTCTGGCAGCATTGCGATTGATCCTGTCGGACAAGGTCAAGGCGCAGCAAACTCAGTATTCTTTTTCGGCTGACCCGACGCATTTCCCTCAAAGCGGTGAGGCTGAGCTTTGATTCGGCACAATCGACACCATTAGACAAAAGCTGACCCGATGAAACTACAACTACCTACTCATAGCCTGGCGCTTTTACCGCAGCGCATCAAGGGAATGTTCAACCTTAACGATCCTCGTTGGGGTCGCAGTGACGACAAGCCCCAGGGCAGTGCCGATGACGGACCTGATCGCCCCGAGGGCAATCCGCCGGAAGAGCCTGTCAAAGGCAACAACGATCGCGGCCCTAAGCGCGGGGCCAATCAGGGCCCGCCTGATCTGGATGAGTTGTGGCGCGATTTCAATCGCAAGTTAGGTGGCCTGTTTGGCGGCCCCAAGGGCGGTGGCCGTGGCCCACTTTTTGGGGGTGACAAACGTCCTGGTGGCGGAGGTGGTGGCACCGGTGGCTTTCAGCCCGACATGAAAAGTGCGGGTGTAGGCGCTGGGCTGGTGGCGGGCGTGGCGGTGCTGATTTGGCTTGGTACGGGCTTCTTCATTGTTCAGGCAGGTGAGCGTGCGGTCATCACCCAATTCGGCAAATACAACTCAACGGTTGGTGCTGGTTTCAACTGGCGCCTGCCGTATCCGATTCAACGCCACGAGTTGGTATTTGTCACGCAGATTCGTTCGGTCGATATTGGCCGTGATGTGGTGATCAAGGCTACCGGCCTGCGCGAATCCGCCATGCTGACAGCGGATGAAAACATAGTTGAAATCAAGTTTGCTGTGCAATATCGGTTGAACGATGCCCGGGCTTTCCTGTTTGAAAGCAAGAATCCAACGGATGCGGTGGTGCAAGCCGCTGAAACCGCGGTGCGTGAAGTGGTGGGCAAGATGCAAATGGACAGCGCCCTTTCTGAAGAGCGGGACCAGATTGCGCCACGCGTACGCGCCTTGATGCAAAGTATTCTGGATCGCTACAAGGTCGGCGTGGAGGTGGTTGGCATCAACTTGCAGCAAGGCGGTGTACGACCACCCGAGCAGGTGCAGGCCGCATTTGATGATGTTCTCAAGGCGGGTCAGGAGCGCGAGCGTGCCAAGAATGAAGCACAGGCGTACGCCAATGATGTGGTGCCGCGTGCCGTGGGTGCCGCATCGCGTCTGAAAGAAGAATCCGATGCCTACAAAGCCCGCATTGTGGCGCAGGCCCAAGGTGATGCGCAGCGTTTCAAATCAGTGCTGGCTGAATACCAGAAGGCTCCGCAAGTGACGCACGACCGCATGTACATCGATGCCATGCAGCAAATTTACAGCAGCGTGACCAAGGTCATGGTGGATTCCCGCCAGGGTTCCAATTTGCTTTACTTGCCGCTGGACAAAATTATGCAAATGACCGGACAAGTCGCTGAGGACACCGCCGCTGTGCCGGCGACCAGCACCACACCCGCTAGCCCGCCCAACGCGGCTGCCGCCATATCGGACGCGCGTACCCGCGATGCAGCGCGCAGTCGTACCCGTGAAACCCGCTAGGAGCACCGCATGAACCGGTTAGGCTTTATTTTTTCAAGTATTCTTTTTGTGCTGGCCATCGCCAGTTCAACCTTGTTCGTGGTGGACCAGCGCCAATTTGGTGTGGTCTTTGCATTGGGGCAAATCAAGGAAGTCATCACCGAGCCTGGTTTGAACTTCAAATTGCCGCCGCCATTTCAAAATGTCTCTTACATTGACAAACGGCTGTTGACGTTGGATAGCACCGACAACGAGCCGGTCTTGACGGCGGAAAAGCAGCGCGTGGTGATTGACTGGTATGTGCGCTGGCGGATTTCCGAACCCACGCAATACATCCGCAATGTTGGCACCACCGAGGCAGCCGGTGCCAGTCAGCTCAATCGGGTGGTGCGCAATGCGTTTCAGGAAGAAATCAACAAGCGCACGGTCAAGGAGCTGTTGTCGGCCAAGCGCGAGGAGTTGATGCAGGATGTCAAGAAAGAAGTCCTCAGCCAGGTGCGTGGTGCCAAACCCTGGGGTGTGGATGTGATTGATGTGCGTGTGACCCGTGTTGACTATGTCGATGCGATCACCGAATCGGTCTACCGCCGTATGGAAGCCGAGCGCAAGCGCGTGGCCAACGAGTTGCGGTCAACGGGCTTTGCAGAGGGTGAAAAAATCCGCGCCGATGCCGACCGTCAGCGTGAAATCACTGTGGCCAACGCCTACCGTGATGCCCAGAAGATCAAGGGTGAGGGCGATGCTGAAGCGGCACGAACCTATTCTGAAGCCTTCGGCCGCGACCCGCAATTTGCCCAGTTTTACCGCAGTCTGGATGCCTACAAGGCGACCTTCTCCAAGAAGAGCGATGTGATGGTGTTGGATCCGAGCAGCTCCGAATTTTTCAAGACGCTGCGCGGTACAACGCCAGCGAGTGCAGGCACAACTGCGTCGCGCGCTAAATAGTAATACGCCGCTACGGTTTGGATAGCACTACATTTTGGTTCGCCCTGGCCTTGGTGCTGGTGGTCGAAGGCTTCATGCCTTTTGTCTCACCGGCGACCTGGCGCAACACCTTCATGCAAATTCTGCGACTCAGTGACGGACAGTTGCGTTTCTTTGGTCTTTGCAGTTTACTGACCGGTGTTGTGCTGATTTGGTGGCTCAGTTGAGCAACTTCTGCCAGTTGCTGGCGCTTTAGCCCGGTAGAATCGCGGTTTTAACAGCTCCCCAAAATCACATGTCTGCTTGGGTCCTGCCGGATCATATTGCCGATGTTTTGCCGTCTGAAGCACGGCACATCGAAGAATTGCGTCGAGACCTGCTGGATACAGCGCGCTGCTATGGCTACGAACTGGTCATGCCGCCGCTGCTGGAGCATCTTGAATCCCTGCTTACCGGCGCAGGTGGTGCCCTCGATTTACAAACTTTCAAACTGGTCGATCAGTTTTCGGGCCGCATGATGGGTCTGCGCGCTGACAGCACGCCCCAGGTGGCCCGTATTGATGCCCATTTGCTCAACCGGGCCGGTGTCACGCGCCTGTGTTACTGCGGACCGGTATTGCATACCCGCCCGAGCGCACCGCATGCCACGCGCGAGCCTTTGCAGTTGGGTGCTGAAATCTACGGGCATGCCGGGCTGGAGGCCGACATTGAGGTGCTGAGCTTGGCGCTCGATTGTTTAACGGCTGCCAAGGTTCAGGCTCCCAGCATTGACTTGGCTGATGCCCGACTGGTCAAGGCCATGCTGTCGGGCGTGTCGGTCAGTGCGGCGCGTCTCGCTGCGCTTTACGCTGCGCTGGCGGCCAAAGACAGCCCCGAGTTGTTGTCACTCACGCGTGAGTTGCCAGACCAAGTCCGCCAAGGCCTGTTGGCACTGGTTCAGCTGTATGGTGACGAGCGTGTGCTGATTGAGGCCGAAAAAGCACTCCAGCCCTTACCAGGTGTGCCTGAAGCGCTACAAAATTTAAAGCAACTGGCGAGTCATCTGACAGGCACACAAGTCACGTTTGACCTGGCTGACCTGCGTGGTTACGCTTATTACACGGGGGCGCGTTTTGCTATTTACGCCGCCGGTGCCAGTGATGCGCTGGTGCGTGGTGGTCGCTACGACGAGGTTGGGGCCGTGTTTGGCCGCAACCGGCCGGCGGCTGGATTCAGCCTTGATCTCAAGGCGCTGGTCGGTGCAGTCAAGCCGCGCCCACTGCAAGCCGCTATTCGTGCGCCCTGGCGCAACGATGCCACTTTAAGTCGGGCCATCGCCGCCTTGCGCGCGCGCGGTGAAGTTGTGTTGTGCATATTGCCTGGTCACGAGAGCGAAGTTGACGAATTCAACTGCGATCGCGAACTCATTCAAGCGGCCGACCAATGGGTTGTCCAAGCCATTTAATTGAAAAAATCGGAGTAAATATGACTGCTATCAAAGGCCGCAACGTGGTTGTCGTGGGCACCCAGTGGGGTGATGAAGGCAAGGGCAAGCTGGTCGACTGGCTGACCGAGAGC
>JBBQZI010000023.1:0-21721 GCA_038207855.1 Burkholderiales bacterium
AATACTTGCGTGCCGCGATCAAACCAGACAGCTCCGGCCAGTTCACCCGGTCTTTGGGCAGCAAGGTGTAGTGGATGTCGGGTTGATTCGGGCCAGCGGTGTTGAAGAATTTGTCCATGACGCGATGGTAGCGGCTTTGCCTCTTTGGCCCGTTGACCTACAGGCTGTTCAGGCGCACTGCGAAGCGCTGCACCGGCCGACACGCTGATGCCCGCAGCTATCATGATATGCAAACCCCCTCTGACAACGCTGACAACGCCACAGCCGCCCACGCCTTCATCACCCGCTGGAGCGGCACCACGGCCAGTGAGCTGGCCACGGCGCAGAGCTTTGTCATCGACCTGTGTGCCCTGCTTGACGTCAACAAACCCCACGCCACACCCGAGCAAGACTACATGTTTGAGCGCCCGGTGACGTTTCGCCACGGCGATGGCAGCAACAGCGCCGGGCGCATGGACTGCTACAAGCGCGGCTACTTTTGCCTCGAATCCAAAAAACTCAGGGCCGCCAGCCACACCAAAGGCTTTGACGATGGCCTGCTGCGCGCCCACACCCAGGCGCAAAACTATGTGCGCGCGCTGCCCGCGTCTGAGGGTCGACCGCCCTTTGTGCTGGTGGTCGATGTGGGCAATGTCATCGAGGTGTATGCCGAGTTCAGCCAAAGTGGCGGTGCCTACACGCCGTTTCCAGACCCGCGCAGCCACCGCCTCATGCTGGCCGACCTGGCCCGCCCCGAGGTGCGCCGGCGCCTGCGGCAAATTTGGCTCGAACCCGACAAACTCAACCCAGCGCTGATCAGCGCCCAAGTCACCCGCCAAGTTGCCGCCCTGCTGGCGCAACTGGCCAACGCCCTCGAATCAAGTCAAAATCAGGCGCTAGCCCTTACCAGTCAAGCGCAAGATGCTTCTGAAAATATAGCATCTTATTTAACCCGCTGTCTCTTTAGCATGTTTGCCGAAGACGTTGGCCTGTTGCCCAAAGACAGCTTTGTCGGCCTGCTTAAAACCCACCGCGACGACCCCGCCACGCTGCAAATCATGCTACGCCACCTGTGGACCGACATGGACCACGGTGGTTTTTGCATTGCACTGGCCAAAAAAGTGCTGCACTTCAACGGCAAGCTGTTCAAAAACAGCGGCGCCGATGGCTACAGCCGGCTTCTGACACCGGCGCAGATTGACCTGCTGATTGCCGCCGCCCAAGCCAACTGGCGCGAGGTCGAGCCCGCTATTTTTGGCACCCTGCTGGAGCGCGCCCTGAGCCCGGTCGAGCGCCACGCACTCGGTGCCCACTACACGCCGCGCGCCTACGTTGAGCGGCTGGTGCTGCCGACGGTGATTGAGCCACTGCGCAGCGAATGGGCCAACGCCCAGGCCGCCGCGTTGATGCTGGCGCATGAGGCGGCCGACCTGGAAGCCCGCCCGCCGCTGGCCAAAGGTGGCACCGATGCCGCCAGCTTTGACCGCAAGCAGCTCAAAAGCGATCAAGAGGCCTTGAAGCGCCATGAGTCCGCCGTGCGTGCCAAGTGGAAAGAGGCGCGCCAGCAGGTGATGGCTTTTCACCACCGGCTGTGTACCCTGCGCGTGCTGGACCCGGCCTGCGGCAGTGCCAATTTTTTGTATGTGACGCTGGAACATCTGAAGCGGCTGGAGGGCGAAGTGCTCAACCAGTTGGCCGCTTTGGGCGAGGCGCAGGAGACCGGCATCATCGAGAGCGAAACCGTCACCTTGCAGCAGTTGCGCGGTATCGAGCTCAACCCACGGGCTGCCGCCTTGGCCGAGTTGGTGCTGTGGATTGGCTACCTGCAATGGCACATCCGCACCCAGGGCAACGCCGCCGTGGCCGAACCGGTGGTGCACGATTACCGCAACATCGAGTGCCGCGACGCGGTGCTGGCGTGGGACGCGCAAGCGCCCGCTGTCGATGCGCAAGGCCAGTTGCTGACGCGCTGGGATGGCAGCACGTTCAAGACCCACCCGGTCACCGGCGCATGGGTGCCCGATGAGGCGGCGCAGGTGCCGCAGTGGCACTACCAGAACCCGCGCCAGGCGCAGTGGCCGCAGGCTGATTTCATCGTGGGCAATCCGCCGTTTATTGGCAACAAGCGAATGCGCGAAGCCTTAGGCGATGGCTATACGCAAGCCTTGCGAGCGGCATGGCCAAAAATTCCCGAGAGTGCCGATTTCGTCATGTACTGGTGGGCGCATGCTGCGGCGTTGGTGGCCACTGGGGCGGCCCAGCGCATGGGGTTGATCACCACCAACAGCCTGCGTCAGACCTTTAACCGGCGTGTGGTGCAGGCTGCTTTGGATAGCGCTTCTTCGGGGCTCTTGGGTGGCGTTGGTTTGGTCAGCGCGAGCGCCTCGGGGGGCTCTGGGGCAATCAACGCGAGCTTTTTGGGTGGCGCTGGGGCGGGTACCGCCGGGGGCCTCATACTGTCAAAGGCCCAGAAATCGGCCCCCGGCGATACCCACCCCAGCGCTGCGAGCGGCTTGGGTGCGCCTGCGTTTGATTCAAAACAGCCGGTCGCACTGGTCTTCGCTATTCCTGACCACCCTTGGGTGGATAGCGCCAATGGGGCGGCGGTGCGCATTGCCATGACGGTTGTTGCACGGGCGTGCAGCGCTGCTGATTTGAGCCGTGACAATGCTGCCGAGCCGTCATTCCCACGCGGGAGGGAATCCCGTGGCCCGGGAGTCATGGATTCCCACCTGCTCGGGAATGACGGTAGCGCGGACACCAGCAGGGACAGCGTAGCCAAATGGGGGTCAGATCCCGAGTTTGTGCAGCAAAACTCGGGCTCTGACCCCCATTTGGCGGGCCACGAAGCAAACACATCGCCCGAATCAGGCCGCCTGCTGACGGTGACTGCCGAGCAAACCGGCGAGCATGGCGAAGTGGCGGTGACGCTGCTTGAAAGACGCGGGCAGATTCACGCTGATTTGACGGTGGGGGCGAATGTGACTGAGGCTGTGCCACTGAAGTCAAATGCAGGCATATCGTCGCCCGGTGTCAAACTGCATGGCGCGGGGTTTATTGTGACAACCAATGAAGCTATTGCACTCGGACTTGGCACCGTCCCAGGGCTGTCTCAACACATCCGCGATTACCGCAATGGTCGCGACCTGACCGATGCACCACGCGGATCGCTGGTGATTGATCTGTTCGGTTTAACAGCAGAGCAAGTTCGAACGCAATTTCCTACCGTCTATCAATGGTTGCTTCATCGTGTCAAGCCAGAGCGCGATGCAAGAGGCACGAGCAAGGACGGGTCTGGCTACGCAAAACTTTGGTGGCTCCACGGGAAACCACGGCAGGAAATGCGCAAGCAACTCGCCACCCTACACCGCTACATCGCCACGGCCGTTACAGCAAAACATCGCGTTTTCCAGTTTGTGGATGCAAGCGTCTTGGCAGACGATGCACTAATTTGTATAGCAAGCTCCGACGCGTTTCACCTAGGCATACTGTCAAGCAACCTGCACGTTCAATGGGCATTAGTTACTGGCAGCACTTTAGAAAATCGACCTCGATACATCAAAACAACCTGCTTCGAAACCTTCCCCTTCCCGTCCAACGACACCGGCCTCACGCCTGAACTCAGCCACCGCATCCGCACCCTGGCCGAGCAAATCGACCGCCACCGTAAACAAGTCCTGGGCCTGCTGCCTTCAAACCCAGGCGAACCGTTGGCCTGCGACAAGCTGGGGCGGGGATTGCCGGGGGCCGATTTCTGGGCCTTTGACAGTATGTGGCCCCCGGCAATCCCCGCCCCGGCGCACCAAGAACCATTGAACCCAGAACCATTGCACCAAGAACCCGCCAATTGCGGGTCAGAGCCCGAGTTTGTCTGCTCAAAATCGGAATCCGACCCCCATTTAGCTAGCGCCGCACCTATAAAAGCCAGCAAATATCTCACCCTCACCGGCCTGTACAACGTGCTGCAAGCCCTACGCGCGGGCCGGCCACTCAGCGCCAAAGAAAAAACCATCCACCAACTCGGCCTGGTCAGCGTGCTGCGGGAGCTGCACGACGAGCTCGATGCCGCCGTGCTGCAAGCCTACGGCTGGGCTGACCTGACACCCGGTGACCAAAGCAAGGACGAACTACTGACCCGACTGGTGGCCCTGAATGCGCAGCGCGCCCAGGCAGAAGCCCAAGGCACCGTCCATTGGCTGCGCCCGGATTTTCAAAACCCTGTCAAGTTACTATCAAAAAAAGAGCTGCCTGCGCAGGTGCAGCAAGGGCTAGAGGTAGATTTTCCTCAAATTCCTGCAGAAACTCCGGCAACGATGCCAGTGGGGTCAGCGGGGCCATTGGGGCAAGACACCGATGCGCTGCAGCGCGCCTGGCCCGCCACGCTGCCCGAACAGGTGGGCGCGGTCGCCCTGCTACTGGCCAGCACCCGCCGGGCCCTGACCCTGCCCGAGATCGAAGCCAGCTTCAAAGGCCGCGGTGCCTGGAAAAAATCGCTGCCCACCCTGCTGCAAACTTTAGAGGCCGTAGGCCGGGCACAGCGCTCAGATGCGGACAGCCCGCCACGTTGGCGCGCATGACTAAAATCATTCTTCACTGCTCGAAAGGTTCCAACATGTTGCAAAGCTACCCGGCCCAGTTGCAAGGCAACCAGATCATCTGGCTTGACGCGGCACCCCCTGCCGTGGCGCAACCCCGTCAAGTGGTCGTTGTTTTGGATGAACCAAGCAAGGAAGGCTCAGCGCTGTCAATTTCAGAAATTCTGATGCGTGCCCGTGGATCATTAGGGCACGCCAGCCGTGAAGCCGTCTTGAGCGAATTGGCAGCATCGCGGCTGGAATGGGACAGATCAAACAATGGCGCATGAGCCGACACCCGCACTGTGTTTTGACAGCAGTGCGCTGATACTTTTTCTCAACGATGCCTTGCCAACACCAGTCGTCGCCGTGCTGGAGGATTGCCTGCAAAAACAACAGGCGTTCATCTCGGCCATTGTCCGGGCTGAAGTTCTGGCCTGGAGTAGCCACACAGCCACATCGTTGGTCGCGGCAACAAGCTTGCTGGATGTGTGCCAACTGGTTCCTGTCGGCAAGACGGTGGCCGACCAAGCTGCAAAAATTCGCCGTGAAACCGGACTAAAACTACCCGATGCGTTAATTGCCGCTACCGCTTTGATTCAGGGCGCAACGCTGGTCACGGCCAATGGCAAAGACTTTCGTCGTGTGCCCGGCTTGAATTTGAGCGAAATTTGATTCCTCTCCTCAAACAATTCATCCATCACCCCGGGCAGCGCAGCCGCCTGCAGACCGAGGTGCGCGCGCTGTGGCTGCTGGCCTGGCCGATTCTGGTGGGCCAACTGGCCAATGTTGGTATGGCGGTGGTTGATGTGGCGATGGCCGGCCACGCCTCGGCGCAAGACTTGGCGGGCGTATCGCTGGGGGTGTCAATCTGGAACTTGTTCATCATCAGCATGATGGGTGTGATGATGTCGGTCAATCCGACGGTGGCGCACCATGTCGGCGCCGGTGAACTTGATGCCGTGCCACACGTGGTGCGCCAGGCATTATGGAAAGCGCTGGCCGTGGGGCTGCTGGCCTGCCTGCTGGCCAACTGGGCAGCCCTGCTGTTTGACCACATGGCGCTGGAGCCCCGGGTGCGCCAACTGGCCAAAGACTTCACCTTGATTACCAGTCTGGCCATGCCACTGTTTGCCTGCTACCGGGTGCTCTATGGCTACAGCACCAGCATCAATCAGACCAAGCCACTGATGGTGATTGCGCTGCTGTCATTGCTGCTCAATGTGGTGGTCAACAGCTTGCTGGTGTTTGGCACGCTGGGCTTTCCGCGCCTGGGTGGTGTCGGCTGTGCCTGGGCGACACTGATCACGGTGGCCTTCAATTTGGGCGCTTTGTTCTGGTGGATGCACCGTTCCCACAGCTACCGGGCGACCTGGCCATTTAGTCACTACGAGCGGCCCCACTGGCCGCAGATCAAGACGTTGCTGAAGCTGGGCATGCCGATTGGCATCACCTACTTTGCCGAAACCAGCGCCTTCAGCCTGATCGCGTTGTTGATTGCCGAGCAGGGCAGCACGCAGGTGGCGGCGCACCAGATTGCACTGAATTTCACCTCGCTGGTGTTCATGGTGCCGCTGAGCCTGGGGCTGGCGCTGCTGACCCGCGTGGGGCAGTCGCTCGGTGCGGGCGATCCGGTGCACGCACGTTTTCAGGCCTGGGTTGGCTTGGGCTTGAGCATGGGTTTTGCCGTGCTTTCAGCACTGTTCATCGCCTTGTTGAACCGGCAGATTGCCAATGCCTATACCAACGACGCAGCGGTGATTGCCCTGACTGGGCAACTGCTGTTTCTGGCAGCGCTGTTTCAGTTGTCTGATGCCACCCAGGTGGTCACCAGTTGCGCCATTCGCGGCTACAAGGTCACGCGCGCACCGATGGCGATTCACCTGACGGCTTTTTGGGTGTTCTCGCTGCCGTTGGGCTATGCCTTGGGTCTGGCCCCAAAGTGGCTGAGCTGGGCACCGGCCCAACCGATGGGCGCACAGGGATTCTGGATCGCGCTGGTGTTGGGGCTGACGATTGCCGCCTTGGGCCTGACCGCCCTGCTGCGCTATGTGGCACGGTCGCGGATTTGTCACTAAAACGTCACTTTTGCAACCTAGACTGAGCCTCTAGTCATTTGCTGGAGGGTCGTCATGCCACACCCCGTATTGAAAATAAAGCCCGATGGCCAAGGGCCCGACGCGGGTCGATCAGGTACAGCAGTACTGTCCTTGATCAGCGGTCAAAGTCCCCTGGAAAGGGTGCTGCAGTACAAGCTTTTGCACCCGGTTTTTCAGCCCATCATCAATCTGCGCGATGCGTCGATTCATGCCCATGAGGCGCTGATCCGCGGCCCAAAAGAATCAGCCCTGCACACGCCCGATGCGCTGCTGAAAGCCGCTGCCGATGAGCACTTGGGGTTCGAACTGGAGGTGGCTTGCATCTCGGCACAACTGCGCACTTGGGGTCCTTTAACCGGAGTAGGCCGAATTTTTATCAATATCAGCGCAGATGTGCTGACCAAGCTGATTTTGACGCGTGGCACGCCAGGGCTGCTGAACCTGATCAGCGCGGCCGGGGTGTTGCCGCGCACGGTTGTTCTGGAGATCACCGAGCACGAGCGCGTGGACGATATGGATCAACTCGCCGAGCTGGTGCAGGGTATTCGCACGGCCGGCATTTCTTTGGCGCTGGATGACTTTGGTGATGGCCGCTCCAGCTTGCGCCTGTGGTCCCAGTTGCGCCCGGAAATCGTCAAGATCGACAAGTACTTCACCAAAAACATCAGCCAACACGCAGACAAGCTCAAAACCATTAAGGCGCTGCTGCAAATTGCGGATATTTTTGACACCGCGCTGGTGGCTGAGGGCATTGAGAACGCGCAGGACTTGCGCGTTCTGCGTGACATGGGCATAGCGTTCGGGCAAGGCTATTTTTTAGGCTATCCAGACGAGCAACCGATTCAACGCCTGGGCACCGAAGCCAAACAGGTGCTGAGTGAAAGAGAAATTGTGGTGTTCCCGCAGTTAAGCCGGGCCAATCCGGAAGGTCGCTTGAACCATTTGGCCATCATCAAGGCACCCACGGCGCACACCCAGACCAGCAATGACGAAGTAGAAGCCATTTTTATAAAGAATCCCCAATTGCACGCCGTTGCCGTACTGGATGGCGAACGACCAGCGGCCATCATCAACCGGCTGCAGTTCATGAATGAATACTCGAAACTGTATTTCCGTGAGTTATGGGGTCGCAAGTCATGCATGATCAACGCCAACGCCCAACCCAGAGTGATTGAGCGCGACCACAGCGTGGACGAATTGGTGGGCATTTTGACCTCGGAGGATCAGCGCTATTTGATGGACGGCTTTATCGTCACCGACAACGGCAGTTACGTCGGTTTGGGAACCGGCGATCAGTTGGTGCGCTCCGTCACAGAAACCCGCATTGAAGCGGCGCGCCACGCCAACCCGCTAACCTTTTTGCCCGGCAACATCCCGATCAGCCAGCACATTGAGCGCTTGCTGAAAAATCAGGGCAGGTTTGTCGCGTGCTACGCCGACTTGAACAGCTTCAAGCCCTTCAACGACTGCTATGGCTACTGGCGCGGCGACGAAATGATCCGCCTGCTGGCACACATCGCCAAAAAGCATTGCGAAGCCCAGCGCGACTTTCTAGGCCATGTGGGCGGTGATGATTTCATCTTGCTGTTTCAAAGCCCCGATTGGCGCAGCCGCTGCGAACAACTGGTCAGCGAATTCAACGAACAGGCGCTGGGGCTTTTTGATGAGGCAGCACGCCAGGCCGGTGGCATACAGGCCGAAGACCGTTATGGCGTACCGCGATTTTTCCCCTGCACCACCGTGTCAGTGGGTGCCATTGCGATTGAAGGCGGTCAGTTTTCCCGGGCTGAAGATGTTGCCAATTTGGCCGCGCTGGCCAAACATGATGCCAAACAAGCCGGCGCAGGCTTGTTTGAGCGAGCCGCAGTGGCTTGATGCCCGCGGCAGATCTGCCGCGTTGCCGGGATTACGCCGCGCCGCGATTTTCATCACCGCCCCAGGCCTGCAAGGCTCTGAGCAGCGGGCGCTTTTTGGCCTGATGACCTTGCATGCGCTGGAGGATGTCGTCCAGTGTCGCAATGGCATCAGTGATGAAAGGCCCCTTGTTGAGCATGACGCATTCAGCACGCACACCCAGGCCGGCATCGGATATTTCTGCCCGCGATGGCAAACCGGTTTTGGCCAGTGTCTCAAGTACCTGGGTAGCCCAGATCACCGGCAGATGGGCGGCCTCGGCACACCAGAGAATTTCTTCCTGAATTTCGGCCAGACGCTCAAAGCCACACTCAACCGCCAGGTCGCCGCGTGCAATCATGATGCCAGCCGACTCAGCGCGCATCACCTCCAAAATGAGTTCTGGCAGATTTTGAAAGCCCTGGCGTGTTTCTATTTTCAATACGATACCGAGATCTTCGCGTTGCAAGCGCTGCAGGTGGTCTAACAGCACAGCCACATCGGCCGGCTTTTGGACAAATGACAGGCCCACCATGTCGGCTTGGGCCACCACCACGGCCAGATCGTCGATGTCTTTTTCGGTCAATGCGGGCAAATCAAGCTGACTGTCGGGCAGGTTGATGCCTTTGTCACCGGTGAGCTTTTCGCCTGCCAAGCGCGCATGGGTGATCTCGATATCGAGCCATTGCGCAGCGGTTTGCCGAATCACACCACCAATGCGACCATCGTCAAACCAGATGCGCTCACCCACCCGCACCTGATCGATGACCTGGGGCAAGGTGCACGAAATATGCGCTACGTCAGTAACCAGCTCGTCCGCGTCCTCATCATGAACCGCTGCTTTGCCCACGCCCTCTTTGGTCAATCGCAACATATCGCCCGTGTGTAAATGAACTACGCCTGGCGGACTGTCGATCTGGCAAACCAGGCTGGAACGCGTTTTTTTGCTGGCCGTGCTGGCAATGGTGAAAACGGTCTCGGGTGTCAGGTAAGCCGTTCTCAAACATTCAGCGATCGCGGTTTTACCGGTACTTTGCACCACCAGCATGTGACGTTTCGCGCCCCTGGCATCGGTGAAATCAATCCGGGTGCCGGGCTTTAGCCGCTCCAGCCAGGCATCCCAAACGCCGACGCAGGCATCTGCGCCGGTGAGTTGCTCATGGCTGTTGATGGCGCGCAGCCCAAGGTGTGCCGGGCGGAAAACACGTCCAAAATCGTCACGCCCGGGCTTAAGCTTCAACACCGGTGCGTGCGCCGCCACCGCACCGGTGCGAATTTTTGGACCGCCCAAATCCATCATTATTTTTACCTTGCGTCTGGCAGCCTTGGCGGCACGACGCACGTTCCTAGCCATGGCACGCCATGCCTCGGCACTGTCATGCGCACAATTGATTCGGGCGATGTCCATGCCCGCATCAACCAGCCCACGAACCACCGCAAAATCTGTGGCCGCCTCTGAGGGCAAGGTGACCATGATGCGCACCGCCCGCGCGCTGTCTGGCTCGCCCAGCAAACGGGCCGCATTGTGTTTGAGTAATTCGCGACTGCTGACGCTGCCGGCTGGCTCCTGGGCCGACTGATCAACCCAATGTTGATGGGTCAGGCGGTGCAGTATGCCCAGCACCTTGTCAAGGTTGGCCAGCACGTGCGACTCGGAGCGCCCCAGAGACGACAAACCCAGCCAAGCCAATTTATCCTGCAATGATCGAAGGTCGACACTGCGTAAACTTAAAAAATGAACCAAATTTCGCGCACTCTCATGGTGCTCGGGTAGCACCCGCGTCAGTTCTTCATGCAACACCGCTTCGCGGTCAAGCATGGACTGCCGCAACGACCACAACTGCGCAATCAAGGTGAGGCAAATGCCGCGATCCCAAGCGGCGGGTATTTCATTGGGCATTGGCACGGCATCGGCCAGCGAAGACTTGATTTTTGACATGGCGTATTTGTACGACACGCATATTTCAAATTTATGACAAAAGAATCTCGGTCAAAGTGGCTGCAAACAATCACCTGGCAGCGCCTGTAAAGCGACGTATGAGTCGGATAATGCGCCAGCATCCGCGCACACCATGACACCGCTACCGAAGGACATCGCCATCGACACCGTCACGTCCACCCATTTGAAAAGAATCTCCGAGATGCTTGTGCGGCACAAGCTGGTGGCGGGCATCCCGCAGGGCCAGGACAGCCCTCGCGGCGAGGTTGTTAAAACGCTGCTGCATCGCCAGCAACTGGCCGATCTGCATAACGTGACATCTCAGCTCTCAGTAGAAGAACTGAGCCAGGTGATTGAGGCTTTGCCGCTGGAGGATGCCGCGCTGCTTTGGGAACAAATTCCAGAGTCCCGCGAAAACGAGATTCTTTGGGAGGTGTCGGATGCCCGCCGTGAGCAATTGGTTGGCGGGCGTGACCCAACCTTTGCTGCGAGCCAGATGAACGCCTTCCAGCTGATAGACGGGCGTTTGCGGCAAGTTCCGATTGGTAGCCGTAAAGACCTTGACGGCATTCGGCCGATCTGGATTGATTTGCTCAACTCAACCAAGTCCGAACGTACTTACATCGGCATGCACTATGGATTGACCCTGCCCAACGCCAGCGATGCCACCGACCTGGAGGTCAGCACCCGCTTTCACATGGAAGAGAGCGGCGACATTCACCTTCATTCGAATTTCTTACTCGATCGCGAGGGCGACTCCAGAAGCGTTCCGGTGTCATTCATCGTGCATCGGGGTGTCTTGTTCACCCTGCGCAACGAAGAGTTGCCAGTATTCAGGCTGCAGCGCAGTCGCGCCAGAACACTGCCCGGCTATGTGAGCGACTGCCACGATGTGATGATTGACCTGTATGGTGCAGATGTTGAATATTCAGCTGATTCGCTGGAAGATATTTATGGCACCTTGGGCAAGGTTGGCAAGCAAGTGCTGAGTGAGGCCATGACCGATAGCGAGGCAGCCAGCATTTTGGGTGACATTGCAGCAGAGGAAGACCTGAATGGCCGCATTCGGGGCAACATCATGGATACCCAGCGGGCGATTCACTTTTTAATGCGCAGCAAGGTTCTGTCACCCGCTCAGATTGACGATGCCCGACAGATTTTGACCAACATCGACTCCCTCAACAGCCACACGGCGTTTCTGTTTGACAAGATCAATTTTTTGATGGATGCCACCATTGGTTTCATCAACATCAATCAAAACAAGCGCATCAACAAACTGACGGTTTTTGGCGTAGTCTTCATGCCCATCAATATTTTGGCGGGCATGGGTGGCATGTCAGAGTTTTCCATGATGACGCAGGGCATACCGTGGCCGCTAGCGTATGGGGCTTTTCTGGCGGTATCGGTGCTGCTGGGTGGAACTACCTATGCGTTGCTCAAACACTTTGAGCAGCAGAAGGTCAAAGCACGCAAGCCCTGACGCGCGACGCGTTCAGGGCTTGTTGGTCTCGATCAGTTGATCAAAACCAGCAGATGTTGAATGCTATAAACAACTGAGCATCGCCTGCTCAATGTCGAGTGCCGATTGTTTGAGATGCGGATTGCTCGATTCGCTGCCGGCCCGGCCCGAATCAAAATCGCCTTGAAAGCCGTCGCGCTGTGGCCATAAAGCACCCAAGGTCTCAAACCCTGCGTCCTCGATGTAGGCCAGGGCTTGTTCGATCAGTCGTTCGGAGCGACCGGTTTTGGACAGCACAATGATGATTTTGGTGCTGGCGAGTTTTTGACGTGACAGCCGTCTGGCCAGGCCAATGGTTGGTCGCAAATCATCCATGGAAGTTCCTGTGGGTAAAAACACCACATTACTTTCCTGGCTGATGTCTTCGGTCAAATCGTCTGCCAAGCCACGGGTGTCGACCACTACCAAGTCAAAGCCATCGGCGGTTTTACGCAATTTCTTCAGGCTCTTGAAAGCCCGAACTTCGACATCGGGCTCGATGCCATTTTTAAGCCGCATTGCACCCCACTCCACGCAAGAGAGCTGTTCCAGGTCGTAGTCGCCTATCAGGACTCGTTGGCCTCGACGCGCCGCAGCCACCGCCAGCACCCGGGCCAGCGCACTTTTGCCAACGCCGCCTTTTTGTCCGACAAAAGATGCGACGATCATTTATTTCTTTGGGCGGCCGGCTTGAACAACTGCGAGGCTTTTGAGCGCGGCAGACAGCTTTGGCACTGACATGTTGCTCAACTGCGCAATGGCGATGCGAATCAACTGGCTCTTCTTGACTTCTACGGCGGCATCCAAGCAGGCCTTTTTGATGTCAGCGAGCACTTTGTACTCTGACTCCGGAATCGTGAAGCTGTCGCGAATCAACTTGTCTTTTTTAGGCTTTGCTTTTGCTGCCACCGGTGCCTCAGCTGGCTTTGCAACTACGGGCTTTTTAACTGCTGGTTTTTTCACTGTCACCTTCTTAGGTGCAGGTTTAGCGGTCGCCAAGACGGATTGGGTTGGGGCTTTTTTGGCGGGCACTGGCTGAGTTTCGACCGCAACTTTAACAATGTCGTTCATGGATGATTCCTTCGATTGATAAAAATTAAATTAACAGGGTAAATAATATAAACGATTTATTTACAATTTGCAACGAAAATTCAAGCGCGTGTCAGAGATGCCATGCACTGGATTCACATCATTGACACAATTTCAAGGCAGACTGACACTGGCACCTGGTTACACACCAGTCACGAATTGATGCGACACAAACTATGCCCACAGCAACCTTGCCCCAAGAGATCGAGCTCAAGCTTGCACTGCCGACCGACAACCCCAAGATTCTTGAGCGTCGGTTGAGTGGCCTGCCAGTCTTGCTGCGCCGCAAAGCGGTCCACCTTCAGTTACACAACATTTACTACGACACGCCGGATCAGTTTTTACGGAGTCGAAAAATTGCCTTGCGTGTGCGCAAGATCGGCAGCGAAGCCGCGCCGACTTGGGTGCAAACCCTCAAAATTGGCCAGCGTGGCGAATCGGCACTGAGCCAGCGCGCGGAATGGGAGGAAGAGATACCCAATGGCGCTTTGGATCACGGCTTGCTGCTGCGCACGCAGTGGATCGATTTTGATCCAACAGGTGAACTCTTTCAATCATTGCAACCGATGTTCATCACACAATTTTCGCGTACCAGCTGGATTGTCAAGCGGCGCAGCGGCAGTGCGGTTGAGGTGTCACTTGATATTGGCGAGGTGATGATTGAAGGCCACGCCACACCTCTTTGTGAGCTGGAACTGGAGCTCCTGAAAGGTACGCCCAACGTGCTGTTTGAACTTGCCCGCATTTTTGCAACGCATCTTCCCCTGCTGCCGCTTGGCATGAGCAAGGCTGAGCGCGGCTACCTGTTGGCCCAGGGCGCCATTCACCAGGCGGTACGTGCGCAGCCACCCTTATTGACACCAACCCTGTCAATACCGGAGCTTGCCAAAACGGTTTTGTGCGAAATGTTTTTGCACTTCACCGCCAATCTGAATATCGTCAGGTCTTGCAACGATCGTGAAGCCTTGCATCAAGCCAGAGTCGGCTGGCGACGCTTTTGCGGTGCACTCAAATGGTTCAAAAAATCTTCCGTCCTGAACCTGATGCCATCGCGTGATGCGCTCAGACCATTGCTGGTAGCCATGACGAAAATGCGAGATTTGGATGTAGCGATGTCGGAAACACTGCCGATGTTTGCCAATGCCTACACCGGGGGCGATGCACACCGCAAACAACAATGGCACGCCATGAAGCAAGCCATCGGCGGCGCAGCGCAACGACAGCATCAAGCGCTTCGCAACACGCTTGAAACGCCAGCGGTTGGTGCCACGCTGCTCGCCATCACCCAATGGCTGGAAAGTCTTTCGAGCCAAGAGTCCCCAAAAATCAGCAAAGGGAAAAAGCATACCGAAACGACCACTTGGGCCAGGCAATGCGCTGAGCGTCTGCATGACAAATTAAAAGCAGCACCCAAGGCTTCTGAAGATCCGGAAATTCAACACCGCACCCGCATCTTGTCAAAACGCGTGCGCTACTGCGTGGAGTCGTTGCAGGCCTTGTTACCCAAAAAGAAGGGCCAGCGCTGGCGTCAGTCCGCCATCAAGAGGCAAGAAATGATTGGATCAGCCCGTGACATCATTCAAACACTGGCAATTGTTGCCAGCTTGAAAGTCGATGGCGAGCTTGTGGCTTTTTTGCAAAGCATTGCCGCTGGTAAAAAGACGTGAGCGTTGCAAGGCATAAAACTCCATCACACCCCAGACCAAACAAGCCGGAATGGACAAAACGCGAAAGAAGCTCGATTTTGGCAGCATGGTTTGACCTTTCAATGGTTTCAATATCGATTGACAGACCATATCCGCTGCATGTGACAGCTTTAAGTCAGCCATGATGGCCAGCGAATTGCTTGAACTGGTGGCGTTGGAGCGCATCATGGAGTTGGCCGGCACGCACATCCAATCCCGCGTCGTCTGCAAAGTGGATATACCTTCAGGCCGAAGCTATCCGATCCATGTCATCACACTTGGAAACCCATCGCCAGACGTGCCGGCCGTTGGCTATTTTGGCGGCGTGCATGGTCTGGAACGCATTGGTGCCGGCGTGGTCATTGCCTACTTGCAAAGTCTCGTGATGCGACTGCAGTGGGACAGCACCTTACACCAACAACTCGAAAAAGTGCGCCTGGTCTTCATGCCTATCGTCAATCCCGGCGGCATGGCACTGGGCACACGCGCCAACCCAAATGGGGTTGACTTGATGCGCAATGCACCCGTCAATGCCACCGAGTCGGTGCCTTTTTTGGTCGGCGGTCAGCGCTTTAGCGCTGGTTTTCCCTGGTACCGTGGCCAACCCGATACCCCGATGGAAATGGAAAGCCAGGCCATGTGCGAGGTGGTGCAGTCAGAGTTGTTGTCGCGGCGCTTTAGCCTGAGTATTGACTGCCATTCTGGTTTTGGAACCAGTGACCGCATCTGGTTTCCCTATGCCTACAAGCGCGCACCGATTGCACATCTAGCTGAAATGCGCGCGCTCAAGAGCATCTTTGTGCAGTCGCACAGCCATCACCGCTACATCATCGAACCGCAAAGTTTGCAATACCTGACGCACGGTGACTTGTGGGACCATTTGTACCTGCACGCAATCAAACAAGCTGACCGGATATTTTTGCCATTGACACTGGAAATGGGCTCATGGTTGTGGGTCAAAAAAAATCCAAGGCAACTGTTTTCTCGCCATGGTATTTTCAATCCGCTGATTGAACACCGCCAGCAGCGCGTACTGCGTCAGCACCAATCGTTGCTGGAATTCTTGTCACGGGCGGCCTGCGGCCATGCGTTGTGGCTACCGGGCACAGAGGCGCGTGCTGCACACCACATACAAGCCCTGCAGGACTGGTATTGACATGCCCGTAGATGTGTCAACCTGGATATTTCTGCGTGGATTGACGCGCAGTGCAAGTCATTGGGGCACCTTTGTCAGCCTGTTTGAGCAATCCATACCGGGTAGCCGCGTCATTCCTCTGGACTTTCCTGGCAACGGACAGTTCAACAAGTTGGCAAGCCCCAAGCGGGTGCAAGACATGGTGACGCATTGCAGGAGCCAGCTTGCGCAGCACAACATCCCACCACCCTACCACTTGTTAGCCATGTCCCTGGGTGCGATGGTGGCCACAGATTGGGCCAACCGCTACCCGCAGGAAATTGCTGCCAGTGTCCTGATCAACACCAGCATGCGCCCCTACAGCACCTTTTACCAGCGATTGCGTCCAAAAAACTACTGCCTCTTGTTGAGACTGATCGTGTCAGGTGCCAGCGATGCGACGTGGGAGCAGGCTATTTTGCGCATGACCAGCCGTCATGCTAAAGATGATGTATTGCCAAGCTGGATTGCCCACCGGCGTGATTCCCCGGTAGCGCCGCTTAACGCTTTGGCGCAACTGATCGCCGCAGCGCGCTTCAAGGCGCCACTTGGAAAACCGGCATGTCCGTGTCTGCTGTTAGCGGGCGAACATGATGGACTGGTGTGTGCACACTGTTCAAAATCAATTGCCTGGCACTGGCAATGTGAGTTGCGCGTGCATAGCAGCGCCGGCCACGATTTGCCGCTAGATGACGGCCCGTGGGTGGTTGAGCAGGTGCGCCAATGGCTGGCTTAACTGGCATGTCGGAACCGACTGAATTCGACCTTGATGTGGCGCGTGAAAATCACGCCGCCAAGTTGAGGACCATGACTCCAGCGGTGATCAGTGCCATACCCAGTATGGCCGTGGTGCTCAGGGTTTGCCCAAATACCAGCCAGCCCACCACCGAGATCAACACAATGCCCACGCCCGACCAGATGGCGTAAACAATACCCACTGCAATCGAGCGCAACGTCAGTGACAGGCAATAGTAAGCCAGCACATAGCCGCCAACCACAACAATGGACGGTGTCAGTCGCGTAAACCCTTCCGATGATTTCAGTGCCGATGTAGCGATAACCTCAGAAACAATGGCTATCCCAAGATACAGCCATTGCATCCAAGTCGCGCCAGCCATGTGCAAGCTCAGCGTTGCCCGGCACTATCGGCGCGCAAGCGATCATCCATCTCTGCCAGACTGGCGGCAATCGAGTTACCCGACTGCTCGATGACCAGGCGCAGATCGCGCTCAAGCTTTTCCAGGCGAGTGGCCATGGCGGCATTGGCACCGGCATCAGCCGCTGCCATGTTCTTCAGTTCAGCATCCAGAAACGTCCGCAAGTCAGTAAAACGAGAAGCCTCAGCCTGGTCAGCCAGTTTGCGGTTAGCCTGCAGTTCTTTGGCGTGGCTGCGGGCATCAAACAGCACCGTGGTTTGCAGGTACAGCACGTAAACCAAAAAAAAGGCCACCAAAAGAACCAATGCACCCAACATGATCAGGCCCAGTGGCGCCTGCACATCGGCCACACCGAGGTTCAGCGCCGTCGGTGTCAGAATGACTGCCCAGTTGAGTGCCGCAAACCCGGCAATGGCAGCGAATACCAACAACAAGAATAATGTACGAAGTTTCATGAATCAAACCTTTCCCAAAAGTCGGCCATATCCAATGGCAACAGCCTGAACCCGCATTCTGCGAGTCAGGCTGGCATCATAAATCGACTCTGGTTCAGTGCAACGGTGCGCCCGTCTTGCTCTGCAGTTCTTCAAATGTCACGCCGGGTGCGAGCTGCACCACCTTGATGCCATGCGGCGTAATGTCAAGCACGGCCAGGTCGGTGATGATGCGATCAACCACACCCACACCGGTCAGCGGCAAGGTGCATTCGGGCAATATCTTCAGGTCGATCGTACCGTCCTTCTTTTTCGCAACGTGTTCCATCAAGATGACGACGTTTTTCACGCCGCCCACCAAGTCCATGGCACCACCCATGCCCTTGACCATCTTGCCTGGAATCATCCAGTTAGCCAGGTCACCGGTGGCACTGACCTGCATGGCCCCCAAAATGCTCAGGTTAATCTTGCCGCCGCGGATCATGGCAAAACTGTCATGGCTGCCAAAAATACTGGAACCCGGTAGCGTCGTCACAGTTTGCTTGCCCGCGTTGATCAAGTCAGCGTCAACTTCTTCATCGGTCGGAAACGGGCCAATGCCGAGCATGCCGTTTTCACTTTGCAGCCAGACCTCAATGTCCGGATTAACAAAGTTGGCCACCAGCGTGGGTAACCCAATGCCGAGATTGACGTAAAAACCATCTTGCAATTCTTTGGCCGCCAGGGCGGCCATTTCGTCGTGTGTCCAAGCCATGATCAAACTCCTGATTTTTGGGTTAATGTGCGCTTTTCAATGCGCTTTTCGGGCGTGGCATTGAGCACGATGCGGTTGACGTAAATGCCGGGCAAGTGCACGGAGTCTGGGTCAAAGGTACCGGTCTCGACAATCTCCTCCACCTCGACCACGGTGATCTTGCCCGCCATGGCCACGGCCGGATTGAAGTTGCGTGCAGTGCGGCGAAACAGCAAGTTGCCGCTCTTGTCAGCCTTCCAGGCCTTGACCAGCGACACCTCAGGCATTAAGGCGTGCTCCAAAATGTAGGTATTACCATCAAACACCCGGTTTTCCTTGCCCTCGGCCACCAGTGTGCCAACGCCAGTGCGTACGTAAAACGCCGGAATGCCTGCACCGCCAGCACGTAGCTTCTCAGCCAGCGTGCCTTGCGGGGTGAATTCAAGTTGCAATTCACCGGCCAGGTACTGGCGCTCAAACTCCTTGTTTTCACCAACATAGCTGGAAATCATCTTGCTGATCTGGCGCGTATCAAGCAGCTTGCCCAAGCCAAATCCATCGACTCCGGCGTTGTTTGAAATCACCGTCAGGTCTTTGACACCACTGTCGCGCAGCGCATCGATCAGCGCTTCGGGAATGCCACACAGGCCAAAACCGCCGACCGCCAGCAACTGGCCGTCTCTGACGATGCCTTGCAACGCAGCCGCTGCAGAAGGGAAAATTTTGTTCACTCGATGTTCTCCTGGTAGTAAAGCAGGCCTTAGCATACTACCTACCTCTATACGTAGTATTTCGTAGCGTACAAACCCTAAGCCCGGCCTCAGCACCATGGACATCAATTACCGCCTCGCCTTCGAAATGGCCCCGGTCGGCCTGGCCCTGTCCAGCAACCGAACCATGCTGGACTGCAACCGCCACCTGTGCGAGATGTTTGGTGCGGCGCGCGAACAACTGGTGGGTCAGTCGTTTCAAGTGCTGTACCCCAGCGCGGTCGAATTTGAGCGCACCGGTCAGCGTATTGAGCCACTGCTGGGGCGCAACGGAACTTATGCCGATGACCGCATCATGAAACGAGTTGATGGGCGCTTCAAAGGGGAAACATTTTGGTGCCATGTGACAGGGCGAGCTCTCAACCAGGCCACCCCACATGAGGCCGGCATCTGGACCTTTGAAGACCTGAGCTCCAGACGGCAAGTCTTGGCCGAGCTCACCGCGCGGGAGCGTGAGGTGGCCGCTCACCTGATGGACGGCCAGACCTCCAAGGAAATTGGTCGCGCCCTGGGCATCAGCCACCGCACGGTCGAAATCTACCGCGCCCGCCTGATGCGCAAATACAAAGCGAGCAACACCGGCGAGCTGGTGCACAGGTTGATGGCGGGGTAAGCCTAATTGCCAACGCCCCAAGCGTTCCAGCTAACTGTTAAGAAAGATTTAAGGTGACAGACTTACGCTTCAGGGTGTCAAGAAGAAAGAAGTCAAAGTGTTTGAGACCCTGGTGTGTAGTTCTGATGTTGCCCATGCGCTAACCTGCACGTCCGCAACAATCTGTATCCGGTGTGGGTCAACGCCATGACCTCGCTCTATCTGGTACTCTGGATTGTTGGCGGCATCTTGCTGCAACTGACGATCTACCTCGCCGTCGGTTTCTGGCGCCACTGGGTGGACTATCAAACTTTGCGCAACAGCGTTGCGGACGGCGGTTTGCCAGTTCACCCAAGCACACCCATTGACGAGCCAGACACCCTTGTGTCGGCCTGGTCTGGTGTGCGCACCTTCAAGGTCACGCACAAGGTGGTTGAAGATGCCTCGCAGGACATCTGCTCTTTTCATCTGGTGCCGCAAGACGGGCAGGCATTGCCGCCGTTCCTGCCGGGCCAGTTTCTGACTTTTCGCCTTGATGTTCCCACACCCAAAGGCAACACCGAGCCCGTCATCCGCTGCTACTCACTCTCGGATGCGCCGCGCCCAACGGGTTACCGCGTGTCCATCAAACGCGCACCCGCACCGGCTAATAGCCAGTTCCCACCCGGGCGCTCTTCCAATTTCTTTCACGATCAGGTGCAGGTGGGCAGTCTTTTGCAGGTACGCGCCCCGTCAGGGCATTTTCATATCGACCGCAGTGACGCGCCCGTGGTGTTAGTTGGTGGGGGCATCGGCATTACGCCCATGCTGAGCATGCTGAACTGGTGCCTGACCGAGCAACCCGGACGCGAAGTATGGCTGTTTTATGGCGTGCGCCAAGGTCTGGAGCTGATGACGCAACCCCACCTTGAAGCGCTGGCAGCCCTGCATCCGAACTTTCATTTGAATATTTGCCTCAGCAATCCGAGGCCGCAAGATGTGCTGGGACAAAACCACCAACAACAAGGCCGCGTTAATGTTGAATTGCTGCGCCGGCTGCTACCTCTCAAGCCCTATCACTTCTACATTTGCGGCCCCACAGCCATGCTGGAGAGTCTGGTGCCGGCACTGGAAGACTGGGGCGTGCCCGATGCGCGCATCCACTTTGAGGCGTTCGGGCCGGCATCCATCAAGCGCAGGAAATCTGCGCCCACGACAACGTCAACACTGACAACCCGGGCCGCTCTAGCACCAGATGCCTCAGTGACTGTGACGTTCGCCAAAGCAGGCAAGCAGTTGCTCTGGCAGGCCGGATGCGGCAGCTTGCTCGAACTGGCTGAAGCCAATGGCATAGCCGTGAACTCTGGCTGCCGCGCTGGTGGCTGCGGAAGCTGTCAAACCACGATCAACGCGGGCGAAGTAGCCTATCAGAACGCACCCGACTTTGATCCGGAGCCCGGCACCTGCCTGCTGTGCGTCTGCACGCCTAAAACCAATATCACCCTGGAGATATAAATGAAAAATACTCTTTGGCGTGAACATGTTTTACCCTTCAGCCTGCTGCTGGGCGTGCTGGCGGCGGCCACACTGGCGGGCGACTACCTGCTGCACCGGCTCGATCTGGTGTGGGTTGGCCGCTACCTGGGCATACCGGGCACCTTGTTGATCATCGGCTCAATGTATTACTCGCTGCGAAAGCGCAAACTGGTCCGTTCGGGCAACCCCAAAACCCTCTTGACCCTGCACGAGTTCAGTGCCTGGCTGGGCTCACTCATGGTGCTGATTCATGCCGGAGTGCACTTCAATGCCATTTTGCCGTGGCTGGCGACCGTGGCCATGAGCGTGAACGTGGTCAGCGGCATGGTGGGCAAGCTGCTGCTAAGCCGCGCCCGGCAGCACGTGCAAGGTGAACGCAATCAGTTTGCTCTGCGTGGCATGTCCAAGCCCGAGGTCGAGCAAGCCCTGTTTTGGGATGCGGTCACGCTCGATGCCATGGCCCAGTGGCGCAAAGTGCACATCCCGATCTTTGTCGTTTTTGCCGTATTGGCGCTGGGCCACATCTTCAGCATCTTTCTGTTTTGGGGCTGGGTATGAGCCGAACTCTGAAAATCATCCTGGCCATCAAT
>JBBQZI010000024.1:0-20960 GCA_038207855.1 Burkholderiales bacterium
GACTACGACCGCAAAGCACTGCGACTGAACGAAGTCAACGCCGCCCTGGAGAACCCGACGGTCTGGAATGAGCCGAAGCGGGCGCAGGACCTGGGCAAGGAGAAACGCACGCTGGAAAACGTCGTTCAGACGATTGACCACTTGACGTCCAACCTGTCGGACAACCTCGAGCTGTTCGAGATGAGCAAGGCCGAGGATGACTTCGCCGGGCTCGAAGCCATCGAAGTGGACGCCGCCAAACTGCAGGAAACCGTCGAGCAGATGGAATTCCGCCGGATGTTCAACAACCCGGCCGATCCGCTGAACTGCTTCGTCGACATCCAGGCCGGTGCCGGTGGCACGGAGGCCTGCGACTGGGCCGGCATGCTGCTCCGCCAGTACCTGAAGTATTGCGAGCGCAAGGGCTTCAAGACGCAGATTGAAGACGAAACCGCCGGCGACACGGCCGGCATCAAGGGCGCCACGATCCGCGTCGAGGGCGAGTACGCCTACGGCCTGCTGCGCACCGAGACCGGCGTGCACCGCCTGGTGCGCAAGTCACCCTTCGACTCCTCGGGCGGGCGCCATACCTCGTTCGCGTCGGTCTTCGTCTATCCCGAGATCGACGATTCGATCGAGATCAACATCAACCCGTCGGATGTGCGCACCGACACCTACCGTGCTTCCGGCGCGGGCGGACAGCACATCAACAAGACCGATTCGGCAGTGCGGCTCACGCACCTGCCCACCGGCCTCGTCGTGCAGTGCCAGGACGGGCGCAGCCAGCACGGCAACCGCGACATCGCCTGGCAGCGGCTGCGCTCCAAGCTCTACGACTTCGAGATGCGCAAGCGCCAGGAGGAGCAGCAGAAGCTCGAGGACACCAAGAGCGACGTGGGCTGGGGTCACCAGATCCGCAGCTACGTGCTGGACAACAGCCGGATCAAGGACCTTCGCACCAACGTCGAAGTATCCGCCACGCAGAAGGTGCTCGATGGCGATCTCGATGTCTTCATCGAAGCCAGCCTGAAGCAGGGCGTCTGATGCCGCCATATTCTGCGTGTCACATCTCTTAAAATGGTGTCACGATGAAGATCATCAACGTCCGTGAGCTGCGATCGGCCATTCCCCGTCTCGCAGAGACGCTGGAGACTGAGCACGAGATCTTGCTGGTGTCCAATGGGGAGGCTATCGCGCGAATCCTCCCGGTGGAGTCTGCTCCCCGGCTGCACTCACTGCAATGGCTGCGGGAGCGCATTGGCCATGTCCTGCCTGATTCGACCGACGCGATCCGCGACGACCGTGACCGGCGTGGAACCTGATGCCCATTGCCTACGTCGACACCAGCGCTTTCATCAAGCGGTTCCTGCCGGAGAACGGCTCGTCCGAGATGGACGGCTTTGCCCAATCCGGCGCGCATCGGCTCACGATTTCTTCGCTCACGATCACCGAATTCAGATCGGTCATGAAGCGTCGCCTCCGGGAGCGCATGATCGACCGGGTTTTCGTGCAGGCGGCCACCGGACAGTTGCTGCAGGAAATCGCCAGTGGCGCATTGCGCTTCCACGCCATCGACGCCGCCACATTCAATCTAGCCGGCGAGTTGATCGACACGCTCGAGTCGCCGCTGGCAACGCTGGACGCGCTTCATCTGGCCTGTGCCAAGGCCACTGGCGCGGCGCTGATGGTGTCGGCCGATCGACAGCTGCTGCAAGCCGCACGCGAAGCAACCATTCCCGTGCTTGATTTAAGCGCCCAAGCCTGAAAAGAAAGACAACCATGCTCCGTGAAGGACAAAGCACCGTGATCCACCGCGCCGACTACACCGCGCCGGCCTACTGGATCGACTCGGTCGAACTATGTTTCGACCTCGACCCGGCCAAGACGCGAGTGCTCAATCGAATGACGCTGCGCCGCAATCCCGAAGTGGAGGCGCAGGCGCTGCGGCTCGATGGCGAAGACCTGAACGTGGCGCGGGTGCTGCTCAATGGCCAGGGCACCTCCTTCAAACTCGAAGGCCACCAGATGGTGCTGGAGAGCCTGCCCGAAGGCACCGAGCCCTTCTCTCTGGAAATCTTCACCACCTGCGCACCGGCCAAGAACACCCAGTTGATGGGCCTGTACGTGAGCAACGATTCGTTCTTCACCCAGTGCGAGGCAGAAGGCTTTCGCCGCATTACCTATTTCCTGGACCGTCCGGACGTGATGGCCAGCTACACCGTGACCTTGCGCGCCGACAAGACGAAGTACCCGGTGCTGCTGTCCAATGGCAACCTGGTGGCGCACGGCGAGCTGGAGGGCGCCGGCAACGAGGGCCGCCACTTCGCCAGATGGGTGGACCCGCACCGCAAGCCCAGCTACCTGTTTGCGCTGGTCGCGGGGCAGCTGGTGTGCCGGGAGCAGCGCATCCGCTCGCGCAGCGGTACCGATCACCTGTTGCAGGTCTACGTGCGTTCCGGCGACCTCGACAAGACCGAGCACGCCATGAATTCGCTGATGGCGTCGGTCGCCTGGGACGAGGCGCGCTTTGGCCTGCCGCTCGACCTGGAGCGCTTCATGATCGTCGCCACCAGCGACTTCAACATGGGCGCCATGGAAAACAAGGGCCTGAACATCTTCAACACCAAGTACGTGCTGGCCAGCCAGGCCACGGCAACGGACACCGACTACGCCAACATCGAGAGCGTGGTCGGCCACGAGTATTTCCACAACTGGACTGGCAACCGCGTCACTTGCCGCGACTGGTTCCAGCTGAGCCTGAAGGAAGGCCTGACGGTGTTCCGCGACCAGGAGTTCTCGCAGGACCTGGCAGGCGGTGCGTCGGCGCGCGCCGTCAAGCGGATCGAGGACGTGCGGGTGCTGCGCACCGCGCAGTTTCCGGAAGATGCGGGGCCGATGGCGCATCCGGTGCGGCCGGACCAGTACCTGGAGATCAACAACTTCTACACCGTCACCATCTACGAAAAAGGGGCCGAGCTGGTGCACATGATGCAGACCCTGGTCGCAAGTGCGAACGACCCGATGGGTCGGGCCGGTTTTGCCAAAGGCATGACGTTGTACTTTGCCCGCCATGACGGACAAGCCGTCACTTGTGACGATTTTGCCCAATCAATCGCCGATGCCAACCCCGACTCGGCGCTGGCACGTTTGCTGCCGCAGTTCAAGCGCTGGTATAGCCAGGCCGGTACGCCACGCGTCAACGCCGTTGGCCATTACGATGCAGCGGCCCAAACCTATACCCTGAGCCTGAGCCAAAGCTGCCCGGCAACACCGGGGCAACCGACCAAGGAGCCATTTGTCATACCCGTCAGTATGGGTCTGGTTGGCATCAGCGGCGCTGCCCTGCCCTGCCAAGTGCAAGGAACCGCGGCCACAGCCAGTGACAGCCACCTGTTCGTCATGACTCAGGCGACCGAGACGATCACGTTTGAGCATGTAATGGAGGAGCCCGTGCCGTCCATTCTGCGCGGCTTTTCGGCCCCGGTGATGCTGGACTTTACCTACACCGACAGCCAGCTGCTGACACTGCTGGCCAGCGACCCCGATCCGTTTAACCGATGGGAGGCCGGCCAACGCCTGGCGCTTCGAAGCGCTATTGATTCAATAGCCACTAACGCAAGCGATACGGGAGCTAAACCCCTAAATGATGCTTATATTGAAGCGATGCGCAGTATTTTGCGTCACCCTTCGCTGGACGCAGCTTTCAAAGAACTGGTGCTCACCCTGCCGTCCGAGGTCTACATCGCTGAACAGTTGGACGCAGTAGACCCACAACGCATTCACGCAGTGCGCGAGGCCATGCGCGAGCAGTTGGCCAGCGCCTTGCTGCCTGACTGGCAATGGGCATTTGAAACCTATAGTCAAAACGACGGCTATCGCCCCGACACGCTTTCCAGCGGCAGACGTGCCTTGGCCGGCATGTGCTTGAGCTACTTGTGTCTGGCCGCGCGCAACTCGGGCGATGCCATCTGGCCCGTCAAAGCCTATCAGCAGTTCAAGGATGCCGACAACATGACGGACCGCTTCAACGCACTGGGTGCCTTGGTGCACAGCGGTCATGCGCTCGCCGCCCCCGCATTGGCGCGTTTTCATAGTCTTTTCAAAAACGAAGCGCTGGTGCTCGACAAGTGGTTCGCACTGCAAGCCGGTTGCACCGACCGGGGTGGCCAGGTGCTGCCAGCGGTTCGTGCCATGATGAAGCATGGCGACTTCAATCTGAAAAATCCCAACCGCGCGCGCAGTGTGATCTTCAGCTATTGCAGCGCAAATCCGGGCGCTTTTCACCGCGCCGATGCGACCGGCTACCTGTTCTGGAGCGAGCAAGTACTCGCGCTCGATGCCATCAACCCGCAAGTGGCCGCACGCCTGGCACGTGCGCTGGACCGTTGGAAAAAACTCACTGAGCCCTATCGCAACGCGGCACACGAAGCCCTCAAGCGCGTAGCGGGTCAAACCAAGCTGAGCAATGATGTACGCGAAGTCATCACCCGTGCACTGGCAGACTAAAACAACCCCGGAGACAACCATGACCAAAAAGATTTCACTGACCCGTTACCTGGTGGAGCAGCAGCGCCAGGATGGCCACATCCCACCCGAATTACGCCTTCTGCTGGAGGTGGTAGCCCGCGCTTGCAAGCGCATCAGCCAGGCCGTTAGCAAGGGTGCTCTGGGTGACGTCATGGGCAGTGCCGAGAGCGAAAACGTGCAAGGCGAAATGCAGAAAAAACTCGACATCATCGCCAACGAGGTACTGATCGAAGCCAACGAATGGGGCGGCCACCTGGCGGCTATGGCCAGCGAAGAAATGGAAGGCATCCACGTGGTGCCCAACCGCTACCCGCAAGGCGAATATCTGCTGCTGTTTGATCCTCTGGATGGCTCATCCAACATTGACGTGAACGTCAGCATTGGCACCATCTTCAGCGTGCTGGTCAAGCCCGAGGGCGTTGGCGTTTCAGAGCAAGACTTTTTCCAGTGCGGCACAAATCAGGTGGCCGCTGGCTACTGCGTGTTCGGCCCGCAGACGACACTGGTGCTGACTGTCGGTGATGGTGTGGCCGTATTCACACTGGACCGTGAGCAAGGCTCTTTTATATTGACGCAGGAAAACCTGCAAATTCCTGCAGACACCAAAGAATTTGCTATCAACATGAGCAACCAGCGCCATTGGGACGCACCCGTCAAGCGCTACATCGACGAGTGCCTGCAAGGCACAACGGGCCCGCGCAGCAAAGATTTCAATATGCGCTGGGTTGGCAGCATGGTGGCCGATGTGCACCGAATTCTGACCCGCGGCGGCATCTTCCTGTACCCGTGGGACAGTCGCGAGCCTGAAAAGCCCGGCAAACTGCGGCTGATGTACGAGGCCAACCCAATGGCCTGGTTGGTCGAGCAAGCCGGAGGGGCTGCCACCAATGGCAAGCAACGCATTCTCGATGTCATACCGACCAAGTTGCATGAACGTGTCAGCGTTTTTCTCGGCTCAAAAAATGAGGTGGAGCGCATCACCAGTTACTACGGAAAACCGTGATGGCACCGCTATAATTTGCCTTCTTTAACGCCGGTGTAGCTCAGTCGGTAGAGCAGCTCATTCGTAATGAGAAGGTCGGGTGTTCGATTCATCTCTCCGGCACCAATACAGATAAGGGTTTGTTACTATTAATTTAGTTGCAAACCCTTGCTCTTTGGTGGGTATTCTGGCTCTTACAAACTGTTTACAGACTGTTTACAGACTGTTTACAGACTGCGGTAATCGTTTTGTACCAAGTCAATGCGCCTCTTACGGGCCAAGTAAGTGGGGTGCAACCCAGTAGCCAGACAAAACAGCGTCCACGATGCCGCTGGCATTGGCCGTTTGCCGGTTTCCCAATTGCCCCAGGCATGTTCTGTTCTTTTGCCCACAAGTTGCCCCGCTTCGGTCTGGGTCAATCGCAGCGTCTGCCTAGCGGCTTTGACAATGTCAGCAGTAGGTTCAACCAGCAGCAGGTCAGAAACTAGTTTTCGGCTTTTCATCCCACTCCGAGAGCGTGAAATGCATTTAGTTCAAAAAAAGCCCAGTGGATTAGGCTGGGCTAAAAGTCCATTGCGGACTATCACGGTGAGACAACTTGCGCTGCAAGGATAGGGCGGCAAACTTAGGCCAAACTTAAGCTATCGAAAAGCACAAACTGGCGCTCATCTGAGCGCAAAAACGAACCGGTTAATGCGTCTCGCGCATCGAGGCACCACAAGTCGAAATATAAAAAAAGCCCACAGGCGCGAACCTGTGGGCTTTTTTGGAATTCAATCAATCAACGATCGGTCTTCGAAAAACGCTTTTGCGCATCGCGCGGCACAAACACTTTACCACCACCAGCGGGCTTGGCAAATGCTGGCTTGCTGAAGGCAGGCTTGGCAAATGCTGGCTTGCGATCGGCAAAATCTCCGCGTGGCGCTGCAGTATTGCGGTCACCAGCGAAACGGTCATTAAAACCGCCTTTGCGCTCGTAACTGAAGCCTTCACGCGGTGCTGCGGGGCGCTCGTCGCGCTGAGGGAAGCCACCACCGCTATTGTTTTGATAGCCACCAGCACCTACAACACGGGGACCAGAGGCGTTTCTATCACCAAAACCGCCGCGATTATCACCGCCAAAACCACCGCGACTCTCGCTGAAACCGCCACGGTTTCCGCCAAAACCACCACCCGCTGGGCGTCCAGCACCACCACCACCGAACTTGCGGTCGCGGGAGTTGAAGTCGTTACCACCGCGATTGTCACGGCCACCAAAACCGCTGTTCGGACGCGACTCGGGCATGCGTTGTTGCGGCTCAAGGCCGGGCACCACTTCAGCCTTGATGGGCTGGCGGCTGTAGGCTTCGATGTCAAAAATCTTGCGACGGTCACGGAACTCGGCAAACGTGATAGCCAGACCATCACGACCGGCACGACCGGTACGACCAATGCGGTGGGTGTAGTCCTCTGCCTTCATGGGCAGGCCAAAGTTGAACACGTGGGTGATGGTGGGCACGTCCAGACCGCGAGCAGCCACATCGGTGGCGACCAGAATCTGCACATGACCCTGACGCAGCGCCATCAAACGACGGTTGCGCAAACCTTGGCTCAAAGCGCCGTGCAAGGCCACGGCATCAAAGCCGTCTTGCTGCAAATCATTGGCCAAGCCGTCACATTCAATTTGCGTGCTGGCAAAAACGATTGCCTGGTTGATGCTGGTATCACGCAACCAGTGGTCAAGCAGCTTGCGTTTGTGCTGAGCGTTGTCGGCCCAGAACAGCGATTGCTTGATGTTGGCGTGTTTTTCTTGCGGGCTGTCGATGGTGATGCGTTGCGGCTCGCGCATGACGCGGGCAGCAAGTTGCTGAATGCGCGGTGCAAAGGTGGCACTGAACATCATGGTTTGCTTGCGGCCGATGGTGAGCTGGTTGATCTCAGCCAGATCGTCAGAGAAGCCCAGATCAAGCATGCGGTCGGCTTCGTCCACCACCAGAAATTGCACTTGGTCAAGCTTGATCTGCATCGAGCGTTGCAAGTCAAGCAAACGGCCTGGCGTAGCCACCACCAAATTGGCGTTTTGCAGCTTGGCAATTTGCAGCTGGTACGGCATGCCGCCTACGATGTTAGCCACGCGCAAACCGCGGCAGTGTTGTACCAGGTCGATCGCGTCATGGGCTACCTGCTGGGCCAACTCGCGCGTTGGGCAAACAATCAGAGCACCAGGGGTTGGCGCTGTGAAATTGCGGGCATTGGTCGGATCTTTACGCTTGGGGCGCTTTGGCGGTGCTTCGCCCTTGGCCGCAGCGTCAGCCACGCTTTGCTCGTAGTCAGCGCGCTCTTTGGCTTCAGCTTGCGCCATCTGCGTCAGCAGGGTGTGCAGCACAGGCAGCAAAAATGCAGCGGTCTTGCCGCTACCAGTCTGGCTGGAAACCATCAGGTCGACGAAACGTGCATCGACAGCACCTGCACTGTGGCCTTGCATGGCCAACGGAATGGTTTTCAGTTGCACGGTGGTGGGCTGGGTAAATCCCAGGTCCTTCACGGCGGCAATCAGTTCCGGAGCCAGACCCAAGGCAATAAAGCCATTGGGAAGCTCAGGCTCAGGTGCTGCAACTACAGCCTCAGCCGTGTTGATGCCGTCATGGGCAATCACATTGATGTCATTGGAAATAATTTCGACAGACGAAGATTCGCCTGTCGCTAAAGTAGCGTCAGTCATGGATTTCTTTCATACGCGAGCGCCGCACGTTGTGCGGGTGCTCCGTTTATGGTTAAAAAACATCAACCATCAAACGGAACCGGCTCTGACTCATTGCATTGAGTACTTTTCAGCGCTGGGGGCCCTTTTAAAGACACGTCCTGCAGAGGTTGCGGGATGACTTTGGACCCAGTGAATGTTGGGAGATGTACAAATATGCGCTTCTAAATTTAGCGCAGCCTCGGATTATGCCACGGATTCGGGTTTCTACCTATTCCCGAATTAATCCATGAATCATCCGGGCAATTTGATGAAGTGATCGCGGTAGTGTTCCAGCTCGTCAATCGACTCATGCACGTCAGCCAGCGCAGTGTGGCGCTGCTTCTTTTTGAAGCCTTTGTAGACCAGCGGCGCCCAGCGTTTGGACAATTCCTTGAGGGTGCTGACATCCACATTGCGGTAATGAAAAAACGCTTCCAGCTTGGGCATGTATTTAGCCAGAAAGCGTCGATCCTGCCCAATGCTGTTGCCGCACATCGGTGCGCCATTCTTAAGCACGTAGTGGCTTAAAAACGCCAGGATTTGTGCGGTGGCCTCATCTTCTGTCACCGTTGAGGCCCGCACCTTGTCAATCAGGCCGCTTTTGCCGTGCGTGCCTTTGTTCCACTTGTCCATGCCATCGAGCAAGGCATCGCTCTGGTGAATCACCAACACCGGGCCTTCGGTGCGCTTTTCCAGATTGGGGCCGGTGACCACCACGGCAATTTCGATAATGCGTTCAACTTCAGGGTCGAGCCCGGTCATTTCGCAATCGAGCCAGACCAGGTTTTGATCGGATTTGGCCAGTGTGTCAGTTTCAATGGGGGTGTTGGGGGTGCTCATGGCTCAAATTGTCGCTGATGCCCTAAACTTCGCCGCCATGCTAGACACAAACCTGCTTTCTGATCCGTCGTTATCGTTAACCTTGGCTTTTGCCGCCGCATTGGCCATCGGCTTGTTGCTGAAATTCTGGCTCAGCTCCCGCCAGATCCGCCACGTAGCGCAGCACCGCAGCCAGGTGCCTGCCGCTTTTACCCAAACCATCAGTCTGGCTGCACACCAGAAAGCAGCTGACTACACACTGACCAAAGCGCGACTGGGTTTATTGGAAATGGCGCTGGGCACCGCTGTGCTGTTGGGATGGACGCTACTGGGTGGCCTGTCAGCGCTGAACCTGGCGCTGATGCAATGGCTGGGCTCCGGCATGGTGCAGCAGTTAACGCTGCTGGCAGCCTTTGTGCTGATCAACGGCATAATTGATTTACCGCTGTCGCTGTACCAGACCTTTGTGCTTGAAGAACGCTTTGGCTTCAACAAAATGACGCCCAAGCTCTGGCTGGCTGACTTGCTCAAATCAAGTTTGATGGGGACAGCCATCGGCCTGCCGATTGCCGCGCTGATTTTGTGGATGATGGCCGCCAGCGGCGGTCTGTGGTGGCTGTGGGCCTGGTGCGTCTGGATGGGTTTCAACCTGCTGCTGCTGGTGATTTATCCGACGCTGATTGCGCCCATGTTCAACAAATTCACCCCGCTTGAAGATGCCACCCTGAAAGCCCGTGTCACAGCGTTGATGCAGCGTTGTGGCTTTTCTGCCAAGGGTCTGTTTGTGATGGATGGCAGCAAGCGCAGCGCGCACGCCAACGCCTATTTCACCGGTTTTGGCGCGGCCAAACGGGTGGTGTTTTATGACACCCTGCTGTCCAAGCTTAGCGCACCCGAGGTTGATGCGGTGCTAGCCCATGAGTTGGGCCACTTCAAACACAAGCACATCATCAAGCGCATCCTGTCGATGTTTGCCCTGAGTCTGCTGGGCTTTGCCTTGTTGGGCTGGCTGGCGCAGCAGATCTGGTTTTACGCTGGCCTGGGTGTACAGCCCAACATTGGGGCACCCAATGACGCGCTGGCGCTGCTGTTGTTCATGCTGGCAATGCCGGTGTTCAGCTTTTTCATTGCCCCCATCTTTGCCCAGTTTTCCCGCAAACACGAGTTTGAAGCCGATGCCTATGCGGTCGCCCAAACCAGCGGCCAGGATTTGTCAACCGCGTTGCTCAAACTCTACGAAGACAACGCGTCAACGCTGACGCCTGACCCACTGTATGTGGCGTTTTATTACTCGCATCCGGGTGCCTCCGAGCGCTTGGCGCGTATGCAGACCAGCCCCGCTGGGGTTTAACTAATTTAAAAGAAATATGCCTCTAGCCCTTATGAAACGTGCGCAGACAGCTACTGAAATAGTAGCAAATTTAGCCAAACTGGAAGGCTGGAAACTCACCGGCGATGACGCGCAGGTGGCCATTGAAAAGACTTATTCTTTTGCCAACTATTACCAGACGATAGCGTTTGTGAATGCCGTGGCTTTCATCGCCAACGCGCAAGACCATCACCCGGATTTGTCGGTGCATTTCAACCGCTGCGTGGTGCGCTGGCATACGCATGACGTGGGGGGCATCAGCGCGGCCGACTTCGACTGCGCCGCGCGCGTCGATGCCCTGCTGACATGAACACCACTTGTCGGCCCGCCTGATGGCCAAAAGCAATCCTGGCGCCAACGCAAGCGCCAAACTTGAGCCTGGCTTGATCGTGGCCAACTATGGTCGCCATTTCCTGGTGGAAAACGCCTCTGGCGAGCGCTTGATTTGTCACTCACGCGGGAAGAAAAGTACCGGGGTAGTGGGCGACCGGGTGCTGTGGCAAGCCTCGCAAGACGAAGGAACGATCGAGAAAATAGAGCCTCGGCGCAACCTGTTTTACCGCCAGGACGAGGTACGCACCAAGTCGTTTGCTGCCAACCTGGATCAGGTGCTGATCTTCATTGCCGCCGAGCCCGAGTTTTCCAGCAGCCAGTTGTCACGCGCGCTGATTGCCGCCGAAGAGCAGCACATCACGCCCATCATTGCTCTCAATAAAAGCGATCTGACCGAGCCCTTTGCCCGCGCTTGGGCCTGGCTACTGCCCTACCGGCAAATGGGTTACGACGTGCTGCCACTGTCCATGACCAACAACAGCGTGGCTGACCGCGACGCACTGATGCAGCGCCTGAGCGGCAAAACCACGCTGGTACTGGGCCCCTCGGGCGCTGGCAAAAGCACGCTGATCAATTGCCTGATTCCGGGTGCGTTGATACTGACCGGCGAGTTGTCGCAAGCTCTCAACGCGGGCAAGCACACCACCACCAGCACCACCTGGTATTGGGTAGATGCAGACAAAACCACCGCACTGCTGGATTCCCCGGGGTTTCAGGAGTTTGGCCTAAACCACATTGACCCGGCGCAGCTGGCCGCCTACATGCCTGACATCAAACCGCATGTCTCACACTGCAAGTTCTACAACTGCAGCCATTTGCACGAGCCGGGCTGTGGTGTTATTTCTGCTGTCAAATCAGACGGTAGCCAAGGTGCAGTAAGCGTTAATCGCTATAAAATTTATAGTGATTTGTATGCCGAGCTCAAACAGATACGACGCTACTGACGGACAGTAGCTCAGTCAAAGCCTGAATCAATGCGTCGCACTGAGCTGGCGCACCCACACTGATGCGCAGGTACTGGTCAATGCGAGGCTGCTTGAAGTGGCGCACCAGCACAGCGCGTGTGCGCAGTTGTGCCGCAATGTCCGCAGCATCGCGCATCGGATGCCGCACGAAAACAAAATTGGCTTGCGACGGCAACACTGCAAACCCGAGGTCTTCCAGCGACAGCACCAGGCCTTCGCGGCTGCTCATCACAGCCTGACGCGTCTGCTCAAAGTAGGCCACGTCTTCAAACGCCGCTACACCGCCCGCAATGGCCAGACGATCCAGTGGATACGAGTTAAAACTGTTTTTAACGCGCTCCAGCGCCTCAATCAGGTGCGCCTGACCGCAGGCATAGCCAACGCGCAATCCGGCCAGCGAACGCGATTTGGACAGCGTGTGTACCACCAGCAGGTTTGGGTAGCGTGCAATTAATCCGATGGCACTTTCGCCACCAAAATCCACATAGGCCTCATCCACCAGCACAACCCGTTGCGGGTGCATCTGCAGCAGGGCTTCAATGGCATCCAGGGGTAAACCAATGCCGGTGGGCGCATTTGGATTGGCAATGACCACGCCGGCCACCGATAAGCCTGCTGAACCGGCGTAGTCATCAATCTTGATGCGCATGTCATCGGTCAGCGCCACGGTTTGCGCGGCAATACCATACAGAGCGCAGTACGCCTGATAGAAGCTATAGCTGATGTCGGGCATCAACAACGGACAGCCCTGCTGGAAAAAAGCAAAAAATGCGTGCGCCAATACTTCGTCGGAACCATTGCCCAAAAATACATGTTTGTCCGCCAGGCCATGGTGTGTCGCAATCGCTTGGCGCAGCGCCGTTGCGTCAGGGTCCGGGTACAGCTGCAAGCCGTACTGTGCCGCATGGGTGATGGCAGTGATCACCCGCGGCGATGGCGGGTACGGATTTTCGTTGGTATTGAGCTTGACCAGGTTCTGGATTTTCGGTTGTTCACCCGGCGCATAGGGCACCAGTTGCGCCACCACCGGACTGTAAAAACACGTTTGCACGGTAGCGATCACTTTAAATTTAATAGCTGCTCAGGCAAATAATACATGGGCTAGAAGGCTTTATTGCTTAAATAACTAACCAAGCAAGCGCGCCAGTGTCAACAGTGCTAGCAGCACGATCCACATCACCACAGTGCGCCAAACCAGGCCCACAACAATCGCCAAGTGCGCCAACTCCGGATTAGGGCGTCGCACAGAACCATTGGCAACACGATTCTCGCGGGGGGTCGACCCGGCATGTGCCAGGCCATCGCCATCCCCGTCAGTTCCGCCAGCCCCGCCGGCGAGCACCCCGGATAAATGAATATTTACCGCGCCGGCTGTAGCAGCCAACACCAGGGAGTCATTACTGGTGCCGCCTTGCGCGGCGTAACTCCGCCAACCATCAATGGCTTCTTCAAAATTGCCAACGACAGCAAAACTTATCGCAGTCATGCGGGCGGGCAGCCAGTCAATCAGCATCCAGGCGGCACGGGCATTGTCTTGTAGCGCCCTGCTGACGGGTTGATGGTGCTTTTTACTTTGGTGCAGCCAATAGCGCGCGACAAACTCAGCCAGCCGGTACAAAACCGCCCCGGTTGGCCCCAGACCAAAAGCGGCCAACACCGAAAACCAGGCCAAAACGCCAAAAACATGGCGGTGTGCCGCGAGCACTGAAAACTCAATCACCTTGCCCACAATTTCGTTGCCCGGCATGGCTTGAACATCAATTTGCTGCCAGTCGGCCAGCAGCGTGCGGGCCCTGGTCTCATCGTCTTCGGCCAACGCATCACGAATCTGTGTGAAATGAAAACTGAATTGCCTGAATCCTAGCGATGCATACAACACCAGTGCACTCCAGACCACCGCAAAGGGCCAGCCAAGATAGCGATTGAGCAACAGGAATATCGCCAATGAAACAACGCTGGGGACAAGCACCGCAACACCCCAAGTTAGCCAGCCATGCCGGGGTTTGCCAGCATCAAAACTGCGGGAACACCAGCGTACCCAGTTGCGTACAAAAGCATGCAGGGGGTTGCCGCGTGACAGGGGGCGCACTTGCTCAAGCAACAGCGCAAAAAGGACCGAGATAAAGCTCATGCAAACATCATAGCGGCAGTACCGCTCAAGCCGCCAAAAAATGATAAAAGTTACGCAACATGCCGGCTGTGGCACCCCAGATAAACCGCTCATTCGGGCCATCCTGATAAGGCATGGACAGCCACTCCCGTTGCACGCCTTGCCAATGTGCCTGGTGATGACGGTGGTGCGCCGGATTCATCAAAAAATGCAAGGGCACTTCAAACACATCCGCCACCTCATACGCATTGGGCTGCAAAACAAAACCAGGCTGAACCAAGGCCACTACTGGCGTCACCATGAAAGCCGCGCCTGTGGTGTAGATTGGCAACTGACCCAGCACTTCAATAAAATTGGCAGATAAACCGACTTCTTCATACGCCTCACGCAAGGCCGCCGCCGCCGCATCGGCATCACCAGCATCAAGCTTGCCGCCAGGGAAAGCGATCTGACCGGAATGTGTGGACAAATGCTCAGTGCGCAGCGTTAATAAAATTGTTGGCTCGCTTCGCATCACGATGGGAATCAGAACCGCCGCGTGCATGGGCGGGCGATCCATAAATTTTTTCTCTTCCAGAAATTCTGGCTGCCAAGCCGGCGGCTGGGCAAATCGTGCTCGCAAAGCCTGTGGCTCAAACACAGGCGGTGCCACTGCAGCAAGATGCTGGTCGATGCGACTCACAGGCACCGAGCGGGGGTCCAAACGAGGTGCAATGGGAATAACCATCAGCAGAAGCTACCAGGATTTAGAAGGTTGCGGGAACGACCCCAAATACGAGAATCGGCATAGGGGGCAGTCCATAGACTGCGCCCCTGCCACACCACCCGGCATGCGGATCCGCACCGGGCGGTTCGGGAAGTTGAGGTCATGAGAGTCGGGGCACTCCAAGTCAATCGAAGTACGCAATCGTCAATACGGTTTTGAGCAACCTGTCGCTGTTGTGCCACCAGCGCCTGGAATTCCCAGCCACCTGTGCGGCAACGTCAACGCTGGCTCCCATTGCAAGGAGTTCACGGAACATGGTTTTGCCACGTTTCCAATGCTTGAGTTGTATGGCTCTGAGCCTGTGGCGCAACCATTCGTCCAGCGTTCGCCAGACTTTTGGTGTTTGCGCCAACCCGAAATAAGCCTTCCAACCCAACATATAGGGCCGCAATCGCCGCACCACTTCACCCATGCTGCGCCCACCCGAGCGCCGTGTCAGCTGCCTGATACGTTGCTTGAACTCAGCCATGGGTTTGGCTGCCACCTTGAACTTGACCTCTGCACCCTTGGCCATCCATAAGCTGTAGCCCAGAAACTTGGCAATCGAAGACGCTTGCCACCGCGCTTTTGGCTTCGTTAACCTGCAGATGCAGTTTTGCATACATACTCACCAGCAAGGCCATCACCCGCTCTCCCGCACGTCGACTGTGAACGTAGACGTTACAGTCATCGGCATACCGTGCGAAGCTGTGCCCGCGCCGCTCCAATTCTTTATCAACTTCATCAAGCAAGACGTTTGCCAGCAGCGGGCTCAGTGGCCCACCTTGCGGCGTGCCTTTATCTCGCTGTAGCACCACGCCACCCGCCATGATGCCGCTGTTGAGGTACGCACGAATCAGCCGGATCGCTCCAGCATCGTCTATGCGTCTGCCCAGGCGGTCAATCAGGATGTCATGGTTGACCCGGTCGAAGAACTTCTCCAGGTCAACGTCAACCACGACTCTTTTGCCGGACTGCACGTACGCCTTTGCCGCTTTGGCAAAACCCCAAGTCAGCACCGCTTGGTGCGCACTGCGTCCGGGTCGAAAGCCGTAGCTGTACTCGCTGAATGTGGGGTCCAGAATTGGCTGCAACACTTGTAGCAATGCTTGGATCAGTCGATCCACGACCGTCGGGATGCCCAACTCGCGCTGGCCCCCATCTTGGCCTTGTCACATCGCGGGTCGCAGGCTTCGTCACTGGTGGGGGCACGCGCAGCTTCACCGCGCGCTACTGCCACCCGCCTCGCTGCAGCGGGCATCTGACGCAATACCGCCTTTGACATCGACATGGGCTCAATGACTCCTTCTCGTTTGGCCCTTCGCTGCATACTTCTGGCCTTGAGGGCCCCGTGCGCAACTACTACGACCTCTGCTGACTTCTCGCTCCAGGTTGCCCTGTCGCCCTTTCAGGCATGAAGCGAGATCTCCCCAAGTAAGAACGCACTCCTTCATTGCACAACCGCCGGATCTACGCCACGTCGCCTTGATCACGAGAGCTTCGCGGTATATCGCCCGCTCGCCCTGTTTGGCAGCGCCTTTTATCCAGTTCTTGTTCATCGGCTCGCAATTTATGCTCCACGCTTCCTCCCCACACTCGGTCGCCCTGATGCAGTTGCGCTTGTGCTTCCCTCGCTGTGATCAACTTGCGACGGGACTTGCACCCGTAGGAGTGAGCCCATGCTGGGCGCACACAGGTAAAAAAAAGCCTGTCACGGAGACAGGCTTTTAAATTGGTTTGGTGGGATGTGCGGGGGTCGAACCCACGACAAACGGATTAAAAGTCCGCTGCTCTACCAACTGAGCTAACATCCCAAACAGCAATTTATTTCTGTTTGTCCAAGCCTTGAATTATATACATTTTCAAGCCTACTTTGCTTGATGGCCAGCTAATTGATTCAAAATGTACCCAGCGGCGCATTGACCAAAACTGGCGGTCACAGTAACCAGTGAGCCAAAGCCGCTGCAGTTCAGTGATCCGTCACCAGACACACCGCACGAAGCATCCGGCGGTGCAACGGCTTCACGGCTGAACACACAGCAGATTCCCATTTTTTTATTGTCACGTGGCGCGGCATACTCTTTGCGAAGCCGATAACGCATTTTTGCCAACAACGGATCATGCGTCACCGCACTCAAGTCACCAACATCAGTTAGATGCGCTTGGCGCTTGCCCCCAGCAGCACCAACCGAAACAAAAAAAGTTTTTTGAGTTGCCGCCCAGGCCGCCATCGCTACTTTGGCATGAATCTGGTCACAGGCATCAATCACAGCGTCAACCCCCAGGGGCAACACAGCCGGCCAATTGGCCGACTCAACAAATTCTTCAATGCATGAAACAGTGCAGCTTGGAAAGAAGCTGTGAATACGCTCCCGCATAGCCAGCACTTTAGCCTGTCCCAAACTGTCATCCGTGGCGTGAATCTGCCGGTTAATATTTGACTCTGCGATGTGATCCAAGTCAATCAGCGTCAGCTTGCCGACACCACTACGCGCCAGCGACTCAGCGGCCCAGGAGCCCACCCCCCCCAGCCCGATGACAGCCACATGAGAAGCGCCAATTTGCCGCGCTCCTGTCACGCCAAACAGGCGTTCTATTCCACCAAACCGCCGATCTGCCGTCATATAAAACCCCAGTTCACGAACCGCGGCCGTTCACTTCATGGCGGCCAGACGTTCCTTGGCGGCCACAGCAGCTTCAGATTGCGGATAGGCCTTGATCAGGTCAGCCAAAGTTTTGCGCGCACCTTTTGCGTCTTTCAGCTCAAGCTGACAATTGGCGATGGACAGAACTGCTTCAGGGGCACGCATGTTCTCCGAATTTTTGGCAATCAGTGCTCTGAAGTTAATGATGGCTTCTTTGTAATCGCGCGTTGCGTATTGCGCATTGCCCAACCAGAACAACGCTGACGACACATACTGGCTACTTGGATAGCGGCCAATGAAAGCCACAAAAAAAGCCTGAGAGCCGGCAAAGTCACCTTTTCTGAAGACCGCCAAGGCAGCTTCGAAGTCACGTTTTTCTGCGGGTTCCACCAAAAAGTCAACGCCATCAACCGTCACTTTGATCGGCTCAAATTTGCTCATGCGATCGTTAAGGGCCGCTGCCTGATCTTTTTGCTGCCGTTGAACATCCGCCAACTCGCGCGAAAATTCCTCGTTAGCCCCACGCAACGATGCAATTTCTGTTCGTAACATTTCAATTTGGCGCTGCAAATCAAGCAAGCTTTTCCCACGCCCAGAATTCTCTTCTTCCGATAATTTTTTGACTTGATCAGAATCAGACCGAAGTGCCTCGACACGCTGACGTAAATCAAGTATCGCCCGGCGGGCTTCATCGTCTTCAAACAAAGCTGCATTGGCACCAGTGACAGTCAGCAGCCCAACGAAACAGATACCGGCTAATTTGAACAACTGCATTTGCATCACGTTTGTCACGGTCATTGGTAACGGATCTCAGTCCGGCGGTTTTTAGCATAGACCGCTTCATCTGATCCGGTAGCAGCGGGCTTTTCCTTGCCAAAGCTAACCGATTCCATTTGGTTTTGCGGGACACCCAGAAGCGTCAAGGCGTTGCGCACGGCATCCGCGCGTTTTTGTCCTAATGCCAGGTTGTACTCACGTCCACCCGTTTCATCCGTGTGTCCTTCAATCGCCACCTTGCGCGTTGACTGGCTTTTGAGAAAACGGGCGTGCGCCTCGATCAAAGACTGGTACTCAGGCTTGATCACGAAGCTGTCATAGTCAAAGTAAACGATTTTCGCCTCTGACGGTGCATTAGCCTGCATTGCGCTGCCGCCCAAATCGACTGGCATCACGCCACTGCCTGACGCACCAGCACTCTGGGCACCCGAACCAGCACCAGCACCAGCAACCGTTGTTGCATTCGCATCAACAACCGGCACGTCTGATAGGGGAACGGTGGAGCCGCAACCGACCAACAACGAGACAAAAAAAGCCAACAAATATTTATTCATGAAAACTCCAAAAAACTACTGTTTATAAAACGGGCCCCAGTCGGGCTCGCGAATATCGCCATTTTGCCCATTCAGCTTGGCTTTTACCTTGCCATCAAGCGTTGAAGTCATCAAGGCCTCACGCCCTTGTTGGTTGGTAGCGTAAACCACCAGCTTGCTATTGGGCGCAAAGCTGGGGCTTTCATCCGCACCCGTGTCCGTGATCCCCTTGACATCCCCACTGGCAATATCCATCAACTGCAACTTAAAAGCACCACCAATCCGGGAAATATAAGCCAGCCATCGACCGTCCGGACTGATCGCTGGCGAAATGTTGTAAGCACCCGTAAACGTGACGCGCTCAACACCTTGCCCACTCACCGAAACCTTGTAAATCTGGGGTGAGCCGCCTCGGTCACTGACAAAATAAATGGTCTGACCATTCGGCGAAAAAACCGGTTCGGTGTCGATACTGCCAGATTGAATCAAGCGGCGCGGATCGCCACCCAACGCATTCAACACAAAAAGTTGAGAACCGCCATCACGGCTAAGGGTCACAGCCAACGCCTTTCCGTCTGGCGACCAAGCTGGTGCGCTGTTGGAGCCTTTGAAATTGGCAATGAGTCGACGTTTTCCAGTCGAAACATTGTGAACATACACCACCGGCTTGCGGGATTCAAACGAAACATATGCCAGTTGATTACCGTCCGGCGACCAAGCAGGCGAAATAATAGGCTCCGGGCTCGCTAAAGCAGATTGCGGGTTTTCTCCATCGGCATCTGCCACCCACAACTGATAACGTGGGCCCGCCTTGGTGACGTACGCCATACGGGTGGAAAAGACACCTTTTTCGCCGGTCAATTTTTCGTAAACGTAATCTGCTGTTCTATGTGCCGCCAAGCGCAAGTCCCCGGTTCCAACGACAAAACTTTGACCGCCCAGATCCTGACCCTTGACAGCATCCCAAACCCGAAAACGCACATCGAAGCGGCCGTCAGCCAATTTTGAGACGCTGCCGGACACCAGTGCATCAGAACCTGCTTGGCGCAAGATTGATAAATCAGGCTTGGTGAGTTCGTCCAGAGCACCCAAAGTGGCGTTGACGGCACGAAACTGGCCACTGCGCTCCAAATCGGCCTTCACGATGTCGGAAATTTTTTGCGTGACCGCATCTTGCCCACGAAATGGCGCAATGCTGATGGGAACTTGCGTCAAGCCCACGCCTGCGACTTCGACGCGGAATTGGGCGAAGGCGGAGATGCCGCAAATCAGTAGCGAAAACGCCACTAAAAACTGGCTGATGGTGTTAGATAGTCGGCGAGTCATTTTTCTGATTCAAACAATACAAAGCGAAATATTTACCAAAAGCAGCTTGGGCTTGCATGGTACACACAGCGAAGCCCATCGCGCCATCCAGGAAGCCCAATCGAAAAAAATAGCTTCTTAAAAAAGCCACCACACCGGCCAGCCCCGCCCTACCCATCGACACCTGCTGCCCTTTGAGCAACCGTTGTTGCGCCCAAGCCTGACTATATTGCTCCAATTTGCGCCAGTAATGGACGGGCGTTGGATAACTGAAGTGCAGCAATGGAGAATGCAAGCGCTCTATTTTGACATTGGGCTCAAGCAAGACACGTTCATGCACCAAATCATCACTAAAACTGGCAGTGCCACGCCTGAACAAACGCAGCACATGATCAGGGGTCCAACCACAATGGTGAATCCATTGCCCACAAAACTGTGTCAAGCGCGGAATTTCATACGCAGCTTTGCTTGAGCTCGGCACAACTTTTTGAATTTCATGCGCCAAATCTTCCGATACACGCTCATCCGCATCGATAGACAACACCCAATCGCCAGTCGCCAAAGCGAGCGCCCGGTTCTTCTGCGGGCCAAATCCGGGCCAATCCTCTGCCGAATGAACCTCAACACCTTGCGCACGAGCCAACTGGATCGTCGCGTCTGTGCTGCCCGAGTCCAAGACAACAATTTGATGCGCGAATGCAACCGATTCCAAGCATGCCTGAATGTTGTCGGCCTCGTTTTTTGTGATGATGATGACGCTTAACTTGAACAATTCGACCACTTTAAAACTTCAAATCTGACCCTGAGCATAGCTGAAGGGCAAGCAGGCAATCAAAGTTGCGGCAATTCAAGCCCTGATAATGCATGCCGGGCGCAGTCAGTACGTCGATTGTTGACGTTGAATGTGTTCAGCGTGGACATCCAAATTTAAGTAACCATTTCCATGAACAGCCAACACAATGCCTTACCTAGCCAAGGCATGATCAACCCGAGGTTGTTGATTGTCTACTTCGCGACGATATCTGTCAGTTTAGGAACCGCTGTCTCAGCCATCGGTCGTCTTGCCCTCTACCTCCTCGCGCTATGGTTATTAATAAAAACTTTAGCGGCTCAATCACCCCGAAATGATTGGACAAAAGGCCATTGGTT
>JBBQZI010000025.1:0-20827 GCA_038207855.1 Burkholderiales bacterium
TTGCCGTTTGCGTACATCAACAAGGCCTTGAAGAAGAAAGAAATTTCTCGCCTGATCAACGTCTCGTTCCGCAAATGTGGTTTGAAAGAAACCGTGATATTTGCCGATAAGCTGCTGCAATATGGTTTCCGTTTGGCTACCCGCGCCGGCATCTCGATTTGTATTGAAGACATGCTGGTGCCGACCGAAAAGCCGGGCATCATTGAGCGTGCCGAAAAAGAAGTGAAAGAGATTGCCAAGCAATACACCTCGGGCCTGGTCACAGCCGGTGAACGCTACAACAAGGTGGTTGACATCTGGGGCAAGGCGGGCGATGAGGTGTCCAAGGTGATGATGGGTCAGCTCTCCAAAGAGACCGTCATTGATCGCCATGGCAACGAGGTGCCGCAAGAGTCGTTTAATTCCATTTACATGATGGCTGACTCTGGTGCCCGTGGTTCTCCAGCCCAGATTCGCCAGGTGGCGGGTATGCGCGGTTTGATGGCCAAGCCCGATGGCTCGATCATTGAGACCCCCATTACCGCCAATTTCCGCGAAGGCTTGAACGTGCTGGAGTACTTCATCTCCACCCACGGTGCGCGTAAAGGTTTGGCTGATACTGCATTGAAAACGGCGAACTCGGGTTACCTGACCCGTCGTTTGGTGGACGTGACGCAAGACTTGGTCGTCACCGAGCAGGATTGCGGTACCCACGCCGGTTACTTGATGCGCGCTATTGTCGAAGGTGGCGAAACCATTGAATCGCTGCGTGATCGTATTTTGGGTCGGACCGCAGCCGACGACATCCTGCATCCGGAAAACCGGTCTGTGCTGGCCCCGGCGGGTACCATGTTGGATGAAGACATGATCGACGTGCTGGAAGTAGCCGGCGTCGATGAGGTCAAAGTCCGTACGGCGCTGACCTGCGAAACACGCTTTGGCATCTGTGCTCGGTGCTATGGCCGTGATCTGGGACGTGGCGGCTTGGTCAACGGTGGCGAGGCGGTCGGCGTGATTGCTGCGCAATCGATCGGCGAGCCTGGCACCCAGTTGACCATGCGCACCTTCCACATTGGCGGTGCGGCATCGCGTGCGGCCATTGCCTCCAGCGTCGAAGCCAAGTCCAACGGCAGCATCGGCTTCAATGCCACCATGCGCTATGTGACCAATGGCAAGGGTGAACTGGTGGTGATTTCCCGCTCAGGCGAGATCATCATTCACGACGAGCATAGCCGTGAACGTGAGCGTCATAAAGTGCCGTACGGTGCGATTTTGACGGTCAAAGCTGATCAAGTCGTCAAGGCCGGAACGATTTTGGCCAACTGGGACCCTCTGACCCGCCCCATCATCACGGAATTCGCCGGTAAGGCACGTTTCGAAAATGTGGAAGAAGGCTTGACGGTAGCCCGTCAGGTTGACGAGGTCACTGGCTTGTCGACCCTTGTGGTGATTGATCCGAAACGCCGCGGCGCTGCCAAGGTGGTTCGTCCGCAGGTCAAGCTGATTGATGCGACTGGCAACGAAGTCAAGATTCCAGGTACTGACCACTCTGTGACGATCGGTTTCCCGGTGGGCTCGCTGGTGCAGGTGCGCGACGGTCTCGATGTCGGCCCCGGCGAAGTGTTGGCCCGTATCCCGGTCGAAGGTCAAAAGACCCGCGACATTACCGGCGGTCTGCCGCGCGTGGCCGAACTGTTTGAAGCCCGCTCACCCAAAGACAAGGGCATGCTGGCTGAAATGACTGGCACCATCTCGTTCGGCAAGGAAACCAAAGGCAAGATTCGCCTGCAGATTACCGATCCGGAAGGCAAGGTCTGGGACGAGCTTATTCCTAAGGAAAAGAACATCCTGGTGCACGAGGGTCAAGTGGTCAACAAGGGCGAGTCCGTGGTGGACGGCCCGGCCGATCCACAAGACATCTTGCGCTTGCTGGGTGCCGAAGAATTGGCGCGCTACATCGTCGATGAAGTTCAGGACGTGTACCGCCTGCAGGGCGTGAAGATCAACGACAAGCACATCGAAGTGATTGTTCGTCAGATGCTGCGCCGGGTCGTGGTCGAAGCTGCGGGTGACTCAACCTATATCAATGGTGAACAGGTTGAACGCTCGGAAATGCTCAACACCAACGACGCTTTGCGTGCCGACGGCAAGATTCCTGCGGTGTTTACCAACTTGCTGCTGGGTATCACCAAGGCATCGCTGTCCACCGACAGCTTCATCAGCGCGGCTTCCTTCCAGGAAACGACCCGTGTCTTGACTGAAGCGGCCATCATGGGCAAGCGCGATGGCTTGCGCGGCTTGAAAGAAAACGTGATTGTGGGTCGCCTGATTCCAGCGGGTACCGGCATGGCCTACCACGAGGCACGCAAGGTTCGCGAAAACATGGACGATGCCGAGCGTCGGGCTATTTCCGAAGCTGAAGCCGCCGAGTTGGCCGGTGAAAGCGAAGCGGTGCAGAGCGAAGACGCAGCGGCTGAATAAATAGCTGCTACTTAAAATATAGCGCCTCACGCCCGTTCTATATGGGCTTGAGGCGTTTTTTATTATAAATTAATGAATACGGATGATCGGCAGCCACCCCTGTGGCAACAGTTGCAAGTGGTGACCACGGTGGTGCAGTCGATTCGCCAGGGGCGGTCCGGCACCGCTGCGCTGGAGGCGGTTCCAGTGCGAATTCGGCCGGGCGTACAGGCCCTGAGTTTTCAGGTGTTGCGCTCATTGGGGCGCGCACAGGCATTGCGCAAAATGTTGGCGCCACGCACACCGCCGCCGGCCGCTGATGCGCTCTTATGCGTGGCGCTGGCTTTGCTTTGGCGTGAGGATGACGCGTCGTATGACGCATTCACGCTGGTGAATCAAACGGTAGAGGCAGCCAAAAAGGCCGCAGCGACCAAGCCACAGGCATCGTTCATCAATGCCTGTTTGCGTCGATTTTTAAGGGAGCGCAGCGCCTTGGTGGCGCTGTCAGATCGTGACCCGGTGGCCCGGTGGAACCATCCGGCGTGGTGGATCGCGCAGTTGCAAGCCGACTGGCCCGATCATTGGCAAGCCATTTTGGCGGCGGCCGACCAGCCGGCACCGATGGTGCTGCGGGTCAATATCCGTCACACCACGCAGGCAGAGTATTTGGTGCGCCTGCGTGAGGTCGGTATATTTGCTAGCCCGGTGGGCGACTATGGGGTGCAATTGGCGAGTGCCTGTTCCGTCCAACAGATTCCCGGCTTTGCCGAGGGTTGGGTGTCGGTGCAAGATGGCGCGGCGCAACTGGCGGCACCTTTGTTGCTGAGGGGGCTGACGGGGCAAGCGCCTTTGCGGGTGCTGGATGCGTGCGCGGCACCGGGGGGTAAAACCGCGCATCTGCTGGAGTTTGCCGATGTCGCCGTGACGGCCCTCGATGTTGATGCCGGGCGTTGCGAACGTATTCACCAAACCTTGGCACGCCTGGGCTTGCGTGCTGACGTGATCACCGCCGATGCTGCGGATGTGTCGTCCTGGTGGAACGGTGAGCTGTTTGATGCGGTTTTGCTGGATGCGCCGTGCTCAGCTTCTGGCATCGTGCGGCGTCACCCTGATATTCGGTGGCTGAGGCGTCAAACCGACATCGGGCAACTGGCGGCCATTCAATCCCGGCTGCTCGCGTTGTTGTGGCCACTCATCAAACCCGGTGGACGGCTGCTGTACTGCACCTGTTCGGTGTTTCGTGCCGAGGGCGATCAGCCGCTCGCAGCGTTCCTTGCGAACCACAAACAAGCAGCATTATTGCCATCTCCCGGACATTTGTTGCCCATAGTTGGTGAACAAGGTACCGACCCAATCGACAATCCAACGCGTGATCACGATGGCTTTTATTACGCATTGCTGGAAAAAATCAGCGCCTGACCTCCGGCTATGGCTGCTGGTGGCTGCCATGCTGTGCCTGGGAGTGGTCGCCCATGCGCAGACCGCCGCACCACAGGGCCCGTTGTTGAAGCTGGAGCGCGCTGAGGATGCGGTCATGTTGTCCACCCAGCTCACGTTTGATTTGCCATCGGTCGTTGAAGATGCGCTGCTCAAGGGCATCCCGATCTTTTTTGTGGCGCATGTTGACTTGGTGCGTGAGCGCTGGTATTGGGTCAATAAGAAAGTCGCATCGGTTGAGCGCCACATGCGCTTGTCCTACCACCCGTTGACGCGGCGCTGGCGGCTCAATCTGGCTTCTGGAGACATCCCTGAGACCGCCCTTGGGCTCGCGCTGAATCAAAACTTTGAATCCATGGCTGATGCTATGGCCACGGTGCGACGAATTTTCCGCTGGAAGATCGCTGATTTGACGGATATCGAACCAGCCGGTAAATACGTTGTTGAGTTCAACTTTCAGCTGGATGTGACGCAGCTGCCCAGACCACTGCAAATTGGCACACTGGGCCAGTCGGACTGGTTGATCTCTTTGGCAGCAGCCCAACCCTTGCAAGCGGAGATGCTCAAATGAGTCTTTTGCAAGGTAAGGATACGGTGACCAAGGCAAGGAATCCTCGCGCCTTGCGCTGGACGATTGGCCTGGGGTTGACCGCTATGGTGGCGGTTGGCTTGGTCTTGATGTTCCTGTTGACCCAGGCCACCACCAACCGTGATTTGTATGAGCGCAATTACACGCGCCTGTTTGCGCTCAATGTAGTTGTGGCCCTATTGCTATTGCTGGTGATTGTCTGGATCGCCTACCGGTTGTTCAAGCGGCTTCGGCAGAAAAAATTTGGCAGTCGCCTGCTGGTCAAGCTGGCGGCTGTGTTTGCGCTGGCGGGCTTTGCACCAGGGGTGTTGATTTATGTGGTGTCTTACCAGTTTGTTTCCCGCTCGATTGAAAGCTGGTTCGATGTGAAGGTAGAAGGTGCCCTTGAAGCGGGGCTCAACTTGGGGCGCGCCACGCTGGAAGCGCTGACATCGGATCTGGTGGGGAAGGCGCGCCTGGCATCGGCACAGTTGATTGACACGCCCGATGTCAGTGCCGCCTTGCCATTGGAGCGCGCCCGTGAAGCCATTGGCGCCGACGACTTGATATTGTGGGGGGCAACCGGAAGGCTGATTGCTGCAGCCGGCCAGTCGCGTTACCAACTCACCCCTGAACTGCCCGATCGACAGCAGTTTCGGGCAGCGCGAACGAAGGGGGTCATTACCTGGATTGAGGGGCTCGATGATGGCGTGCCGGGAGACGCGACAACGGGGCGTATCAAAGCCCTGGTGGTTGTCAACAGCAGCAGTTTTGGAGCGCTCGGCGAGTCGCGTTATTTGTTGGCCGTCAAAGCTTTGCCGTCAAGTCTGATGGCCAATGCGTTGGCTGTGACGCAAGCCAATCGTGAGTATCAGGAAAGGGCTTTGGCGCGTGACGGGCTGCGGCGCATGTACATCGGGACTTTGACCTTGAGCCTGTTTTTGGCAGTATTTGGCGGTGTGCTGTTGGCGGTGCTGCTGGGCAACCAAATTGCCCGCCCATTGCTGCTGCTGGCTGACGGGGTTCGGGAAGTAGCCGCAGGTAATTTGACACCCAAGGCAACACTGCGCGGCAAGGATGAACTAGACGGACTGACCCGCTCGTTTGCTGATATGACCCAGCAACTTTCGGATGCGCGTCAGTCGGTTCAGATCAGCATGTCGCAAGTCAACGCTGCGCGCGCTAATCTGCAAACCATTCTTGACAATCTCACGGCCGGTGTGATGGTGCTGAATGCCGATGGAACCATTGCAACGTCCAATCCGGGGGCGACGCGCATTCTCAGGCTGCCACTGGCTGCGTACGAAGGTAAGAGACTGGTCGACGTTGCCGGGCTGCAAACTTTTGGTGCCAGTGTTGAGCAGCAATTTGATGCATTTATGGAGCGCGGTGCGGAACGCAATCTGGACCATTGGCAGCAGTCCTTCGAGTTGGGCAACAAGAGTGCCGGCCAAAGCGGCCAGCCGGCCAAAGATGCGATCACCTTGGTAGCGCGAGGCGCTGAATTGCCTGGCAGTCAACGCCTGCTGGTTTTTGATGATATTTCTGAAATTGTCTCGGCCCAGCGAGCGCAGGCTTGGGGTGAAGTGGCCAGGCGTCTGGCCCACGAAATCAAGAACCCGCTAACGCCCATTCAGCTTTCAGCGGAGCGCATGGAGATGAAGCTTTTCGGCAAATTGGCTCCGCCAGAACAAGCGCTGCTAACGAAATCCGTCAAAACCATCGTTGACCAAGTGGATGCCATGAAGCGGCTGGTCAATGAGTTTCGCGACTATGCCCGTTTACCCGCAGCAGAACTTGTGCCGATCGACCTGAATGCGTTGGTTATAGACGTTCTGAACCTCTATGCCAACGACAACTCGCAAGTGCCCGTGCTGGCTGAGCTGGAGCCGGATTGCCCGCATGTTTTGGGCGATGCCCAGCAACTGCGTCAAGTTCTGCATAACTTGCTGCAGAACGCGCAAGACGCGACCGTGACTGCACAGCGCGCAGATGAGCAGCATCCGGTGATTTTGAAAACACAATGGCTGGCCGCAACAAAGCGTGTGCGCCTGAGTGTGCTGGACTGCGGCACGGGATTTCCCGACCATATTCTCAAGCGGGCCTTTGAACCCTATGTCACCACCAAAGACAAAGGCACTGGCTTGGGTTTGGCTGTGGTCAAGAAAATCGCCGATGAGCACGGCACCCGCGTTGACATTAGCAACCGCTTAATTGACGGCAACCCCGTAGGCGCTCAAGTGTCGCTATCATTCAGCACGGACCGGGTTGTGACAAATCAGTCAAGCTAGAGCGAGACAGCCCGCACTTTTTTCAAGGGACACACGACAACATGGCAAATATATTGGTAGTGGATGACGAACTTGGCATTCGTGACCTGCTGTGTGAGATTCTTAACGATGAAGGTCACACGGTTGAGGTGGCCGAAAACGCGGCCCAAGCCCGAGCGGCCCGGCTGCGTGAGCGCCCCGATCTGGTGTTGCTTGACATCTGGATGCCCGACACGGATGGGGTCACGCTGCTCAAGGAGTGGTCTTCAACCGGCGCGCTGACCATGCCTGTCATTATGATGAGCGGCCACGCAACCATTGACACCGCTGTGGAGGCCACCCGGATTGGCGCTTTGGCCTTTCTGGAAAAGCCCATCACGATGCAAAAGTTGCTCAAGGCGGTAGAGCAGGGGCTGGCACGCGGGGCAATTCGTAAGTTGACTATGCCCCCGCCGGGTGGCCAGTTGCGGGCTATAACCGGGGTGACGAACGCTGGCGAGCCAGTCGGCGGCATGATTGAATTGCAAGTCGAATTGGGGCCGCAAGCGAATCAAAGTTTTTTACTCGACAAGCCATTGCGCGAAGGCCGAGACGAATATGAAAAGGCTTATTTTGAATTTCATCTGGTCAAGGAAAACGGATCCATGACCCGGGTGGCTGAAAAAACCGGACTGGAGCGTACCCATCTTTACCGCAAGCTGAAGCAACTGGGTGTTGATTTGACGCGCAAAAGGGGGTGAAAAACCTTTGGTCCGGTCAGAAAAGCGGCTGCTCACTGCTATAATCAGCGGCTTAGGCCTGGTAGCTCAGTCGGTAGAGCAGAGGATTGAAAATCCTTGTGTCGGTGGTTCGATTCCGCCCCGGGCCACCAAATCAGTAAAAAGTCCGCTGCATAAAAATAGCGGACTTTTTCATTTCATGCTTCACACATAGCCAGTGGTTTCTGGCAGCCAGAAGCAAACAGCATATTCCTTGATAGCTCAGTTGGTAGAGCACACGACTGTTAATCGTGTTGTCCCTGGTTCGAGCCCAGGTCGAGGAGCCATAGTTTGAGACAGAGTTAGTTGCGGAGTGGTAGTTCAGTTGGTCAGAATACCGGCCTGTCACGCCGGGGGTCGCGGGTTCGAGCCCCGTCCGCTCCGCCAACAAGATTAATGCGGGAATAGCTCAGTTGGTAGAGCGATACCTTGCCAAGGTATAGGTCGAGAGTTCGAGCCTCTTTTCCCGCTCCATATTGCCCATTTGGCTCAGTGGCAGAGCACTCCCTTGGTAAGGGAGAGGTCCCGGGTCCGATTCCCGGAATGGGCACCAATACTCCTTGCGCGTGGCCACCTGCAGGTCTTGCCGCCTCTTTTACGTGGCGGACAGCTTGCATAAGACTGGTCAGGTTCGGCCGGAGTTCGGCGTGCACTTGCTGACTTGGTCGTAAATTTGCAATATCGGATGCGTAACGCCACACAAAAATTGGTTTTGTGTCTTGGTGTTGCCGACTCCAAAAAATGAGAGGAAACAAAATGATAACAACAAGAAAAATCAAAAATAGACGCGAATTCAGGATCGAAAGCAGTCGCCCCTTGCGAAGCGCTCTTTATCCGGTGTCAATGGCCAAGGAATTGGAAGTTCATGACCGGTCACTGGCGGTGGTGATGGCAACCAAGACGCATACCGTTCCGTGCGGAGGCGAAATTCGTGTGGTGCATGCGCCAACGGGTGAGGTGATCTATCGCAAGCAAGACGAATGTTCGTGTGGGCAGTATTAAGGGTAGGTGGTTTGATTTCGCCTTAGCTTGGCTTTTTCATCGGTGCACGCTGCACCTCCACCAGACAGTCATAAAACGTCGGCCCGTGCCCTAGGTCAGTCAGCTTCTGGCTGGTGAGCTGGTTCACATTGGTGCCGTCCAGCCCCAGCTTGCGCCACCAGATACCCATACCGTTGACAACGCCGTGGCGCGCGCGTGAACTGATGCGCACTTTGCAGTGGTGCTGGCCGCGGGCATTGAAAACACGCACTGTGTCGCCGTCGGCGATGCTACGGGACGCGGCATCCAATGGGTGCATTTCGAGCAAGGGTTCGCCTTCGATGTCGCGGAGGCTCTTGACGTTGACAAAGCTTGAATTCAAAAAGTTGCGCGCCGGTGGCGAGATCATGGCCAGCGGGAACTCAGGCGCCGTGTTGACCGCTTCATGATTCGGAACGTGGTCGGGTAGCCCATCGATGCCGCGCGCAGCCAAGCGCGCACTGTAAAACTCGCATTGACCAGAGGGTGTCGGGAAATTGCCCGTTGCAAAAGGCGCCTCGGCCGTTGGCAGCGTGGCAAAACCGTGTGCCAGCAGCGTATTGAAGTCCACCGCGTCACCGTATGCCATGCGGCACAGGGCTTCGTCGTCATCCGCAAAGCAAGTATCGGTAAGCTTCATTTGGGCGGCCAGCTCACGGAAAATCTGGGTGTTGGGTTTGGCGTGGCCCAGTGGCGCGATGGCGGGACGGTTCAGCAGTGCATCGGTATGGCCATAACTCAGGTGCACATCCCAATGTTCAAGCTGCGTGGTGGCGGGCAGGATGTAGTCAGCATAGTCGGCGGTGTCGGTCTGGAAATGCTCCAGCACGACGGTAAACAGGTCTTCGCGCGCAAAGCCTTGCACCACTTTGCCCGAATCCGGGGCTACTGCCACCGGGTTGCTGTTGTAGACGATCAGCGCTTCAATTGCGGGCCCAAAATCAGCGCTGGCAGGGCGCAGCAAGTCATCGCCGATGGTCACCATGTTGATCGTGCGCGGATTGCGTCCAGCCAGCAAATCCGGGCGTTGCAAAGCGCCTTTCTGCACCGGAAACGCGCCAGAGCTTGACAGCAGTACGCCACCTGCGCGATGACGCCAGGCACCGATGAGCGCCGGCAGCATGGCAATCAAGCGCACCGCATTGCCGCCGCCGTGCACGCGCTGCAGGCCATAGTTCATGCGGATAGCCGCCGGGCCGGCACTGCCCGCTGGCTGGGCCATGCTGACAGCGCAGGCGCCGTAGTCGTGCGCCAGTGATGTGATTTGTGCTGCTTCAATGCCGCACACTGCGGCCGCGCGCTCGGGTGGCCACTGAAGGGCACGTTCGCGTAGGGCTTCCCAGCCCAGCGTGTAGCGTGCCAGGTAGTCGTGGTCCAGCCAATCGTGTTCTATTAGCTGCTGCATGATTGATAGCGCCAAAGCGGCGTCTGTACCTGGTAACAGGGCGATATGCTCATGGCATTTGTCAGCCGTTTCTGACTTGCGCGGGTCGATGCAGATCAACTTGGCGCCACTGCGCTTGGCTTGGTTGGCGTAGCGCCAAAAGTGCAGGTTGCTGGCAATTGAGTTGCTGCCCCAGATCAGAATCAGTTTTGATTCCGCAAAAAATTCCACCCGCATCCCGACTTTGCCGCCCAGCGTGTGCACCAGTCCTTCGCCTCCGGCGGCAGCACAAATGGTGCGCTCCAGCAGCGAGGCGCCGAGCTTGTGGAAAAACCGTGCCGCCATGCTCTCACCCTGCACCAGACCCATGGTGCCGGCGTAGCTGTAGGGCAGGATAGCCTGCGGGTTGCGCGCGACAATGGTTTTCAGGCGTTCGGCAATGTCGCTTAGCGCCGTATCCCAGCTTACTGGTTCGAACTGCCCGGCACCTTTGGCCCCAGCCCGCTTGAGTGGCTGTAGGATGCGTTCGGGGTGGTAGGTGCGCTCGGTGTAGCGCGACACCTTGGTGCACAGCGCGCCATCGGTATGCGGATGCGCCGGGTTGCCTTGCACTTTGATGGCCACGCCGTCTTTGACAGTGGTCAGCATCGAGCAGGTGTCCGGGCAGTCATGCGGGCAAGCCCCGATGACTTGACGGGTGTCGGGGTTGATGGAGGTGTTCATGTGGGGTCTTAAGGCTGGTTGGATAATGACATTTTGCTTGATTACCAAAAACCGGATTGCTGGAGACGCCATGAAATTAATAGATGCCATCACCCAGCAAAGTGCCAACATGGCCACTTTGCGTCGCGACATTCATGCCCATCCCGAGCTGTGTTTTAAAGAGGTGCGTACGGCCGATGTGGTGGCGCAAAAACTCACCGAGTGGGGCATTCCCATTCACCGTGGTCTGGGCACCACGGGCGTGGTTGGCATCATCAACGCCGGCACGTCGAGTCGCGCCATTGGCTTGCGTGCCGACATGGACGCGCTGCCCATGACCGAGGCCAACACCTTCGCTCACGCCAGCACCTCACCCGGCAAGATGCACGCCTGCGGGCACGACGGCCACACGGCCATGCTGCTGGGTGCGGCGCAATACCTCAGCACTCAACGTCATTTCGACGGTACGGTTTACCTGATTTTTCAACCTGCTGAAGAAGGCGGTGGCGGTGCCCGCGAGATGATTAAAGACGGCCTGTTTGATCAATTTCCGATGGACGCGGTGTTTGGCCTGCACAACTGGCCGGGCATGCCAGAAGGCAGTTTGGCCGCCAGCGCGGGGCCGGTGATGGCCTCCAGCAATGAATTCAAGATCACCATTCAAGGCAAGGGCGGCCACGCTGCCATGCCGCACAACGCGCTGGACCCGGTGCCGGTGGCGTGCCAGTTGGTGCAAGCGTTTCAAAGCATCATCAGCCGCAATGTGAAACCAATCGATGCCGGTGTGATTTCGGTGACGATGATTCATGCCGGTGAGGCCACCAATGTGATTCCCAATCAGGTTGAATTGCAAGGTACGGTGCGCACCTTTTCACTGGCGGCGCTTGACCTGATCGAGCAGCGCATGCGCAGCACGACCGAGCACACTTGCGCGGCGTTTGAGATGACGGCCGACTTTGAGTTCAGCCGCAATTACCCCCCCACGATCAACAGCGCTCCTGAAGCCGAGTTTTGTCGCCAAGTCATGACCAGCATCGTCGACGCAGCGCATGTGCAGGCGCAAGAACCCACCATGGGTGCGGAAGATTTCTCGTTTATGTTGCAAGCCAAACCCGGTTGCTACGCCTTTATTGCCAATGGCGATGGCGACCACCGGGAAATCGGCCATGGCGGCGGGCCGTGCATGCTGCACAACCCGAGTTACGACTTCAACGACGCGCTACTGCCGCTGGGGGCCACATACTGGGTGCGACTGGTCGAGACATGGCTGAAAAAGGCATCCTGACCTCAAATCAATTGGCTTCATAAGATAATAAAATAGATAGCTACTTACGCAGGTGGCATAAGGGCTAGAGCTCTATTTCTTATGTAAATCTGCGGGTTGCCATCTCCAGCAGGCCGTCAAACAGCAGGTTGTCCACCAGCTCAAACGGCACCGACATGCTGGGTGCCATCTTCCAGCCCGCACCACCCGTCATGATGCAGCGCGGCTCGGCTGTGCAGTGCTGGCGCAGGTGCTGCATCATGCGTTCTACGGCCCCGGCAATTGCGTAGGTGCCGCCACTGGTGAGCGCGTCGCTGGTGTTGGTGGGGAATTCGCAAACGTTGCCGGTCGGCACATGCAGTCCGGCGGTGCCGGATTCGAGCGCGCGCAGCATGATGCCGTGGCCGGGCAAGATCAGACCGCCCAGAAAGCGCCCGCTGGCATCAATCGCATCCACCGTCACGGCGGTGCCGACCATCACGACGAGGATCGGCCTGGCTTGGCCGTGGCTCTGTGCCAGGTTGCGATGCCAGGCACCGATCATGGCCACCCAGCGGTCAGCACCCAGGCGGGCCGGGTAGTCGTAGCCGTTGGTCAGGCCGGCTTCAAACGTGCTGGCCACCACCCATTGGGCCGACACGTCCCACAGCTCCATTTGCTCTTCGACCCGACGCTTGATGGCATCGCCCGCCACCGTGCAGCCGAGCATCTGGCTGGGTGCACCCAGGCCAGCCCAATCGCCTTCAGCCAATTTGTCGATGTTTTCCAAAAATTCCGCGCCTTGCGCCAATACTGGCGCGTCACGGTGAGGGGCGGTGTGCAGCGCCCACTTGAGGCGGGTGTTGCCAATGTCGATTGCCAAAAATGTCATGGCGACATTATCGACATAAAGCTATCCCCCAAATTTTGGCGAATTCAGGCTCGAAGAAGTCTTTAGCCTTGCCGCCACGGCAGGTCGTTGAAGCGCCAGCCACCCCGGTGGTTGCGCTGCGCGTGCTCGTTAGGATCGCCCTCGAAACCTTCCAAAATGTTGTACGCCTCCAAGCCCAGTTCGGTTGCGCGCTTGGCAGCGGCGATCGAGCGCACACCGCTGCGGCATAGCAACAGCACCTTTTTGCCAGATGGCACTGCAGCCTGCAACTGCGCATCAAAATCCGGGTTCGTTGTCATGCCTGGCCATTGTTTCCAGGCAATCGGGGCGGCATCCGGCACAAAGCCAACCCAGGCGCGCTCGGCATCGGTACGCACATCAACCATCACGGCATCACCGGCTTGCCACCATTTGTAGGCCAACTCGACCGAGATGTCACCAGCGTAGCCATCGGCGTGGCGCTGGACCAGCGTGTGTGCCAGTGGCACGTCGTGGCGTAAGCCCGAATGCAGGTTGGCGGGCACCGCCTCATCAATGCGTTTGGGCGGCGGCAAGTGCAGCGCATCCATGATGGCGATGAATTCTTCCCGCGTCTTGCCGGCCACCCGTGCGTTACCGGTTTTTTCCTGGCCGATGCTGGAGTGCGTCCTGCCCTGGTAGTCGTGCCCGGGCCAGACGGTGGTGGCCTCAGGCAGTTTGAACAGGACTTCGGTCAGGCTGCGGTACATGTCGCTGGCGCTGCCGGATTGAAAATCGGTGCGACCACAGCCGTTGATCATCAAGGTGTCGCCGGTAAAAACGTGGTCACGCCAGACGTAACACATGCTGCCCGCCGTGTGGCCGGGCGTGAGCAGCGCGCGAATCTGCTCGGCGCCAAATTTCAGCGTGTCACCATCTTTGAGTTGTATGGCAGCCGTGCTGATGCCACAGCCATCTGGCGCCGCGGTCTCGGCTCCGGCCAGCTCGGCCAGCAGTCCGGCGCTGGTGATGTGGTCAGCGTGGGCGTGGGTTTCAAGTGTCAAAACCAGCTTCAGGCGCTGGTCGCGCAGCACTTGCAGGTCGCGCTCAATTTGGGTGTCCACCGGGTCAATGATGAGTGCATCGCGGCTGACCGGGTCGAATAGGACGTAGGTATAGGTGCTTGAAGCCGTGTCAAAAAGCTGGATGGGTTTCATGGGTGCTGGTCGGTAAGGTTGGCGAATCAAAAATGGAATGTTAGCCTGAACCGAAAACCCCCTCCAGCAGAACCGATCTGCCGACCGATTTCAACGCCTTTAACCGGCCTTTACCGCCAGCACCGGGCAGGAGACCGACATCAAAATGTCTTGCGCAACACTGCCCATGACGAATTTCCCAACCTTGGAGCGCTTTCGCAGACCAATCACCAGCAGCGACACTTTCAGGCTGTCAACCAGTGACTCAATTTCTTCCACCGCGCTTTTGCCGCGCACAAATTGTTTGAATTCGGCGCTGATACCCGAATCAGCGAGCAGCTTTTCAACTCGTTCAACGTCCAGCACATCGGCTTTGGATCCGTCTTCTGCGCTGCCCCCCGGGCTGGCGTTGACCACCAGCAGGTGTTCGTTGCGGCGCTTGGCAATTTCAATGCCTTTGTCCAGGGCCGTCTGGCCTTCAGGGCGCGGTGCGTAGGCAACAAGTATGGTCATGCTATTTCTCTCCAGAGTTCAAAGTAGTTGTAACGCGTGATCACAAGAAGTCGGTCAATGACCGCCGCCGAGGTAAGCCGCTTTCACGGCCGGGTCATCACGCAATTTGCTGGCCTCGCCATGTACTGAAATTCGCCCGTTTTCAAGCACATAGCCGTAATCGGCCACTTTGAGTGCGGCGGCGGCGAACTGCTCCACCAGAAGCATCGTGACACCCTGCGCCTTCAAGTTTGAGATGATACGAAAAACCTCTTCAACCAGAATGGGTGCCAAGCCCATAGAGGGCTCATCAAGCAGGACGATTTCAGGGTTGAGCATCACGGCGCGCGCCATCGCCAGCATTTGCTGCTCGCCGCCTGACAGGGTGCCTGCAAGCTGGTTGCGCCGTTCTTTCAGGCGCGGAAATAACTCCATGGCGCGTTCCAGGTCGCCTGGTACATCGCCTTTGGGGCGGCTGCCGGTCAGGCGTGGGAAGGCTCCCAGAATCAGGTTGTCCGTCACGGTCATGGTGGCAAACACGCGTCGGCCTTCAGGCGAGTGCGCTAGCCCCAGTTTGGCGATGGTGAACGATTCCATTCCGTCGACGCGCTTGTCATACAGGGAAATGGAGCCGGCGGTGGGTTTGATCATGCCGGAAATGGCGCGCATGGTGGTGGTCTTGCCGGCACCGTTGGAGCCGATCAGCGTCACCACCTTGCCCTTGGGTACTTCCATGGAGATGCCGTGCAGCACCCTCACCTTGCCGTAGCCCGCTTCTAGGTTCTTGATACTCAACATGGTCGGTCCTGTGGGGTTAGGTGGCAGTGCCGCCAAGGTAGGCTTCAATCACTTTTTCATCGGTCTGAACATCGGCGGGTTTGCCTTCGGCAATTTTTTGACCAAAGTCCAGCACCGACACCGCGTCGCAAATACTCATCACCACGTCCATGTGGTGCTCGATCAAAATCACGGTGATGCCGTGGTCGCGGATTTTGCGAATGATGGCGACCAGTTCCTTGATGTCAGGTGCCGTCAGGCCGGCTGCAGGCTCGTCGAGCAGCAGCAGTTGCGGATCCAGCGCCAGCGCGCGGGCAATTTCCAATAATCGCTGCTTGCCATAGGGCAGGTTGCGGGCCTCTTCCTGCACCAGATCGCCCAGGCCAACAAAATTAATCAGCCCCAGCCCACGTTCCACCGACGCGGCTTCTTCGCGCTTGTAGCGTGGTGAGTGCAGCGCTACGTCCAGAATGTTGCTGGCAAAGGTGTGGTGCAGGCCGACCTGCACGTTTTGCAAGGCGGTCATTTCACCAAACAGCTGCACATTTTGGAAGGTGCGGGCAATGCCACTGAGTGCAATGTCAGACGAGGTGCGGCCCACCACCGAGCGGCCCGCAAATTCGATGCTGCCGGCGGTTGGTACATAAATGCCGGTCAGCACATTCATCATGGTGCTCTTGCCCGATCCGTTGGGGCCGATCAGGCCGTGGATGGTGCCACGCTTGACGTGCAGGTCGACCTGATTGATGGCTTTAAGACCACCAAACTGCATCAGCACACCTTTGGCGATCAGCAGGTCGTGACCCGACTCAATGTGGCCAGTGTTGGCGGCCACCTTGATGGCATCCCTGGCTGCGTCCACTGGTGCCACATAGCCCGCTGAACTCTGGCTGCGGCTGGCCGCAAGCAAGTTGCGGAAAAAACCCACAATGCCGTCTTGCAGGTAATACACCACAAACAAAATCATCAGGCCAAAGATGCTCAAGCGCCAGTCAGTGATGGACTGCAGCCAGAACGAAAATGCGGCCAGCGCAGTGGTGCCCACCACCGGGATCGTCATAGCCTTGAACGTGGTCTTATTTTTCGCAATACCGATGCCACCACCGATGGCCATCAAAACGGCTAGCGTGGTGGCCACAGTGCGAAACAACTCCAGGTCATCAAGCAGCTTGGGCAGAATCACAATGATGGCCGCGCCAAGCAAGGCGCCCGAGCGTGTCTTACGCCCGCCCATGATTACCGCCAGCAAAAACAGCACGGTTAGTTCAAAGTTGTAAGTGTTGGGGGAGATGTACTGTTCAGAATACGAATAAAGGCAACCGGCTAAACCGGCAAACCCGGCGCTGATCACAAATGCATAGACCTTGTAACGGTATACCGACACGCCCATGCAGTCCGATGCCACCGGGCTGCCGCGCAAAGCCTCAAAGGCGCGGCCAAGCTGCGAGCGCAGGATGCGGTCCACCACGATCAGTGACAGCACCATCAGCGCGAACACCAGCCAGTAAAAGCCATGCTCATTGAGCTGCGTACCAAACAAAGAGGGCTTGGGAATCTTGATACCCAGCGGGCCTTCGGTCAAAAAGTCCATCTCGTTGATCAGAATCTGGATGATGGTGCCAAAAGCCAGCGTGACCATCGCCAGATAGGGGCCAGTCACCCGCAGGGCCGGCAAGGCCAACAGCGCGCCAAAACCTGCGGTGACCCCAATGCTGGCTGGAATAATCACCCACAGCGGCGCGCCCAGCTTGATGAAAAAGACTCCGGCGGTGTAGGAGCCAACGCCAAACAGCCCAGCGTGGCCCAGCGACACCTGTCCGGTGTAGCCCACCACAATGTCCAGGCCAAACAGCAAAATGGCGTAGATCATGATCGTGCCGATCATGTGGATGTAATAAGGATTGCTGATGTAGAGCGGTGCCGCTCCCAGTACAGCAAGGCCAACCACGACGGAAATAAGTGACTTGCGGTTCATCATCAGACTTTCTTGATCGCCGTTTTGCCAAATAGCCCCGACGGTTTGAATGCCAGCACCAGCAGCAGCAGCACCAGCCCAGGCACATCTTTGTAGCCGGTGGAGATATAAAAACCGGTGGTGGTCTCGGCGACACCCAGAATAATGCCGCCAACAATAATGCCCAGCCCGCTGGTCAGACCGCCGATGATGGCCACCGCAAAAGCCTTGAGGCCCAGCACCGCGCCCATGGTGGCGCCGGTGAGCGTCAGTGGTGCAATCAGTGCCCCGGCAAAGCCCGCGGTGGCACTCGACAGTGCATAAGAAAAGGTGATCACCAAACCGGTGTTGATGCCCATCAGCTTGGCCGCATCGCGGTCATTGAAGGTGGCGACCACGGCCTTGCCGTAAATCGTTTTGCGGTTGAAAAACTCCACCGCCAGCATCATCAGCACGGCACCTACCACCACCAGAATTTCCATTGGCAAGATGTTGGCGCCGAAAACCTTCATGGGAGCCTCGGGCAGGGGTGACGGAAACTTCAGGTCATCACGCCCCCAGATATTTTCAGCCACGTTTTTAAAAATAATGCCCAAAGCGATGGTCGACATGATCCAGCCAAATTCGCTTTTGATCTTGATGGCCGGTCGCACGCCAATGCGCTCTACCACTGCGCCCTGAATCAGTCCAAACACAATGACCAGTGGCAGCATCAGCCAGTAATTGAGCCCCATGTTGACCAGCGTCAGCCCCACCATGGCACCCAGCATCAAGGCATCGCCCTGGCCGAAGTTCAGCGTGTCGGAGGTTTGAAAGGTGAGCTGGTAGCCAAAGGCAATGACGGCATAAATCATGCCCAGCGCAACACCGCTGTAGATGAGTTGGAGCAGAATTTCCATGAAGATGACCCGCTAATAAGACATTGAAAAAACCATCACGCCATGCGCAAAAAAACGGCACCTTGCCAGCCGCAGGGGCTGGGTGGTGCCGCTTTTCATGCCTGATCGCGTCGACTGTTACTTGGCGGGCGCTGCGCCTTTGGCGTTAACTTCCTTCATGCGCACTGCAGAGGCTTTTTTCTGGTCGTCCGGGTAGGCGTAAACCACTTTTGCACCCTTGACTTCGCCAAACACGGGCATATTGGCGGTGATGGCTTCGTGGTCCTTGGCTGTAAAGGGCTTGTTATAGGTAGTGACCACACCTTCGACTGGCGTCTTCAGATTTTCCAATGCTGCCTTGATCTTGGGGCCGTCGGTCGAGTTGGCTTGCTTGATGGCGGCAGCCAGCAGGTAGATCGAGTCGTAGCCTTGCGCTGCGGACACCGGCGAATCGATGCGGGCATTTTTGGGGTTGAAGGTTTTCAGGTAGCTGATGATGAAGCTCTGGCGCTTGGGCGTGGTGGGCTCCTGGATAAAGGTCTGGGGCATACGCGCACCTTCGCCACCGGGGCCGGCATTGTCAATGAAGTTGGCCATGGACAGGGTCCAGCTGCCGATCATCGGCACTTTCCAACCCAGCTTGGTCATGCCGTTGGCAATTTGTGCCAGTTCTGGGCCAATCGCATAGGTCAGGATCACTTCAGCGCCAGCAACCTTCGCTTTGAGCAACTGCGCGGTCATGTCGACGTCCTTGACGTTGAATTTTTCAACCGCGACGGGTTTGATGCCTTTGGCTAGCAGTGCCTTTTCAAGGTCGGAACGGCCCAGTTGGCCATAGTTGGTGGAGTCGGCCAGGATGGCGACTTTCTTGAACTTGCTGCGGGTGATGGCTTCTTCAACGATCATGTTGGACTGAATGCTGTCATTTGCCGCGTTGCGAAAGATGTAGTTTTCGGGCTGATCGTCAAACTGGTGGGTGATGACGCTGGCGGTCGCCACATTGTTCATGACCGGAATCTTGGCGTCCTGGTAAAAACGCTCAGCAGCCAATGCCACGCCGCTGTTGATGAAGCCGACGGTGGCCGTTACCTTTTCCTTGTTGATCAACTCCTGGGCGATCTGCACGCCGCGCTCGTTTTTGGCTTCATCATCGCGTTCGATGAGTTCAAACTGACGGCCCATGACGCCGCCGGCCTTGTTGATTTCATCGGTTGCCATACGCACGCCGTCGCGCATGCTCACGCCCATCGACGAAGAGCCACCCGTGAATGGCCCTGATACGCCAATTTTGATGGGGTCGGCCGCAAACGCGGCGCCGGACAAAGTCACCATGGCCGAAGCCAGAGCCACGCTGGAAGCCAATTTGGCAAAACGAATGATCATGTAGTCTCCAAAAATGTAATAAGTCGGTCTGTTGCTGGGGATTTGGCCCGTTACGCAAAGTCAGCGCCAAGTCTTGCTGCCTGGTCTTAAAGCATGTTAGGCAAACGTGATTTCGCTGCTCAGCAGTATCCTGTAAATAATTGAGGATGTGTGGCAGGGATAACCCGGATACCAACCAAATTGGTTTTGAGGAAGATGCAAACCTGAAGCGCCACGCCGTAAAACTGCGGCGCAAGTTTGCCGTTGGCCGTTTAATGGCGCTTTACGCGCACGACGAAAACCGGCTAACATCGCCGATTTGGTTGACGTTTACGTCAACGTCAACTTCAACGTCAATTTAACGAAACCGGGTCTGATGCAGGCTGCGGGCTCACATACCAAAATAGGAGACATTCCATGACCGACCTGTCCGCTGATTTCAAGGCACTGGCCCAATACCGCCCGCTCAACAAAGTGCGTTTTGTCACCGCGGCCAGCCTGTTCGACGGGCACGACGCCGCCATCAACATCATGCGCCGCATCCTGCAAAGCATGGGCACGGAGGTGGTTCACCTGGGGCACAACCGCAGTGTCGATGAGGTCGTCACCGCTGCGCTGCAAGAAGACGCGCAGGGCATTGCCATCAGCTCGTATCAGGGCGGGCATGTCGAGTACTTCAAATACATGGTGGATTTGCTCAAAAGCCGTGGCGGCTCGCACATCCAGGTGTTTGGCGGCGGCGGCGGCGTCATTGTGCCGAGCGAAATTGCCGAGTTGCAAGCCTATGGCGTGAGCCGCATCTACAGCCCCGAAGACGGCCAGCGCATGGGCTTGGCCGGCATGATTGGCGACATGGTGATGCGTTGCGACAAGGACTTGACCGGCTATGTGCCGAAAACCATTGAAGCCATTCAGGGCCACACCGAGATGAGTTGGCGCGCCCTGGCGCAGCTCATCACCGGTCTTGAGAATGAAAAGGCATCGGGTGAGACGCATGGCAAACTTTCCAAGCCTTTGAAGGCGCTAGCCCAGCAAATACAAGCGCTAGCTGCTACAAAAAAGATACCTGTTTTGGGTATTACCGGCACTGGCGGCGCCGGTAAATCGTCACTCACTGATGAGCTGATTCGTCGCCTGCGGCTTGACCAGGGTGATGCGCTGCGGGTTGCGCTGATCAGCATTGACCCGAGTCGGCGCAAGAGTGGTGGTGCGCTCTTAGGCGACCGCATTCGCATGAACGCCATCAATCCCTGGAGTCAGGGCCAGCGCGTCTTCATGCGCAGCTTGGCGACGCGTGATTTCGGCTCTGAAATCAGCGCAGCCCTGCCTGATGTGATTGCCGCCTGCAAGGTGGCCGGCTTCGATTTGATCGTGGTTGAAACTTCGGGCATTGGCCAGGGCGATGCCGCCATCGTGCCGCATGTCAATGTGCCGATGTATGTGATGACGCCCGAATTTGGCGCCGCCAGTCAGCTGGAAAAAATTGACATGCTGGAC
>JBBQZI010000026.1:0-20591 GCA_038207855.1 Burkholderiales bacterium
ATATCGAGAACCTCACGCTGAGCGCGCGCGATGGCTATGCGCTGCCGGTGCGCCTTTACCTGCCGCGAGCAGCCCGCGCCGATGAGTTGCTGCCAACCTTGGTGTACCTGCACGGCGGCGGCTTCACCATTGGCAGCATCGCGACCCATGACAGCCTGTGCCGCAGTCTGTGCCATTTGGCGCACTGCGCCGTGCTGTCGGTGGGCTATCGGTTAGCACCTGAATACCCATTCCCCACCGCCTTTGAAGATGCCTGGGATGCGCTGCGCTGGGTCGCCAGGCAGGGTGCAGAAAAAGGGCTCGATACGGCCCGCATAGCCGTTGGCGGCGACAGCGCCGGTGGCACGCTGGCCGCGGCTTGCGCCCTTCAGGCCCGCGATGAAGGCTTGCCACTGGCGCTGCAACTGTTGTTTTACCCGGGCTGCTCGGCGCATCAGGATCAGCCTTCGCACAAATTATTTGGACACGGTTTTGTGTTGGAAACCGCGCACATCGACTATTTTTTCAAGCTGTACCTGCGCTCAGAAGCCGATCGCGAAGACTGGCGATTTGCACCGCTGCTGGCCAGCGATGTCGATGGCGTGGCACCCGCCTGGTTGGGCTTGGCCGAGTGCGACCCGTTGGTCGATGAAGGCCTGCAATACGGTGACCGCCTGCGTGCCGCCGGGGTTGCGGTTGAGCTCGAGTTGTACCGTGGCGTGGTGCATGACTTCATCAAGATGGGCCGCGTCATCCCGCAGGCGCGGCAAGCCCACGGGGATGCCGCCCGGGCACTGCAGCGGGCGTTTGGGTAATGGGCTGCCAATTAGCCTTTTCGCTACAAATTAAATAGCTTCTGGCGCAGTATCCACAAGGGCTAAGCCTGGTTTTCTTATATATCTGCCAGCAGCGGATAGGGCGCGGGGGCCAACGTCAGGGCTGGCCCGTCAAACTGTCCAAGCCGAGCATTACCGGCCTCAAACGCACTGACCTGCATCGACACAATGGCATCGAATCCGCCACCGGGCGCAGCCGCCGCTTGCGCCACGGTGCCGCAAGGTTGACCGTCGTCAGCGGCTAAAAATAGCTCGTCACCGGCTTTCATGGCGGCAGCCGAATGCGCCAGATAGGCCCGGCGCTTGAGCGTGCCGCGAAACTGGCTGCGGGCCACCACCTCTTGCCCCGGGTAGCAGCCTTTTTTGAAGTTCACGCCACCGACCGACTCGTAATTGAGCATCTGCGGCACAAAAGCTTCAGCAATCGGCTGGGTGATGGTGGCAATGCCGCTGCGCACCTCGCTCCAGTCCCATTGCGCTTGCGTCAGCGCTGCACCGGTTGGTGCGCTGGTACCAACCGGTGCCACCCACAGCGCGCGTGCGATGCCGTCTGCCGGGTAGAGGTTGATCAAAAAAATACCATCTAAATCGGTCTTAGCCCATACATCGCTTGCGTAGTCAGCTCTATTTTTAATAGCATCTTGCAAGGCGTTACCGGCCAAGCCGAAGCATTGAAAGTCAGCCGTGGCATCGCTGAGCTGTAGTTTGGCGCGCATCACAAACATCGACAAGCGCGTCCGCGTGGCCGCCAAAATATCCTGGCTACAGACCAGCAAGATGTCAGTTTGACTGCGTTTGAAACCGATGAAACTGGCTTGCAAGCGGCCTTTAGCCGTGCAAAAACCCGCCAGCCGGGCCTGCACCAGATCAAGCAACACAAAGTCGGTGGTGAGCTGGTTGTGCAGAAACTTGGCAGCCTCTTCACCCTGCACCCGAATCAGCCCTAAGTTTGTCAGCGGGGCTACGCCGTTCAATTGGTTTTGCATGGCGTGAATTATCATCCGCAGTCCTATTTCTAGAAGGTAGCAGGGTTGTGCGGCGAATATTGGTTTTGATTGTTTTAATCGTCATCCTGTGTGGTGGCACTGGCGTATGGTGGATCAACCAGGCGCTGACCCTGAACGCGCCGGTGCTGGACTTGTCGATTGAACCCGGCACCACGCCGCGCGGAGTGGCGCAGGCCGCAGTAGAGGCGGGCGTACAAACCTCGCCGCTGGCGCTGTACTGGTGGTTTCGCTTGTCAGGGCAGGCGCGCCAAATCAAGGCTGGCAGCTATGAGCTTGAAGGGGTGGTCACCCCGCGCGGCCTGCTGGCGAAGCTGGTGCGCGGCGACGAGGCGCTGCGAGCGATCACCCTGGTGGAGGGCTGGACTTTCAAACAAGTGCGCGCAGCACTATCAAAAGAAGAGCTTCTTAGGCACGACACGAAAGGGCTAGCGCCTGATTTAATCATGAACTCTCTGGGGCGCCCTGGCTTGCCCGCCGAGGGTCGTTTTTACCCGGACACCTATACCTACACCAAGGGCAGCAGCGACCTTGACGTACTCAAGCGTGCCCTGCACGCCATGGATCGGCACTTGCAGGCGGTTTGGCAGCTGCGCGCCAGTGATTCGCCGCTGAAAACCCCGGACGACTTGCTGACGCTGGCCAGCATTGTCGAAAAAGAAACTGGCCGCGCCCGCGACCGCGCCATGGTGGCCTCGGTGTTTAGCAACCGCCTGCGCATTGGCATGCCGCTGCAAACGGACCCAACCGTCATTTATGGTCTGGGTGACCAATTTGACGGCAATTTGCGCCGCCGCGACTTGCTGGCCGATACGCCCTGGAACACCTACACGCGTGGCGGCCTGCCGCCCACACCGATTGCCATGCCGGGCAAAGCGGCCTTGCTGGCAGCCGCACAACCCGCCCCCAGCAAAGCCTTGTATTTTGTCGCGCGGGGCGATGGCAGCAGCCAGTTCAGCGACAGCCTGGACGCGCACAATCGTGCGGTCAACAAATTTCAGCGCGGTCAGTGAGTTAACAATAGGTTTTATGGCAAATCAGGGACTTTTCATCAGCTTTGAAGGCATCGACGGTGCTGGCAAATCCACCCACATCGACGGTCTGGCGCAAGCCTTTCAGGCGCAGGGCAGGGTGGTGACGCTGACCCGCGAGCCCGGCGGCACCCCGTTGGCTGAAAAAATCCGCGCGCTGGTGTTAAACGATGCCATGGATGCCATGACCGAAGCCTTACTGGTGTTTGCCGCCCGGCGCGACCACTTGCGCCAGTGCATCGTGCCGGCCTTGGCGCGTGGCGAGGTGGTGCTGTGTGACCGTTTCACTGATGCCACGTTCGCCTACCAAGGTGCAGGGCGTGGCTTTGATTTCAAAACACTATCGTTTCTAGAGCAGCTTGTGCAGTCTGAACAAGGGCTAGAGGATGATTTCATCATTAATCCTGACTTGACCATCTGGTTTGACCTTGACCCCAGCATTGCGGCCCAGCGGCTGGCCGGTGCGCGCGTGCCGGACAAGTTCGAGGCACAACCGGTCGAATTTTTTCGCCGGGTCAGCCACGGCTACCTGCTGCGTTTGCAGGCTGACCCCAAACGCTTCGCCCGGATTGAAGCCGACACCACGCGCGACGCCGTTTGGCACGCTGTATTGCAAGCCGTGACGCAGCGGGGTTGGCTGACATGATGGCCCCATGGATTGCCGCGCAAGCGCAAAGCCTGCTGACCCAGCGCGGTCACGCCTGGTTGCTGGCCGGCCCATCCGGTCTGGGGCAATACGACCTGGCGCTGGCGTTGGCACGCGCCTGGCTGTGCGATCAGCCCAGCCCGCAAGGCGCTTGCGGCCACTGCAACAGCTGCCACGCGATTGACGTGCATGCCCATGCTGACCTGTGCGTGCTGATGCCCGAGACCGTGATGCTGGCGCTGGGCTGGCCGCTGGGTGAAAAGGCGCAGGACGATATTGACGGCAAAAAACGCAAGCCCAGCAAAGAAATCCGCGTTGAAGCCATGCGCGATGCGGTCGAATTCGCCCAGCGCACCAGCGCCCGTGGCCGGGGCAAGGCGGTGCTGGTGTTTCCGGCCGAGCGCATGAACATCTTTACCGCCAACGCGCTGCTCAAAACACTGGAAGAACCCGCTGGCGATGTGAAGTTTGTGCTGGCCACCGACGCGGCCCACCAACTGCTGCCAACCATTCGCAGTCGCTGTCTGGGCCACACCATGACCTGGCCCGATCAGCTAAGCGCCTTGACCTGGCTGCAAGAGCAGGGCGTGTCAGAGCAGCAGGCTACGGTGATGCTGCGTGCCAGCGGCGGCCGACCGCAAGATGCGCTGGAATATGCACCCATTGCGGGCACTTGGCAGCACCTGCCTAAAGCTGTGCGCCGCGGCGATGTCAGCGCCTTCAAAGACTGGACACCGGCACAAACGGTGGACGCGCTGCATAAAATTTGCCATGATTTAATCGCCCTACAAGTGGGTGCGCAGCCGCGCTTTTTTGAGCCGGAAGATTTACCACCTGGTGGCTCGTTAAAAAGTCTCACCGCCTGGGCCAAGGCCCTGAGTGAAACCCGTCGCACGGTTGAACACCCATTCAACGCAGGTTTAATGCAGGAGACGCTGGTCAGTCAGGCGCAATTGGCATTTAATTCGAGTTCATTATGATCAAAGCCTCCTCCAGTCCCGGCATACCGCGCCCAAGCGTCATCCAATTAGCGATCAAGGAAATATCAGCCCTGTACTCGGCGTATATCCCGATCTTTTCTGCCGGCGGCCTGTTTATTCCGACGACCCGCGACTATGAATTGGGCGACACGGTGTATGTTTTGATCACCTTGCCGGACGACCCATTGCGCTACCCGGTAGCGGGTAGAGTGGCTTGGGTGACGCCGCCACGCGCTGCCAGCAGCCGCACCCAGGGCGTGGGTATCGAGTTTCCAAAAGACGAGAAGTCGAACGCCCTCAAGCTGAAAATTGAAGAGATGCTGGGCAGCTACCTGGCATCTGACCGCGCCACGCAAACGGTTTAACCCCCCCATGTTCACTGATTCCCACTGCCACCTCAATTTTCCAGAACTTCAAGCCCAATTGCCTGCCATTTTGCAAGCCATGGCGGCGGCCCAAGTCAGCCGCGCCCTGTGCATCAGCACCACGCTCGAAGAATTTGACGGGGTTCACCAGTTGGCACTTGGTCACGACAATTTGTGGGCAACCGCCGGCGTCCATCCGGACAATGAGGGCGTGCAAGAGCCAACGCTGGATGATTTACTGACCCGCGGTAGCCTGGCGCGGGTGGTGGGCATTGGTGAAACCGGGCTGGACTATTACCGGCTCAATGGTCGCAGCGTGGCCGACATGCACTGGCAGCGCGAGCGCTTTCGCACCCATATCCGGGCCGCGCGCCAATTGGCGAAGCCGCTGGTGATCCATACCCGCAGCGCGGCCGAAGACACCTTGCGGATATTGCGCGAGGAGGGTGAAGACGGCTCAAGTGGCTGCGCAGGCGGCGTATTTCACTGCTTCACAGAAGATGTGGACGTGGCGCGAGCGGCGCTGGACATCGGTTTTTACATTTCATTTTCCGGAATTTTGACGTTCAAGAGCGCGCAGGCAATTCGCGACGTGGCCGTCATGGTGCCGCTGGACCGCTTGCTGATTGAGACTGACAGCCCCTATTTGGCACCCGTGCCGTACCGTGGCAAAACCAACAACCCGTCGTACGTGCCCTTGGTGGCCGCGCAATTGGCGACGCTGCGGCAGTTGCCGCTTGAAACCATTGCAAAAATCACCAGCGACAACTTTTTAACCCTCTTTCCGGGCGTTACAGCATGAAATCAAGCCTGACTTTTAATGTGATTAATCACATTAAAAATACTTTTTATCTTATTGTTTTAATTGGTTTTTCTGTCGCCAATGCTGGCTCATTTGATGATTTTTTCAGTGCCGTCAGGCAAGATGATGCTGACCAGGTCGTGGCGCTGCTCAATCGCGGTTTTGATCCCAATACCGTCGATGTCGCCGGCTATTCTGGCTTGATGCTGGCCATCAAAGAGGATGCGTTCAAGGCGGCAACAGCGCTGGCCAACTGGCCAACAACCAAGGTTGAAGTGCGCAATGGCAACGATGAAAGTCCGTTGATGTTGGCCGCGCTCAAAGGTGAACTCAGCCTTTGCCAGTTGCTGATTAAAAAAGGTGCCGATGTCAACAAGCCAGGCTGGGCGCCGCTGCATTACGCCGCCACCAAGGGCCATCAGCCCGTCATGAATTTGTTGCTTGAGGAAAATGCCTACATTGATGCCGCTTCGCCCAATGGCACCACGCCGCTGATGATGGCGGCGCATTACGGTACGCCGTCAGCCGTCAAGTTGTTGCTGGAGGCGGGCGCCGACCCCATGTTGAAGAACGACCAGGGCCTGACCGCTTTTGACTTTGCAAACAAAGCCAACCGATCTGATTCAGCGGACTTGATCTCGGCCTTTGTGCGCGGCAAACAGCCCAAAGGAACGTGGTGAGGTCAGGAACGTGTTTTTTGTAATTGATACGATGTATATTATGTTAAGTTGAAAGCAGGTAAATGAAGTGCGGTAACCGCCTTCAAGGGCTGGAGGCTTATTTTTTATGAAATTATTTGGACAAAGCGCTGGGCCTTGCTGCCACCCGGTCGCGCCAGGCTTGTAGCGCCGTGAAGCCTTCTTTGCCTGGATTGAACTTCATCAGCTTGGCAAATTCGATACCGCAAAATGCGGTGATGTCGGCAATCGTGAAACGCTCGCCCGCAATCCACGGCTGACGCGTCAGCAATTGGTCGAACCAACCGGCGATTTGACGCATTTTTTGACCCTGCGACTGTCCAAATTCCTGAAACTGGGGCTGCTCCAGCGCCGCTAGCCCCGGATGGGTATGTCGCACGCAATTGGCAATGCTGGCCAGCAGTTCAAATTCGACCCGGCGATCCGCCATTTCAATGAAAGCCCGCTCTTCAAAATCCACGCCCATCAGGTTGGGCTCGGGATACAGACCTTCCAGATAGGTACAAATCGCGCGCGACTCGGTCAGCACGCGACCATCATCAAGTTCCAGTGCAGGCACTTTGGCCAGCGGGCTCTTGGCGCGGTAGGCGGAGCCTTTGTGCTCGCTGGCATTCAGGTCGATCGGCACCAGACTGATGTCGGTAATGTTCTTCTCAACCATCAACATCATGACGCGCCGCGGATTAGGTGCACCGGGGGAAATGTAAAGCTTCATATTCGTCTCAATTTGTTGGTGACAGGGGCAAAGGTTCTATTACGCAGAATAATCGGATTGTTTGGATTGACCGGTTTCGAGCATTTTGCGGGCACTTTCGGCAAATTCCCGGGCCTTGTCCGTATCATCAACCCGTGCATCGATGGACGACGGCGGGCTGTTGATGCCTTTTTGCACCGCCGGGCGCGCGCGAATCTGTGCCAACCAGCGCTGCAAGTGCGGCAAATCGTCCACCGCTACGCCCGACCAGCGATGCGTGCGCACCCAGGACCAATTGGCGATATCGGCAATGGAGTAGTCCCCGGCCAGGTATTCATGGTCTTTCAGGTGGCCGTCCAGCACCCGAAACAACCGCTTGCTTTCGCCCTGGTAGCGGTCGATCACGCTCTGGATTTTTTCGGGAAAGTAGCGGTAAAACACATTCGCCTGCCCCATCATCGGGCCGATGCCGCCCATCTGAAACATCAGCCACTGAACCACACGCGAGCGGCCCTTGGCATCGGATGGCATCAGGCAGCCGGTTTTCTCGGCCAGGTACATCAGACAAGCGCCCGACTCGAACACCGCAAAGTCACCTTCATCGTGGTCGACGATGGCCGGAATGCGGCCGTTGGGGTTGATGGCTAGAAACTCAGGCAACTTTTGTTCGCCTTTGGACAGGTCCAGAATCTTTAAGCTGTAGGGCAATGCCAACTCTTCGAGCGCAATGGAAACCTTGTGTCCATTGGGTGTTGCTGCGGTGTAAAGATCAATCATGATAATGTGCCCTAAATTTTAGGTAAAAATAGACTGTAGCCCTTTATCTAATTGCGTAGTTAGCTATACTAAAAATAGCGTTTTTACGCGCTTCAATGGGTCGCTCTACGCAACTCAGCGGCACGGGCCGCAATGGCGGGCCGGTCGTCGGCAGTCGTTGCGTTGGCCAGATAGGTTTCAAGGTCTTCCAAGGCGCGTCCCAGGTGGCCGGCTTCTGCATGCGCCAAGCCGCGATCCCGGTACTCTGACCAGGTTTGCGGCAGCAACACCACCAGGCGGTCCTGCACGGCAATCAAGCGCGGCCAGTCCTCTTGCGCTGCATGAATTTCTTTCAGGTTGCGCAGCATGCGGGCAATGATGTCGCGTGGTGGCGCGGCTTGCAGGTACAGGCCCAGCGGCACTTCCTGCTCGTCCACTAGGCTGTCCAGTCGACGAAACGGCTCTAGTCGCTCGGCCAACTCTTCGCGGCTGAGTGACTGTCCGGTTAACGGGTCAATGATGACCTGGCCTTCGCTCAAGTTGACCTTGACCATGAAGTGCCCTGGAAAAGCCACGCCGCGCGCTTTCAGACCCATGCCCTGGGCCAGTTCCAGCCAGATCACCGCCAATGAAATCGGTATCGCCAAACGGGTACGCAGCACCACGTGCACGAAGCTGTTGTCGGGGTCGGTGTAATGGTTGAAGTTGCCTGCAAAATTGAGGTCACGGTAGACAAACTGGTTGAGCACGCGCAACTTTTGCAGTGGCCCCGCATCAATGGGCAAGCGGCGATGCAGGCGCACCATCAACTGGTCGATGTCGCTCAATACCTGCTGGGCGCTCACCTCCGGGTACTCGTCCTGGGCCAGACTGATGGCAGCTTCAAGCAGCGGAAAGTCGGCATCGGTGTGAACCAGTGAAGCGAAGTACTCTAGCGGCGTGGGGACGTTGAGTGAAAGATTCATGGCTGCCATTGTGTCAAAACTTGCGACTAACGTCGCACCAGCTGGCGTAACTTCATGCCGGCCGCCCAAAGAGCTACAAAATATATAGCTGCACTCGCAATCAATATAAGGGCTAGAAGCCAAATTCTCTTGAAACTCTGGGTGCGTAAAGCAGTCCAGTCAAAATGCCCGTTGGCCCACATCAGGAAGACTGCCAGCAAGGCACAACCGGCCAGTACCTGCAAGATAAAAGTACCCCAGCCTGGTTCGGGCTTGTAGCTGCCGCGCTTGATCAGGCCAACCAGTAGCCAGCTGGCGTTGACCATGGCCCCGATGCCAATCGACAAAGTCAGCGCGGCGTGGGCAAAGATCGGCACCAGCAGCACGTTGAGCACCTGCGTCAAGATCAAAACCCCAATGGCCACGCGCACCGGGGTTTTGGTGTCTTGGCTGGCGTAGTAGCCCGGTGCCAGCACCTTGATGGCCACAATGCCTATCAGCCCAACTCCCCAGCCCATCAAGGCCGTGGTGACCTGGTGCACGTCAAAAGCGGTCATGGCACCGTAGTGGTACAGCACCGCCACCAGCGGCGTCGGAAACACCAGCAGCGCCAGTGAGCACGGCACGGCAGTGACCGCCACCAGGCGCAAGCCCCAGTCGAGCATGGCGGAATAGCGGGCTGCATCCCCACTGGCACGGGCACCGGCCAGTTGCGGCATCAGCACCACGCCCATGGCGACACCCAGCATCGCGGTGGGGAACTCCATCAGCCGGTCGGCGTAGGTGATCCAGCTGACACTGCCCGGTTGCAAGTGCGAAGCGATCTGTGTATTGATGAGCATCGACACATGCGCCACACCAACCCCCAGCAGTGCTGGGCCCATCAGTCGCAAAATGTTTCGCGTCTCGGGGCAAGTCCATCCGTCGCGCAGGCTGGACCAGCGCAGGCTCATGCGTGGCTGCAGGTTCATGCGTTTGAGGGCCAGCCACTGCACGCCCAGCTGCATGGCGCCACCCAGCAGCACGCCCCCGGACAGTGCGTAAATGGGCTCGATACCGATTGATTTGAACCAAGGCGCACCCAGCCAAGCGGCCGCAATCATGCAAATATTGAGCAGCACTGGAGTCGCCGCTGGCACGGCAAAGCGCTGCCAGGTGTTCAAGACACCAGCGCCCAGGGCCACCAGCGACATGAAGGCGATGTAGGGAAACATCCAGCGCGTCATGACCACCGCTACCTCAAAGCCACGCGGATCTTGCTTTAATCCGCTGGCCATGGCCCACACCAAACCACCGGCACCCAGCACGCCGAGCACACTGAGCAGCAGCAAAGACCAGGCCAGAACGGTCGCAACCCGATCGATCACCACCCGGGTGGCAGCCTCGCCCTGCTGCGCTTTGGAGGCTGCCAGAACGGGCACAAAAGCCTGGCTGAAGGCCCCTTCGCCAAAAAAGCGTCGAAACAAATTGGGAATGCGAAACGCCACGTTAAACGCATCGGTCATGGCAGATGCGCCAAAAGTGGACGCGATCAATAGTTCCCGCACCAGACCGGAAATGCGTGACAGCAGCGTTAATAAAGAGACGATTGAGGCGGATTTGAAGAGGCTCACGCCGCGCAGTGTAGCCGCGCTGCTAGAATCGCAGGCTTTGCTGACAACATCCACAGACTCAAGGAACTACTTATATGGCATCTACAAAACCCAAGAAAAAGAACCCGCGCCTGGCGTCGGGCCGTAAGCGCGTCCGTCAGGACATCAAAATCAATGCAGCCAACACCTCGTTGCGCTCGCAATACCGCACTGCGGTGAAAAATGTGGAAAAAGCCGTGTTGACTGGCGACAAAGCCAAAGCAACCGAGCTGTTTGCCAAGATGCAAGCCGTGGTTGACACCGTGGCCGACAAGGGCATCTTCCACAAAAATAAGGCTGCTCGTGATAAGAGCCGCCTGTCTACCAAGGTGAAAGCCTTGGCAGTCGCTGCCTGATATTCAGGCAAATCGCACGCAAATCTGAGACTTTGCGGGACTGACCCACATTCGCAACAGCGAATTTGCTCTGCCCTCAACCAATCAGAATAGCGCCGTTTGTAACGGGTGCGCTGTCAGCAAAAGCAAAAAAGCCGTCTTACGACGGCTTTTTTGCGACTAAGATGCCGAGCTTTAATCAACGGGGCATCCCATGAAAATTGAAACCCTCGCCGTTCACGGCGGCTATACGCCAGACCCCACCACCAAGGCTGTTGCGGTGCCCATTTACCAAACCGTGGCCTACGCCTTTGACGACACCCAACACGGTGCAGATCTGTTTGACCTGAAAGTCGCGGGCAATATTTACAGCCGCATCATGAACCCGACCTGCGGTGTACTCGAAGCGCGTGTTGCGGCCATGGAAGGCGGCATTGGCGCGCTGGCCGTGGCATCGGGCATGGCAGCCATTGCCTATGCCATTCAGACCATCGCGGAAGCGGGTGACAACATCGTGTCGGCCTCAACCCTGTACGGTGGCACCTACAACCTGTTTGCCCATACCTTTCCGCAAATGGGCATTGAAGTGCGCTTTGCCGACTACCGCGACCCGGCCTCGTTTGCCAAGTTGATCGATAGCCGGACCAAGGCAGTGTTTTGCGAAACCATCGGCAATCCGCTGGGCAATGTGACGGATCTGGCGGCGTTGGCTGCCGTGGCCCATGCGCATGGCCTGCCGCTGATCGTCGATAACACGGTTGCCAGCCCCTATTTGTGCCGCCCGTTTGAGCACGGTGCCGACATTGTGGTGCACTCACTCACCAAATACCTGGGCGGCCATGGCACGACGCTGGGCGGCATCATTGTTGATTCGGGTAAATTCCCTTGGGCTGAGCACAAAACACGCTTCAATCGTCTCAATGAACCCGATGTGAGCTACCACGGTGTCGTTTACACCGAGGCGCTCGGCGCTGCGGCTTACATTGGCCGCGCTCGCGTGGTGCCACTGCGCAACATGGGTGCCGCCCTGAGTGCGTTGGCGGCTTTTCAGATATTGCAAGGTGTTGAAACATTGGCGCTGCGCATGGACCGCATCTGCGACAACGCGCTCAAAATTGCCAGTTATTTGCAATCGCACAGCAAAGTCGGCTGGGTGAACTACGCAGGCTTGCCGGATCACGCAGATCGGGCATTGGTTGAAAAATACATGGGTGGGCGTGCTTCGGGCATCATCAGTTTTGGCTTGAAGTCAGATGACAGCTTGCAGGCCGGCGGACGTTTTCAGGATGCTCTCAAACTCTTTACGCGATTGGTGAACATTGGCGATGCCAAATCACTGGCGTGCCATCCTGCTTCCACCACGCACCGTCAACTCAACCCAGCCGAGTTGGCCAAAGCAGGGGTCAAACCAGACATGGTTCGCTTGTCCATTGGCATTGAACATATTGATGACCTGATGGCAGACCTTGACCAGGCGTTAAACGCCGTCTGATCCAATTTGCCGGTGGTCAGGCGAGTGCGGTTCGCCTGGCCACCCGGTCGCCGACAAATGTGAAAGCAAACGTCACAGCCTCATTAAGCGACTTATCAATGGTGTGGCGTTCTTGGTCGGTCAGGTAAAACATCAAGTCGACATCGTGCCGGAGGTAGCGCACTGGCAGACGATTCAAGGCGACGCAGGCGACATCAACCAGCATGTTGGCGGTAAATTCCGGGTTTAATTCGGATCGGCGAACCACCTCGGTAAACACCAGGCGCTCATAGTAATTGTGAACTTGGTCAAAATTAATGTTCATTGCACAGCCTCATTAGTTGAATTAAAAATTACGCCAGCACACCGATGCCAGATAAGACTATATGCTGATATTTCAACAACGCAATGATGAAAATTAGCTATGAAACATGTAGCACAACATCAATATAAGATATAGTTTAGGCCACGCGCGCCGGGAAGCGATTTTAAATCTTCATGACTTTTGCTCGATTTGATCAGTACAACCCGGCGTTCCATCAAAGTCAAAAAGGAGAACAAGACCTCATGAGTACAAAAGAAAATACAGCCATCGGCCCCTTACTGAGTCTGCTGGAGTCCCGCTATGCGATTCGGGTTTTATGGGCTCTTCGCGATGGGCATGCGCAGACCTTTCGTTTGTTGCAGGACAGTGTCGGTGGCATTACCCCGAACACCCTCAACACCCGCATCAAAGAGCTACGCGCTGCTGGATTGCTGGACCACGGCAGCGACGGTTATATCGTTACACCGTTGGGTGCAGACCTTCTCAAGCGCATGGGCGACCTGTCGGCTTTTGCCACGAAATGGGCCAGCAGCCAAGCCAAAAAAGCCGTTTGAAGTCGTTGCATGCTGACATGCATCTGGCACACTACCCTTTCAACATACTGAATTATTCATGACTAAAACATCCTCAGGACTCGAATTCGAAGACACCGTCATCGGCACAGGCGATCTGGCCGCAAAGGGTCACAGCGTTACCGTTCATTACACCGGTTGGCTGTATCAAGACGGCGCTCAAGGTGCCAAATTTGATTCAAGCAAAGACCGTCTCGACCCGTTTGTATTCAGTCTGGGTGCCGGTATGGTGATACGTGGATGGGATGAAGGTGTTGCAGGCATGCGCGTCGGTGGTGCGCGCACACTGATTATCCCGGCTGCGCTTGGCTACGGCGCGCGCGGCGCAGGTGGCGTCATCCCTCCCAATGCCACTCTGAAATTTGACGTTGAGCTGTTGAGCATTGCCTGATCATCTGAGTCTTGGCCTCAAGGGTCAGGGCAATCGGTTCACTTGCTGACTACTTGCCGGGCAAGCGCAGGCAAAGCGCTTGCCCGAATTTCATGGCGCATCGCTTTTTGTTTTGGGCACTTGAAAATGTCTCTAGCATCCCCAGTTTTAAGTGTCTTATCTCTCATCAAGTCTTTACGTATGTCCGACCTAAAACCAAACACCAGTCATCCCGAAAATGCGGCATCTCAAGGTCAGGTGACTGACCAGAACATCAACGATATTTCTGCTGCAATGGCCAACTATGAGGCAGAGGCGCTGAACAAATGTCAGGCCGATCTGACTGAATTGCAGGCCAAAAGTGCCGAGTTGGCCGATCAGTATCTGCGTGCCAAAGCGGATGCTGAAAATGCCCGTCGCCGGGCAGAAGACGAAGTTTCCAAATCCCGAAAATTTGCGCTGGAAGGTTTTGCCGACAGTCTGCTCCCGGTGATTGACAGTCTGGAAGCCGGCTTGAGCATCAAAGATGCCACCGCTGAACAGCTCCGCGAAGGTTCTACCGCAACATTGCGTCAATTGCTTGCTGCACTCGAACGCAACAAGGTGATCGCCATTGATCCGGTCGCGGGTGATAAATTTGATCCGCATCTGCACCAGGCCATCAGTGTTGTGCCATCCGACCACGAAGTCAACGCAATCGTCGCAGTTTTGCAAAAAGGCTACCTGATCTCTGAACGTGTGCTTCGCCCTGCCCTGGTGACGGTCGCTGCAAGCAAATAGGCACCTTGGTTGACTTGAAAAAAAGCAAGTCATCCACACTTTACGAACATCTGAATTTTAAAAACCTCGCGGGATAAAGCACAGGCTGCTTTGCCCCCAACCATTCAAGGAAAAAATCATGGGAAGAATCATTGGTATCGATCTGGGCACCACCAACAGCTGTGTTTCGGTCATGGAAGGCAACACACCCAAGGTGATTGAAAACTCTGAAGGTGCCCGCACGACACCCTCCATCATTGCCTACCAGGAAGATGGTGAAGTTTTGGTTGGCGCTTCTGCCAAACGCCAGGCCGTCACCAATCCGAGAAATACGTTGTACGCGGTCAAACGCCTGATTGGTCGCAAGTTCACCGAGAAAGAAGTTCAGAAAGACATCGCCTTGATGCCGTACACGATTGTGGCTGCTGACAACAGCGATGCTTGGGTGGAAGTGCGCGGCAAGAAGCTGGCACCTCAGCAAGTCAGCGCCGAAGTACTGCGCAAGATGAAAAAGACTGCCGAGGACTACCTGGGCGAAGAAGTAACTGAGGCCGTCATCACGGTACCTGCCTACTTCAATGACGCACAGCGCCAAGCCACCAAAGATGCTGGCCGTATTGCCGGCCTGGATGTCAAGCGCATCATCAACGAGCCCACTGCGGCGGCCTTGGCTTTTGGCTTGGACAAAACCAGCAAGGGTGACCGCAAGATCGCCGTGTATGACCTCGGTGGCGGTACATTCGATATCTCGATCATCGAGATTGCCGATGTCGATGGCGAAAAACAATTTGAAGTGCTGTCAACCAACGGAGACACCTTTTTGGGTGGTGAAGACTTCGATCAGCGCATCATGGACTACATCGTCGCGGAGTTCAAGAAAGAATCCGGCGTTGATCTGTCCAAAGACGTGTTGGCGTTGCAGCGCCTGAAAGATGCCGCTGAAAAAGCCAAGATCGAACTTTCCAGCAGTGCGCAGACCGACATCAATTTGCCTTACGTGACGGCTGATGCCACGGGTCCGAAGCACTTGAATGTGAAGCTGACCCGCGCCAAACTTGAGTCGTTGGTCGACGAGTTGATCGAGCGCACCATCGCGCCTTGCCGTATGGCCATCAAGGACGCGGGTGTCAATGTGGCTGACATCAACGACGTGATCTTGGTCGGTGGTATGTCTCGTATGCCCAAGGTGCAAGAAAAAGTCAAGGAACTGTTTGGTAAGGAACCGCGCAAAGACGTGAATCCTGACGAAGCCGTAGCTGTTGGTGCTGCCATTCAGGGCCAGGTTCTGTCTGGTGATCGCAAGGATGTGCTGTTGCTCGACGTGACACCACTGTCCTTGGGTATCGAAACCCTGGGCGGTGTCATGACCAAGATGATTGTCAAAAACACCACGATCCCGACCAAATTCGCACAGTCGTTCTCAACTGCCGATGACAACCAGCCGGCCGTCACCATCAAGGTGTTTCAGGGTGAGCGCGAAATTGCCGCTGGCAATAAGATGCTTGGTGAATTCAACCTCGAAGGCATCCCACCAGCACCGCGCGGTTTGCCGCAAATTGAAGTGTCTTTTGACATCGATGCCAACGGCATTTTGCATGTCGGAGCCAAAGACAAAGGTACTGGCAAAGAAAACAAGATCACCATCAAGGCCAACTCTGGTTTGACCGAAGCTGAAATTCAGCAAATGGTCAAGGATGCCGAACTCAACGCCGCTGATGACAAGAAAAAGCTCGAACTGGTGCAAGCCAAGAACCAGGCTGAGGCCAGCATTCACAGCGTCAAGAAGAGTCTGACCGAATATGGCGACAAGATTGATGCCAGCGAGAAGGACAGTATCGAGGCGGCCATCAAAGACCTTGAAGCAGCACTCAAGATCGAAGATAAAACCGCCATCGAAGAAAAGAGCGCCACGCTGATGACCGTCAGTCAAAAGCTGGGCGAAAAAATGTATGCCGACATGCAAGCCAAGCAAGCCACTGAAGGTGGTGCTGCCGGCGCGGCAGATCAAGCAGATCAAGGCAACCAGGCTGGCCCGCAAGGCAGCCCAGCGCACGATGACAATGTCGTTGATGCCGAAGTGAAAGAAGTCAAAAAACCCTAAGCGCGTTCGCTGACACTGTTTTTACACAGACAACACGCCGCGTTGAACACACCAGTGGTTCAACGCGGCGTTTGCATTGAAACCAGGCAAGAGTAGACCATGGCAAAAAGAGATTATTACGAGGTTCTGGGCGTTACCAAAAACGCCACAGACGAGGAAATTAAAAAGGCTTATCGCAAACACGCGATGAAGCACCACCCTGACCGCAACCAAGGCGATGCATCGAAAGCGGCGGAAGAAAAGTTCAAGGAATCCAAGGAAGCCTATGAGATGCTGTCAGACCCGCAAAAACGTGCGGCCTATGACCAGCATGGCTTTGCCGGCGTTGACCCCAATATGCGCGGTGGCCCCGGTGGCGCTGAAGCTTATGGTGGTTTTGCTGAAGCCTTTGGCGATATTTTTGGCGATATGTTCGGCCAGCAGCGTGGCCGTCCAGGTGCCGGCCGGCAGGTGTACCGTGGCAGTGATCTGAGTTACGCCATGGAGGTCACCCTGGAAGAAGCGGGCAAGGGCAAGGATGCGCAAATCCGCATTCCGAGTTGGGACAACTGCGATGTCTGCAAGGGCACCGGCGCCAAGCCGGGTACACAGGTCAAGTCGTGTGGCACCTGCAGTGGCTCGGGTTCAGTGCAAATGCGCCAGGGCTTTTTCAGCGTGCAGCAAACCTGCCCAACCTGCCGCGGCACTGGCAAGGTGATTCCGGAGCCGTGTGCAGCCTGCCACGGACAAGGCAAGCTCAAAAAGCAAAAAACACTTGAGGTCAAAATTCCTGCGGGGATCGACGGTGGCATGCGCATTCGCAGCGCTGGCAATGGTGAGCCGGGTACAAACGGCGGCCCGGCTGGTGACCTGTACATTGAAATTCGCCTGAAGAAACACGACATTTTCGAGCGTGATGGCGATGACATTCACTGCTCGGTGCCCATCAGCATGATCACTGCGACATTGGGTGGTGAAATTGAAGTTCCCACCTTGGCCGGCAAAGCCGCCATCGATATTCCGGAGGGCACGCAGACCGGCAAGCAATTCAGATTGCGTGGCAAAGGCATCAAAGGTGTGCGCTCCAATTATCCAGGCGATTTGTATTGCCATATCCTGATTGAAACGCCCGTCAAACTGACTGAGCATCAACGCAAGCTGTTGCGTGAGCTTGAAGAATCGCTCAAGAAGGGCGGTGGCAAACATTCACCCACTGGGGACAGTTGGACCGACAAACTCAAGAGCTTTTTTAGTTGAACGAGGTCCATAGCTTCATCTGATCCGCAATCAGCCTCGACAAAACATGCCGCGCAGCTTATAAGAGCTGACGCGGCATGTTTTTTTAGAAATTGAGAACAAGGAGACTAGCTCATGGGTGTCAACATCACTTTTCTGGGCGGTACCGGCACCGTTACAGGCTCCAAGTACCTGGTGCGGCACGATGGCAAGTGCCTGCTAGTGGACTGCGGACTGTTTCAGGGTTACAAGCAATTGCGCCTGCGCAACTGGACTCCCCTGCCCATAGCGCCCGATCAGATTGACGCAGTCTTGCTGACCCACGCCCATCTGGACCATAGCGGCTACCTGCCCTTGTTGGTCAAAGAAGGCTTTGCCCGACACGTCTATGCCACCCGTGGCACGCGTGACCTGTGCCGCATTCTGCTGCCCGACAGCGGACACATTCAGGAAGAAGATGCTGCATTTGCCAATCGCCATGCGCTTTCAAAACACGCCCCCGCCCTGCCCTTGTACACCCGGCAAGACGCACTGGACGCATTGCCGCTGATCAAAGCGCAAGAGTTTGGCAAAATATTTACCCCCATGCCGGGCTGGAAAGCAAGCTTTTTCCCAGCTGGCCATATTTTGGGTGCATCGAGCATCCTGTTGGAGGTTGCAGGTCGACGCATATTATTCTCGGGCGACCTGGGCCGTCCGGATGACCTGGTCATGAGTCCGCCAGATGACGCGGTACAAGCCGACACGGTATTGATCGAATCAACTTACGGGGATCGAACCCACCCAAGAGAAGATATTTTGGCCGAACTGGCGCCAGCCCTGCAACGTGTTGCCAAGCGCGGTGGCGTGGCGGTAGTGCCCGTGTTTGCCGTGGGCCGAGCGCAGGCCCTGCTGCACGCCATTCACCTGCTCAAGATCAGGGGTGATATTCCCCCCGCGTTGCCGGTTTTTCTGGACAGCCCGATGGCGGTGCACACCACCAATTTGTTTGAAGACCACATGGGCGAGCACCGCTTGAGCCATCAGGATACCCGCGCATTGACGCACAACGCCACCATGGTCAACAGCACCGATGAATCGCGCGCACTGGCCAGTCGGCACGGACCGATGGTGATCCTGTCTGCCAGCGGCATGGCTACCGGCGGGCGCGTGCTGCACCACCTAGAGCATTACGCCGGCGACCACCGCAACATGATCATTCTGACCGGCTTTCAAGCGCCCGGAACACGCGGTGCGACACTGGCCAGTGGTGCCAAATCGGTGCGCATCCATGGTCGCGATGTGGATGTCAAAGCCGAAGTAGTGCAATTGCAGTCTGCCTCAGCCCATGCCGATGCCAACCAATTGCTGGCCTGGCTGCGAACCATGCCCAAGGCACCTGACCAAGTGTATGTGGTGCACGGCGAAGCGGGGCCCGCCGATGCCCTGCGCTATCGAATTGAACATGAACTGGGTTGGCGTGCTCAGGTGCCTGAGCACGGATCCACCTGGCCAACCTGAGCTTTTTAAAACGCCTCCAGCGCCAGTGCCGTCACGCAAGGGGCACCCTCGACAATTGAATCACGCAAGCCTGGAAGCTTGGTCAACAGGTGGTCAGCGTAGAAGCGGGCAGTCGTGATCTTGGCTTGCATGAACGCCGCATCTTCGCCACGTGCCAGGGCATCCTGCGCAACCAGCAAAGCGCGCCCCATTTGCCAGCCCGCCATCAGGTTGCCAGCAAGCATCAGGTAAGGCACGCTGCCAGCAAACACGTCGTTGGGGTGCGCTTTGGTGTTGGCCGCCACAAAGTCCACCACATCAACAAACGCCAGGCGCGCCGCCGCTAGACGCTTGGCAACCACCATCGCATCCGGCGTGCCGCTGGCAACCAAGGCGGCTTCGCTGACTTCAATTTGCGCGGCCAATGCCTTGGCCGTCTGGCCGCCATCGCGGGCGGTTTTACGACCCACCAGATCATTGGCCTGAATGGCGGTGGTACCTTCGTAAATGGTCAAAATCTTGGCATCGCGGTAATACTGGGCGCAACCGGTTTCCTCAATGAAACCCATGCCGCCATGCACCTGCACGCCCAAGGACGTGACTTCCAGACTCATCTCGGTGCTGTAGCCTTTGATCAGCGGCACCATGAATTCATAGAAGGCTTCGTTTTGCTTGCGTGCCTCGGTATCCGGGTGGTGATGTGCCGCGTCGTAGGCAGCAGCGGCCACACTGGCGAGCGCCCGGCAGCCTTCGGTGTAAGCGCGCATCGTCATCAGCATGCGCTTGACGTCCGGGTGGTGAATGATGGGGCCAGCCTCTTTCAAGGAGCCATCGACCGGGCGACTTTGCACGCGGTCTTTGGCGAAATCAACCGCTTTTTGGTAGGCCATCTGGGCAATGGCGATACCCTGCACGCCGACACCGTAGCGCGCCGCGTTCATCATGATGAACATGTATTCGAGGCCGCGGTTCTCCTGCCCTACCAAATAACCTGTGGCGCCCCCATGGTCGCCAAACTGCAGCACGCAAGTGGGGCTGGCCTTGATACCCATCTTGTGCTCGATGCTGACGCACTGCACATCGTTGCGCGCACCCAGTGAACCGTCTTTGTTGACCATGAATTTCGGCACCACAAACAAGCTGATGCCCTTGACCCCTTCAGGTGCGCCGGCGACACGCGCCAGCACCAGGTGGACAATGTTCGCCGCCATGTCATGCTCACCCCAGGTGATGAAAATCTTGGTGCCAGCAATTTTGTAGCTGCCATCGGGCTCGGGCTCGGCACGGGTGCGCACTGCCGCCAGGTCGCTGCCAGCCTGCGGCTCGGTCAGGTTCATGGTACCGGTCCATTCGCCACTGACCAGTTTTTCAAGGTAAGTCGCTTTGAGTTCGTCTGATCCAGCCGTGAGCAGCGCCTCAATGGCACCGTCTGTCAGCAGTGGGCACAGAGCAAAGCTCATGTTGGCCGAGTTCTGCATTTCACCAATCACCGAGCCAATGGTTTTTGGCAGGCCCTGGCCACCAAAGTCCACTGGGTGTTGCAAGCCCTGCCAACCCGCCTCGGTGTACTGCTTGAAGGCTTCCTTGAAGCCCGGCGT
>JBBQZI010000027.1:0-19582 GCA_038207855.1 Burkholderiales bacterium
TAACAAAGACAAGCGCCCCAAGCGCCCCGCACAAAACCTGCTGTTCAAGCGCAAGCGCTTTTGCCGTTTCACGGTAACCGGCGTTGAAGAAATCGACTACAAGGACATTGATACCTTGCGTGATTTCATTGCTGAAAACGGAAAAATCATTCCCGCGCGCCTGACTGGTACCCGTGCCATTTTTCAGCGTCAGCTCAACACAGCCATCAAGCGCGCGCGCTTCCTTGCCATGTTGCCCTATAGCGATCAGCACAAGATCTAAGGAATACAACCATGCAAATCATTCTGCTCGATAAGGTTGTAAACCTTGGTAACCTGGGTGAAGTCGTCCGTGTTAAAGACGGTTATGCCCGCAATTTTCTGATCCCGACTGGCCGCGCTCGTCGCGCCACGGCAGCTGCCAAGCAAGAGTTTGAAGCACGCCGTGCTGAACTCGAAAAAGCAGCTGCGGTCAAGCACGCTGAAGCTCAGACTGTGGGCGAAAAGCTCGCTGGCCTCATTTGCAAGCTGACCCAAAAGGCCGGCGTCGATGGCCGTTTGTTTGGTTCAGTGACCAATGCAGACATCGCTGAAGAGCTGACCAAAATGGGTTTTGCTGTCTCCAAGGCGCAGGTTCGCATGCCCAACGGTCCTATCAAGATCGTCTGTGATAGCACCGTCAGCGTTGCGCTGCATACCGATGTGGCGGTTGACATCACGGTCTCGGTTTACGGCGAAACTGCCTAACTGACGCTGTCTGTTATCTGAAAGCCGCCAGGTGCAAGCCTTGGCGGCTTTTGCTTTTTTGCGATGGCTGTGAGTTTCAAGTATTTGCACAGCTTATGCACAGGTTTTACTTGGCTTTCCCCCAGCTTTTCACTCGACACATTGGTTCGCCCGACTTAGCATGTAAGGCGTGAAGGAAACATCTATGTCTGCTGTACTCTCTGTTTTGAATGACGATGCGGGGCTTGACCGCCAGGTCGCTCAACTGCGTATTCCGCCACACTCGATTGAGGCGGAATCCAGTGTGCTGGGCGGTTTGTTGCTGGACAACGCAGCCTGGGATCGGGTCAGCGATGTGCTCACCGAGCAGGACTTTTACCGCTACGAGCATCGTGCGGTATTCGCGGCAATGAGTGTGCTGATCAATGCCTCCAAGCCGGCTGACGTGATCACCGTATACGAGCAGTTGCAGAGTTCGGGCAAAGCGGAAGAAATTGGCGGTCTGAGCTACCTCAATGCGCTGGCGCAATACGTGCCTAGCGCAGGCAATATTCGGCGCTACGCGGAAATCGTGCGCGACCGCTCCATCTTGCGCAAACTGGTGTCGACCAGCGAAGAAATATCGGCTAATGCGTTCAATCCCAAGGGTCGCCCGGTGGCGTCTATTTTGGACGAAGCGGAGCAGAAGATATTCAACATTGGCGAGGAGGGCGCACGCACCAAACAAGGTTTTCAGACCATGGACAAACTGGTCGTTGAATTGCTCGACCGCGTCCAGGAAATGGCCGACAACCCCAATGATGTGACGGGTGTACCCACCGGTTTTTATGACCTGGACCGCATGACGGCCGGTTTCCAGGGCGGCGACCTGATTGTTCTCGCGGCACGCCCATCGATGGGCAAGACCGCGCTGGCGATCAACATTGCCGAGCATGTGGCGCTCAATGAAGGCTTGCCGGTAGCTGTTTTCTCAATGGAAATGGGTGCCGCCCAGTTGGCTGTACGTATTGTGGGGTCGATTGGCCGCATTGATCAGGGGCACCTGCGCACCGGCAAGCTGACCGACGACGAATGGCCGCGTTTAACCGAAGCGATTGAAAAGTTACGCACCATCTCCCTTCACATTGATGAATCTGCTGGGTTGACATCGAGTGAGCTTCGTGCCAATGCACGCAGGCTGTCACGCCAATGTGGGCAGCTGGGGTTGATTGTGGTGGACTACTTGCAATTGATGAGTGGCTCCAGTGGCGGTGATGGTGAGAACCGGGCTACCGAGCTGGGCGAAATTTCCCGCGGTTTGAAAATGCTGGCCAAAGAGCTTAAATGTCCGGTGGTGGCCTTGTCGCAGCTGAACCGAAGCGTCGAGACGCGCCCAGACAAGCGGCCGATGATGAGTGACCTGCGCGAGTCTGGCGCCATTGAGCAAGATGCCGACATCATCATGTTCATCTACCGTGACGAGTACTACACCAAAGATGCCTGCAAAGAGCCAGGCGTTGCCGAGGTGATCATTGCCAAGCAGCGTAACGGCCCCACCGGCGTGGTTAAACTGGCCTTCCTGAACAAGATCACCAAGTTTGAATCGCTGGCTTCCGGTACCAGCGGCGATTTCTGACGCGTTGTCAGATGTTGATGAAAAAGCACCTTAGCCCTTATCGGTAAAGCCTCAACAGCTATTAAAAAATAGCTACCGACGGTTTGATGAGGCAAACCCGTTACAGCACCTCACTGGCAAAGTCCGCCAGTCTAGAGCGTTCACCGCGTGCCAGCGTAATGTGGCCACTGTGTTGCCAGCCCTTGAATTTGTCCACCGCGTAGGTCAAACCGGACGAACCCTCGGTCAGGTAGGGCGTGTCAATTTGGGCAATATTGCCCATGCAGACGATCTTGGTGCCCGGACCGGCCCGGGTAATGAGGGTCTTCATCTGCTTGGGTGTTAAATTCTGGGCTTCGTCAATGATGACGTATTTGTTCAGGAAGGTGCGCCCGCGCATGAAGTTCATGCTCTTGATCTTGATGCGGCTGCGAATCAGCTCGTTGGTGGCAGCGCGGCCCCATTCCCCGGCCGTTGAATCGGTTTTGCCTAGCACCTCCAGGTTGTCATCCAATGCGCCCATCCAGGGTCCCATTTTTTCTTCTTCGGTGCCGGGCAAAAATCCGATATCTTCTCCGACGCTGACCGTTGCTCGCGTGACGATGATTTCGGTGTAGCGCCGCTCATCGAGCACTTGCGTCAGGCCCGAGGCCAGTGCCAACAGGGTTTTGCCTGTGCCGGCTGTGCCCGTGAGTGTGACAAAGTCAACCTCGGGGTCCATCAGCAGATTCATGGCGAAGTTTTGTTCGCGGTTGCGCGTGGTGATGCCCCAGACTGCATTTTTCAGGTGGGTAAAGTCCCGCAGCGTTCTGAATACCGCCACCTTGCCCCGAATCTCGGTTACTTTTGCGTACAGACTAGGCTCGCCCGGCGCTTCCAGGTAAACAAACTGGTTCACCAGCAATTGCGGCACGATCGGCCCGCTAACCCGGTAGAAGGTGTGCGCGCCTTGCTGCCAGCTTTCCACCGTATTGCCATGCGTGGTCCAGAAATCGGCAGGCAAGGCATAAGCACCCGAATACAACAAGTCACCGTCATCAAGCGTCTTGTCATTTTGATAATCATCAGCGGACAAACCCAAGGCACGCGCTTTCACGCGCATGTTGATGTCCTTGGACACCAAAACCACCTCGCGCGGCGTATGCTGTTTGCGAAGCGCCTCGACCACACCCAGAATCTGGTTGTCGGCCTTGCCCTGGGGCAAGCTGCTGGGCAATTCGTAGTTGAGCAACTGGGTCTGGAAAAACAGTTTCCCGCGCGCTTCAATGTGACCAGTTGCGTTCAGTGGCAGACCGCTGGCAATGTCGTTGCCCTGGTGCTCCGCCAGCGCATCCAGCGACCGGCTGGTTTGACGGCCGTTGCGGGCTACTTCGGTCATGCCCTTTTTGTGACCGTCGAGCTCTTCAAGCACGATCATGGGCAGAAAAATATCGTGCTCTTCAAACCGGAACAGGCAGGTAGGGTCATGCAGCAACACATTGGTATCGAGCACAAACAGCTTGGTTGGCCCAGTCCGCCGCTGCGGCTTGTCCTTGCGCGGTGTCACTGCTGCGACTGGCGCTGCCTCGCGGGTTTTCGGTGCTTTGGGCTGGCGTGCCGCAGGAGTGCTTGCCTTGGCCGTCACGGTAGCAGAACTGGCGACGACGACCGCTGGCTCTTTCGCAAGCAGTTCAACGGGTGGTGTATCCGGCTGCGACTTGGGCATGCTGGTTTTGGCTTGGCGACGCGGCAGAGCGTCATAGTCTGCTACGGACAACAGGGCAGCGCGCTTGGTGGGTGCAGATGGCAAAGGCATGAAAACTCCCGGGGATGGCTGGCAAATTCAGTTTCAAAAACGAAAAAGCCGCCATGTCACCAGGGCGGCTGTTTCAAAAAAGGTAGACCGTGTGATCAAGAACATGCAAATGATTATGCACGAGCCTTTGTGACAGTCAGCGCCAGCGCAATTAAACCAATGCCTCGGCTTTTTTGAGCAGTTTTACTGCCTTGAGCACATCATCAACATGCCCTGGCACCTTGAGGCCGCGCCATTCTTCCTTGAGGCAACCATCGGGCCCGATCAGAAAGGTGCTGCGTTCGATGCCTTTGACTTTTTTACCGTACATGATTTTGTTTTTAACAACGCCAAACATGTGACACATTTTTTCTTCGGTGTCGGCAATCAGTTCAAAAGGTAATTCAAGCGTTTGCTTGAATTCGTCATGGGAACGCATGTTGTCACGCGAAACTCCGAAAACGGTCGCACCAATCTTTAAAAATTCCTTGTATTTGTCACGAAACTCCATCGCTTCGGTGGTGCATCCCGGTGTGTTATCTTTAGGGTAGAAATACAGGATGATGATGTGTCCAAGGTGGGATGTATTGGTGACCCGAATACCGCCGGTTGCGTTGGACTCGAACTCTGGGATGGGTTTGTTGACAACTATCGCCATGTTTTCTCATTCTCGTGTGACAGGATGCGTCGATCTTTCAAGTCGAGGTCACTATCCTCATAAAGTGCTTGTGTGCCCCCGACTGCAAGCCTTCGATTTTACTCTGATTTGCTGACTTGCGGGTACAGGGGCTTCTGCCTGCAATGAAGATCGTCCAGCCATTGCGATCCGATCAAACAAGTGGCGCTCATGCTGCCATCAGCAAGGCGACTGCCACGCAGCGACCTTCAGCCGCCAGCACGTTGTAAGTACGGCAGGCGGCGCCGGTGTCCATGGTTTCCATGCCAATCTGCCGTTCGATCAGTGAACGGGTCAGGCTGGGGGCCACAAAGCGCAGGCGCGTACCACTGCCAAAAATCACCAACTCGGTTTGCAGTTGCGCCAATTGTTCAAAATGTGCCGCTGTCAGGTCCTCAAAGCAGGCGCATTGCCAGTCAATGTGTTCGCCGCGCGAACCAATGATGACACTGGTGGTGAGCTTTTTTTCACCAACCTGAATCCAGCCTGGGCCATAGGCTGCAATGGATTGGGCCTCGATGACATCGGGATGAAATTTCATGGGGTGGATGGATGGTTGAGGGGCAATACCAAAGATAGCGCAGCGTACGCGGCTACCGGACAAAAAACTTGTGGTCAAATTATAGTTTTCGCAAGCGTGCAGCCACTTCCGGAGGGACTTTGAAAACCATACGCAAATCAGCCAAATTGGCCAATGTCTGCTACGACATCCGCGGCCCGATCATGGACGCAGCCCGCCAGATGGAGGAAGAAGGTCACAAGATCATCAAACTCAACATCGGCAATCTGGCGGTGTTCGGCTTTGACGCCCCCGAGGAAATCCAGCAGGACATGATCCGCAACCTGCCCAATTCGGCGGGTTATTCCGACAGTAAAGGCATTTTTGCGGCGCGCAAGGCGGTCATGCACGAGACCCAAAAACAAGGCATCAAGGGCGTCACGCTGGACGATATTTACCTTGGCAACGGCGCCAGTGAATTGATCGTGATGGCCACCAATGCGTTGCTTGACGATGGCGATGAGATTTTGTTGCCTTCACCCGATTACCCGTTGTGGACGGCCGCGGCCAGTCTGTCAGGTGGTACGCCGGTGCACTACCTGTGTGACGAAGCCAACGGCTGGATGCCTGACCTCGCCGATCTGCGATCCAAAATTACCCCGCGAACCAAGGGCTTGGTGGTGATCAACCCCAACAACCCGACCGGCGCCCTGTATTCGGATGAGTTGCTTAAATCACTGGTGCAGATCGCCCGTGATCATGGGCTGGTGATTTTTGCCGATGAGGTGTATGACAAAGTGTTGTACGACGGTGTGAAACACACGGCACTGGGTTCATTGAGCGACGATGTGCTGACACTGACCTTCAATTCATTGTCCAAAAGCTACCGCTCGTGTGGTTATCGGGCCGGTTGGATGATTGTTTCGGGCGACAAAAAGCCAGCGCGTGACTACATCGAGGGTCTCAATATGCTCTCCAACATGCGGCTGTGCTCGAACGTGCCGGGTCAATGGGCCATTCAAACTGCGCTGGGTGGTTACCAGAGCATCAATGACCTGGTGTGCGAAGGCGGGCGCCTGCGTCGTCAACGCGATCTGGCCTATGAACTGATCATCGCCATTCCGGGTGTCACTTGCGTCAAACCGGCGGCGGCGCTGTACATGTTTCCCCGGTTGGACCCGACCATGTATCCGATCAATGACGATCAGCAGTTCTTTTTGGAGTTACTCAAGGAGACTAAGGTCATGTTGGTGCAGGGCACCGGTTTTAACTGGTCCGCCCCGGACCATTTCCGCATTGTGTTTTTGCCACACGAAGACGATTTGCGCGAGGCCATTGGCCGCGTCGCCAAGTTTCTGGAAGGCTATCGCAAGCGTCACAGCAATTAACTCACTACTAATTTTATAGCTACTTGCGCTTATTCTATAAGGGCTATAGGCATTTTATTGTTATTATCTTATGGGATAGACCACAGTTACATGCAGTGAATCAGCGCTGTCCCCAACTAAACTGAAACTTTGTGGGACAGACCTCAGTTACACGCAGTGAACCAGCTCTGTCCCCAACCATTTAGAAAGCTATATGAAACCAATTCAAGTCGGACTTTTAGGCATCGGTGTGGTGGGCTCTGGCACTTTCAATGTGCTGACCCGCAACCAGGAAGAAATCAAACGCCGCGCCGGTCGCGGCATTGAGATCACCATGGTGGCGGATCTCGATGTGGCGCGGGCGCAAGCATTGGTTGGACCGAATGTGAAGGTGGTCAACGACGCCCGGGCAGTCATTGCCAACCCCGACATCGACATCGTCATCGAACTGATTGGCGGCTACGGCATTGCTAAAACGTTGGTCATGGAAGCGATTGCTGCTGGCAAGCATGTGGTCACGGCCAACAAGGCCTTGCTGGCCGTGCACGGCACCGAGATTTTTGCAGCCGCGTCAGCCAAAGGCGTGATGGTGGCGTTTGAGGCGGCCGTGGCGGGTGGTATTCCCATCATCAAGGCGCTGCGCGAAGGACTGACGGCCAACCGCATTCAGTGGATTGCTGGCATCATCAACGGCACCACCAATTTCATCTTGTCCGAGATGCGCGACAAGGGGCTGGACTTTGGCGTGGTGCTGAAAGAAGCCCAACGCCTGGGTTACGCCGAGGCTGATCCGACCTTTGACATCGAAGGCGTAGATGCGGCCCACAAAGCCACCATCATGTCAGCCATCGCTTTTGGCATTCCGGTGCAGTTTGACAAGGCCTATGTGGAAGGCATCACCAAGCTCGGCGCAGCCGACATCAAATATGCTGAGCAGCTGGGCTACCGGATCAAATTGTTGGGTATCACGAAGCGTCGCCATGCGGATGCCGCCAAGGGCACATCGGATGGCATCGAGTTGCGCGTGCATCCTTGCCTGATTCCGGCCAAACGCCTGATTGCCAACGTTGAAGGCGCCATGAATGCGGTGATGGTGCAAGGCGATGCAGTGGGCAACACGCTGTACTACGGCAAGGGCGCAGGCTCGGAGCCAACTGCCAGCGCGGTGATTGCTGACCTGGTCGACATCACGCGTCTGCACACCGCTGACCCGCATCAACGCGTGCCGCATCTGGCGTTTCAGCCCAACGCCATGAGCGACCTGGTCGTGCTGCCGATGGGCGAAGTCGTCACCAGCTACTACTTGCGTTTGCGCGTGGCTGACGAGACCGGCGTACTGGCCAAAGTGACCGGCATTCTGGCCGAATCAGGCATCAGCATTGATGCCATGCTGCAACGTGAGGCCGATGAAGTGGGTGGTGAAGGTTCGACCCAAACTGATCTCATCATCCTGACCCACGACTGTGTCGAGGCCAAAATGAACGCTGCGCTGGTGCAAATGCAGGCGCTACCGACCGTGCTGGAGCCCATTACCCGCATCCGCAAGGAGGAACTGGCTTGACAACCATGCGCTGGGCGCTAAGCGTTGCAGCGGTACTTTCTTGCCTTTCTTTGGCTGCGTAATACAATAAAAAGTATTACTTTCAGGAGGTTTTTATGGGACATGCTGTTACCGTTAAAGGTCAGGTCACCATCCCCAAAGCCATGCGTGAGCACATGGGTGTGGTGAAGGGACAAGAAATCGAATTTATCGCCCAGCCCAACGGGCAGGTGCTGATGTTTCCGGCCAAACCAGCAGCGCCTCAAGAAAATCCGTTTTTGAAATGGATTGGCACTGGCGTGTCAGGCATGACGACTGAAGAAATTTTGAATGAAACCCGTGGCGAGGGTTGGAACCAATGATTCTGGTCGACTCCAGTGTGCTCATTGACTTGATTGAGCGCACGCCGGAATGGTTTGAGTGGAGTGCCGAGCAACTTTATGCCGCCATGCAGCGCGACCAAGTTGGTATCAACGCCATTATTTTTGCTGAGGTGTCGCGCAGCTTTGATAGCTTTGAGGCACAAAACGCCTTTCTCCAGACCACTGGCATTACCTATTTGCATATCCCCGCCGCTGCAGCGTATGCGGCCAGTGCCGCGCATCGCACCTACCGTGCGGCCGGCGGGTCGCGGGCTGCGACATTGCCGGATTTTTTCATTGGCGCACATGCCCAAGTCGCGGGCCACACCTTGATGACCCGCGATGCCAAGCGCATGCTCACCTATTTTCCTCACGTACCAGTGTTATCACCACGATGAACTACCTCTCTACCCGCGGCGACACCAGCCCCAAACATTTTTGTGACATCCTGCTCGAAGGTCTGGCCCCAGATGGCGGCCTGTACCTGCCTGAGTCGTATCCGCAGGTTGACGATGCCACTTTGGCGCGCTGGCGTGACGTGTACCACCAGCAGGGTTACGCCGAACTGGCGTTTGAGATTTTGTCACTCTACATTGACGACATTGCGGCGGCAGATTTGAAGGCGCTGTGCCAGAAAACCTACACCGCCGAGGTGTTTGGCACTGGTGAGATCGTGCCCTTGCGCCACCTTGAAAACGGCATCTGGCTCGAAGCCTTGTCGAACGGCCCGACGCTGGCCTTCAAGGACATGGCCATGCAGTTGCTCGGTAACCTGTTCGAATATGAGTTGGCGCGTCGTGGCGAACAACTCAACATTCTGGGTGCCACCAGCGGCGACACCGGCAGCGCGGCTGAATACGCCATGCGCGGCAAAAAAGGCGTGCGTGTTTTCATGACCAGTCCAAAGGGGCGCATGAGCCCGTTTCAGCAGGCGCAAATGTTCAGCCTGATGGATGACAACATCTTCAATATTGCCGTCGATGGCGTGTTTGACGACTGCCAGGACATGGTCAAGGCCGTCAGCAACGACCTCGATTTCAAACGTCAATACAAAATTGGCACCGTCAACTCGATCAACTGGGCACGCCTGCTGGCGCAGGTGGTGTATTACTTTGCCGGCTACTTCCAAGCCACTGAAAGCAACGCGCAGAAAGTCAGCTTTGCCGTGCCCAGTGGCAATTTTGGCAACGTCTGTGCCGGCCATGTGGCGCGCATGATGGGCTTGCCGATTGCCAAACTGGTGGTGGCCACCAATGAGAACGATGTGCTTGACGAATTTTTCAAAACCGGTGTTTACCGGGTGCGCAGCAGTGCTGACACGCATGAGACTTCCAGCCCGTCGATGGACATTTCAAAAGCCAGCAACTTCGAGCGTTTTGTGTTTGATCTGCTGGGCCGCGATGGTGCGCGCACCAAGGCGCTGTTTGGTGACAGCTTGAATCGTGTCGGTCGCTTTGACCTGGAAGCCCATCCCGCTTTCAGTCAGGTTGGTTTGCGCTATGGTTTTATCAGTGGCAAGAGCACGCACGCAGACCGTTTGGCCACCATCAAGGACACCTGGGAGCGCCACGGCATGATGATCGACACGCATACCGCCGATGGTGTCAAGGTTGCCCGTGAATTTGTCCAGCCGGGTGTGCCGATGATCGTGCTGGAAACCGCGTTACCAATCAAATTTGCCGAAACCATTGTCGAAGCCACCGGCCGTGAGCCCGATCGCCCGGCCAGATTTGTTGGCATTGAGGCGCTGCCAAAACGTGTGGTCAGTATGCCAGCCGATGTGCAAGCCATCAAAACGTTCATCAAAGAGAATTGTGAATGAAATTGGCTTCTAGCCCTTATGCTGACTGCGTAGACAGCTATAAAAAAGAGAGTAAATTAGCATGAATGTGGTTGGAGTTGCCGGGTTTTCTGGCTCGGGCAAAACAACGCTGGTGGAGCGGCTGATCCCGGTACTGCGCAAAAGGGGCTTGCGGGTGTCGGTGGTCAAACACGCGCACCATCGCTTTGACATCGACCACCCAGGCAAAGACACTTTTCGCCACCGCGAGGCCGGGGCGTTTGAGGTGATAGTGGCGTCTGACCAGCGTCTGGCCCTGATGCGCGAATTTGAAGTGGCCAATCGGCCCACTGTGCACCAGCTGATTGCCGAGCTGTATGACGGCGTTGACTGGGTGTTGGTGGAAGGTTTTAAAGACTCTGACTTGCTCAAAATCGAGGTCTGGCGGGCCGAATTCAACAAGCCCGCCCGCTACATGGACGATGACTTCATCACCGCCATCATCACCGATTCCCCTGACGCGCTGCCAGAGCCAACCGCGCGCACTGTGCTTGATCTCAACAACCCGGATGCCGTGGCCGACTGGCTGCTGTCGCAAGGCGAGCGCTTTGAGTACAACCCGGACAACTACCAATGAGTCAGAACGATCCAGCGGCATCCCAGCCGTCGCCACCACTCCAGCCGTCACTTGCGCGTAGGCCGGAATCCAGCCTTCAAAATCCCACTTTAAAGCCCCCCAAGCCTCTCAAATCGCTCGACGATGCATTGGCCGAGTTGCTTGGTTTTGCCACCCCTCTGGCAGACATTGAGCAAGTGGCCACCTTTGATGCCGATGGCCGCGTGTTGGCGCAAGATTTGGTGTCAAGCCTGCAGGTGCCCCCGCAGGACAACAGTTCGATGGATGGCTACGCCGTGCGCTGTGCCGATCTGGCTGCTGGCCAGACGCTGCCCGTGTCGCAACGTATTGCCGCTGGCAGCAGTGGCGCACCCTTGGCCGCGCAAACCGTTGCGCGCATCTTCACCGGCGCGCCAATTCCCTTGGGCGCTGATGCGGTCGTGATGCAGGAAGACTGCGACGTTCAGACCGACGGCACGCTGCGCGTGACGGTTGAAGCAAAGCCGGGTCAATGGATTCGTCGCTCTGGTGAAGATGTCACGCGGGGTGCCGTAGTACTCTCAAAAGGAGAGCGCCTTACGCCCGCTGCGCTTGGGCTAGCGGCCAGTATTGGCATGAATCGGGTGCCCGTGACGCGACGCCCGAAAGTGGCGCTGTTTTCGACCGGTGATGAGCTGGTAATGCCTGGCGATGTGGCACCCGAGCACATGGCCCCCGGTGCCATTTACAACTCCAACCGTTTTTTTCTCAAAGCCTTGCTGACCCGACTGGGCTGCGAGGTGAGCGATCTGGGCATCGTGCCCGACCAGCGACAGGCCACCATTGATGCGCTGCACCGGGCCGCGCAAAGCCACGATCTGATTCTGACCAGCGGCGGGGTCTCGGTCGGTGAAGAAGACCATATCAAGCCCGCCGTGCAGGCGCTGGGCCACCTCGATTTGTGGCAGATTGCCATCAAACCCGGCAAACCGTTTGCCTATGGTCGCGTCGGAGATGCCCACTTTATTGGCCTGCCAGGCAACCCGGTGTCGAGCTTTGTGACCTTCTTGTTGCTGGTTCGGCCATTCTTGCTCAAACTCCAAGGGGCATCGAAAATTGCTGCAAATTCTATAGCTTCTCAGGCAGACTTTACCTGGGCTAGAGCCGATAAACGTCGTGAATTCTTGCGGGTTCGCCGCAATGCCAGCGGATCGCTTGAGCTCTTCCCCAACCAGAGTTCGGGCGTGTTGACCTCGGCCGTCTGGGGCGATGGCTTGGTCGACAACCCGCCAGGCACCACCATTGCGCCAGGTGACGTGGTGCGCTTTATCCCGTTTGCCGAGGTCTTGTCATGAAAATCACCGTGAAATACTTCGCCTCCATCCGCGAGGCGGTTGGCCTGAGCGCAGAGGTGCGTGACACGCAGGCCAATACTTTGGCTGCGCTGCGCGACGAGCTGATTGCCCTCGGTGGCGGCTACGCCGACACGCTGGAGCGCGGCAAAGCGGTGCGCGTGGCGCTGAATCAGGTCATGGTGGCTGAATCTGTGGCTTTGACAGAGGGTGCTGAAGTGGCTTTTTTCCCGCCCGTGACGGGTGGCTGATGGATTTTTGTAAGCCTGAGTTGCTATTTATTAGATAGCTATTTACGCATATTACATAAGGGCTAGAGGCACTTTTTACGATGAAAAATATGGCACGTGTATCGATCCAGACCGCTGACTTTGACGTGGCAGCTGAAATTGCCGCCCTGCGTGCGCAAGATGGCCGCGTTGGCGCTGTCTGCAGTTTCATCGGTACCGTGCGTGACCGCACAGCCGGCGAGCCGGGTGCCATACAAAGCATGGAGCTGGAGCATTACCCCGGCATGACCGAAAAGTCGATCGAGGCCATGATCGATGCGGCGCACCAGCGCTTTGACATTTTTGGCGCACGGGTCATCCACCGCGTGGGCCTGCTGCAGCCGCTTGACCAGATTGTCATGGTGCTTGTTACCTCAGCGCACCGTGGCGAGAGTTTCAAGGCTTGCGAGTTTCTGATGGACTACCTCAAAACACAGGCGCCGTTCTGGAAAAAAGAGCAAATGTCTGAGGGCGCCAAGTGGGTAGATGCCCGGGTCAGCGACGACGCAGCGCTGGCCAAGTGGGGTATTGCGGCGACCAATCACTAGCGGCCAAAGCCGCCCTGTCATTTCAAATTGATCTGTTCGGCTGGCGCGGCAACCCGCAAGCTGCAGTAAGCGACACCAAGCGAAAATAGCGCCCATCTCAACGCCAACACCGAACCACATGCAAATCACCAAAGACACCGCCGTTACGCTGACCTACAAAGTCACAGACCTGCAAAGCAAGCCCCTGGATGCGGGCAGCCAAGCCTATCTTCACGGCGGTTATGAAAACATTTTTCCCAAAGCCGAGGCGGCACTTGATGGGCAGGCGGTGGGCTTTTCCGCCGTGTTGGAACTACCGGCAGTCGATGCCTTTGGTGATCGTGACGAGAATCTGGTTCGCACCATTCCCAAAAGTGAGTTTCCTGCCGGCATCAAGGTGGGCGGCCAACTGCAGGGGCGGGGCGAAGACGGGCAGCCACAGATATTCAACGTGGTAAAAATCAAAGGCCCGGTCGTGCACCTTGACGGCAACCACGCTCTCGCTGGCAAGGCCATACGCTTTTCATTCAAGGTAACCGGCGTGCGCGCAGCCACAGCCGAAGAGATTACGCACAAGCATGTGCATGGCGAGCATGGACACCAGCACTGATCAACCAGACCCGGCATCCATTGGTGAAGGTTGATCAAGCAGTGCGTGGTACATCAAAACCTGGTTGCGCCCGCGTACCTTGGCCTGGTACATAGCCGCATCGGCGTGTTTGGACAAAATCAGGTCGTCTTCGCCATGTTGCGGGTACAGCGCCACACCCACGCAGCACGATATGTTCAGGGAGTGTTCGGCCAGTACGAATGCTTGCTCCATGCTGACGCGAATTTTTTCGGCTACCGCCAGCGCCTCGTGTGCGCCGGCCACATCGCGCAGCAGCACGACAAATTCGTCACCGCCGATGCGCGCCAAGGTGTCCGAGTCGCGTACGCAAGCGCGCATGCGTTGCGCCACCTCTTGCAACAGCAGATCGCCCACGGCATGGCCAAACTGGTCGTTGACTGGCTTGAATTTATCCAAGTCAATAAACATCAATGCCAGACCCGTTTGGTCGCGCACCGCACTGGCAATCGCGCGCTGTAGCCGGTCGTTGAACAGTGCCCGATTGGCCAGGCCCGTGAGCCCGTCGTGTTGGGCCATGTGGAGGATATGGTCTTCAGCCTGTTTGCGCGCAGTGATGTCATGAACAATGGAGATCAGAATCGACTGGCCTCCCTGCTGGATGGGCGTGGAATAGACCTCGACATCGCGCAGCTCGCCATTGGCAAGGCGGTGCTGGAAGTTGAAGTAATTGCGATCTTCGCTCAGCGCACGCTGGCGCTCCTGGGCGATGGCTTGCGGCGCCATGGTGTTGAGCAGGTCGATAGAGGCACCCAAGATGCGCTCAGACGGGTAGCCATAGTAGGCCAGCGCCGATCTATTGGCTGCCACGATGGCCCCACTGTCCGGCTCGATGAGCAGCATCACCGACGTATTCTTCTCAAAAAAGTGCCGGAAGCGCTCTTCGCTCTCCTGCAACGCCTGTTCCGCCTGCTTGCGGGCGGTGATGTCATGGATCACCCCGACCAGGAAACGCTCGCCATTTTCATCCGTGTACCGGGTTTTTTTGGTGAGAATGGTTCGGGGGCTCTTTCCCGTTAGGGTCAGGGTCTCCTCGACTGAGCTCTCACGTCCGTCGCTGATCACCTGCCTGTCGACGCTTAAAAAATGGTCTCGTTCTTTTGGATCGACATGCTCGGCAAGCGTCTTGCCAAGCACATCTTCTCTGGCAATTCCAAAAAGTTCAGTAAACGCATCATTGGCGAAAAGAATCCTGCTTTGGTCGTCCTTGACAAATACGGGGTCGCCGACGGCATGGATGATGTTATTGAGATAGCGCTGGTTCTTTCGAAATTGCTCTGCAATCAGCGCCAATCTATTGACATGGCTGCGCACCATGACGGCAAGAAAAAAAGATGTGACAGCAACGAAAAACCAGCCCTTTATTGTGCTGACAAAGGCGAAGGTGTTTGCGTCACTGATAAGAATGGCAACGGCTTGATCGGACAATAAAATCCATAGCGCGGAGAAGATGGCGTAAGCCAGCACAATCCGGATGGATGCCTGATTGGCTGAATACTTTTTCAAATCGCCAGATTCAAGTTCTGAAAAATCGGTGTCATTCATTGCCGAACTCCAGCAGCATATCCAGATATCAGTTTAGCTTACGCCCAACCAACACAGTTGTTCTTGTCACCGAGTTGAAGGGTTCAGATAGTTAGCGGGTTTGACCTGGAACGAATACCAGCATTCCCTTGAAAACCAGTGGTTTGCCACAAGTTGACAACTAATCTGGAGGATTTGCTATGGCTACCGATAAATTCACAACAAAATTTCATGACGCCCTGAACGATGCGCAATCGTTGGCGCTAGGCAATGACCATGCCTACATTGAGCCGGCCCACATGTTGGCCGCCATGCTCAAACAGGAAGACGGGCCGAAAGCCTTGTTGCAACGCGCTGGTGTCAATGTCGCCGGGCTGTTGAGCGCTGCTGAGGCGGCGATCAAAAAGCTGCCTCAAGTCACCGGTCAGGATCAGGTGCAAGTGGGGCGCGACATGGTCAGCTTGCTGCAGGCGGCTGAAAAAGATGCCATCAAACGCGGTGACAAGTTTGTTGCCGGCGAGTCATTTTTGCTGGCGCTAGCCGATTTCAAAGGCGACATGGGCAATATTGCCCGCGCCAATGGCCTGACGCGCAAGAGCCTGGAAGCCGCTATTGAAACGGTTCGGGGTGGTCAGAATGTGGACAGTGCCGATGCTGAAGACCAACGTGAGTCGCTGAAAAAATACTGCATGGACTTAACCGAGCGCGCGCGTCAGGGCAAGCTCGACCCGGTGATTGGCCGCGATGATGAAATTCGCCGCGCTATCCAGGTGCTGCAACGTCGTACTAAAAACAACCCGGTGTTGATTGGTGAACCCGGTGTTGGTAAAACCGCCATCGTCGAAGGCTTGGCTCAGCGCATTGTGGCCGGAGAGGTGCCCGATTCGCTCAAGGGCAAACGCGTGCTGAGTCTGGACATGGCATCGCTTTTGGCCGGTGCCAAGTTTCGGGGTGAGTTTGAAGAGCGGCTGAAGAACGTGCTCAAAGATTTGGCCAAAGACGAAGGTCAAACGATTGTTTTCATTGACGAATTGCACACCATGGTCGGCGCTGGCAAGGCCGAAGGGGCTATGGACGCGGGCAACATGCTCAAGCCGGCCTTGGCGCGGGGTGAATTGCATTGCGTGGGTGCCACCACGCTGGACGAATACCGCAAATACATTGAGAAAGACGCGGCGCTGGAGCGTCGTTTCCAGAAGATTATTGTGGGTGAGCCCTCGGTGGAAGCCACCATTGCCATCCTGCGTGGCCTCAAAGAGCGCTACGAGAAGCACCATAACGTCGACATCACCGACCCAGCCATCGTGGCCGCCGCCGAGCTGTCAAATCGCTACATCACCGATCGTTTTTTGCCGGACAAGGCGATTGACCTGATCGATGAAGCGGCCTCCAAGGTCAAGATCGAGATGGATTCCAAGCCTGAGGTGATGGACAAGCTCGACCGACGGCTGATCCAGTTGCAGATTGAGCGCGAAGCGGTCAAACGAGAAAAAGACGACGCCTCCAAAAAACGGCTGGACTTGATCAATGGGGAAATTGTCAAGCTGCAAAAGGAAATCGCCAACCTCGATGAAATCTGGAAGGCGGAAAAAGCCAGCGCTTTGGGCAGTGGCGAGGTGCGTGAAGAAAAAGACAAGGTGCTCCAACAAATTGAGGAGCTCACCCGCAAAGGTGACTTCAACAAGGTTGCCGAATTGCAATACGGCAAGCTGCCCGAACTCGAAAAGCGCCTCAAGGAAGCCCAGGACAAGGAAGCCAATCGGGCTGAAGGCGCCGCGCCGCGCCTGCTGCGCACTTCAGTGGGTGCTGAAGAAATTGCCGAAGTGGTGAGCCGCGCCACCGGCATTCCGGTCAGCAAAATGATGCAGGGCGAGCGCGACAAGTTGTTGCTGATGGAAGGCAAGTTGCATGAGCGCGTGGTTGGGCAAGACGAGGCGATTGCCGCCGTGTCGAATGCCATTCGCCGTTCGCGTTCAGGCCTGTCTGACCCAAACCGGCCAACCGGTTCGTTCCTTTTCCTTGGTCCCACAGGCGTTGGAAAAACCGAGTTGTGCAAGGCCTTAGCCGGATTCCTGTTCGACAGCGAAGACCATCTGGTGCGCATCGACATGAGCGAGTTCATGGAAAAGCATAGCGTGGCACGCTTGATTGGCGCGCCTCCTGGCTATGTTGGCTATGAAGAGGGCGGTTATTTGACCGAAGCCGTGCGCCGCAGCCCGTACAGCGTGTTGCTGCTTGACGAGGTCGAAAAAGCCCACCCGGATGTGTTTAACGTGCTGTTGCAGGTGCTTGATGATGGGCGTCTGACCGATGGCCAGGGTCGCACCGTTGACTTCAAAAACACCGTGATCGTGATGACCAGCAACATTGGCTCGCAAATGATCCAAGCCATGGTGGGGCAGGATGTCGATGACATCAAGGAAGCCGTTACCGGCGAGCTGAAGAACCATTTCCGGCCGGAGTTTTTGAACCGCATTGACGAAACCGTGGTGTTTCACGCCCTGGATGCCTCGCATATTGCTGACATTGCCAAGATTCAATTGGCGGTGCTTAAAAGCCGTCTGGCGCACATGGAGCTTGGACTCGATATCAGTGACGCGGCGGTAGCAGAGCTTGCCAAGGTCGGGTTTGACCCGGTGTTTGGTGCTCGTCCGCTCAAACGCGCGATTCAGCAGCGCATTGAAAATCCGCTCTCGAAATTGTTGCTCGAAGGCGTGTTTGCGCCGAAGGACACCATCAAGGTCGATGTCGACCCGATTCGCGCGCCGGGGCAGTTTAGTTTTGCGCAGGGTGTTGTGGCTGCTTGAGCCGTTAGAGTCGTCATTCTCGCTTTCGCGAGGATGACGTGCAGGTGAATTTCACGCAAGCGGCGTGCTGCTTCGCACATTCGCCCTCAGCGGCAAAAAGCGGCGTCATTCGCTAAGATTGCGGCCATGACATCCGCAACTTACGACATCCCCAGCCCCGTTCCCCTGCAGCAAGATGCCGCCATCATTGGCCTGGTGGGTCTGGCCCACGCCAGTTCCCACTTTGGCCACTTGCTGCTGCCCCCACTGTTTCCGGTGTTCATGGTCGAATTTGGTCTGAGCTACTCGCAGCTTGGGCTTTTGATGAGCACATTTTTTGTCGTGTCCGGCATCGGTCAGGCCACATCCGGCTTTGTCGTGGACAAAGTCGGTGCGCGACCCATGCTGTTTGCCGCGTTGGGCTTGTTTGTGTTGGCGAGTTTGCTGGCTTCCTGGGTCACGGGTTATAGCGGTTTGCTAGGGGTCGCAGCCATCGCTGGCTTGGCCAATGCCACCTTCCACCCGGTTGACTTCACCATTCTGAATCAGCGCGTGTCTGCGCCTCGCATCGGCTACGCCTTTAGCGCCCATGGCCTGACCGGCAATCTGGGGTGGGCAGCGGCACCGGTGTTTTTTGCCACGATGACCCATCTGTACAACTGGCGCACGGCTTACCTGGCTGCTGCGCTGCTCTATATCTTGGTGATCGCGCTTTTGTATGTGAACCGTGACAAGCTCAGCACCCAAGCCGTCATGCACCATCCAGACACGCCAGCCGAGCACAGCATGGCCTTCATGAAACTACCCGTGGTGTGGTGGTGTTTTTCCTTCTTTTTGCTGTCCACCATGACGCTGGCTGTGGTGCAGAGCTTTTCGGTGTCTATTTTGAAAGCCATGCATGGCATCAGCTTCGAGTCAGCCACGCTCACGCTGACCGCCTATATGCTGTGCGGCGCGCTGGGCATGTTGGTCGGCGGTTTTGTGGCCGCCCACTCGCGCCACAGTGACCGTGTGGTGGCGCTGTCGATGACAGCTGCCGCCATTTTGCTGGCCTTGTGCGGCACCGGTGTGTTTGGCGCAACGCTGACCATGGTGGTGTTGGCCGCCACTGGCTTTGCCGTAGGTGTTGGCGGCCCTTCGCGCGACATGATGATCAAAAATGCCACACCCAAGGGCGCAACCGGCCGTGTTTATGGACTGGTGTACTCCGGGCTGGATACCGGCTTTGCCATTTCGCCGCTGGTATTTGGCGCGTTCATGGACCGGGGTTGGTACGGCGCCACGCTGCTGGGTGCCGCTTTTGTGCTGCTGCTCAGTGTGGTGGCGGCGTTGGGGGTAGGGCACCGAACCCTGCCACTCAAGGCATAAATCTGCCTTTATAGGTTGCCTCGGTACACCTGACTCAGGTGTTTTCAGTGGCAAACGTTGCCATTTGGAGGGCCAATTTCTCGACGAAATGGCCGCAGTGCACCAAGATTTGATGGAACTCTGATCCAAGTCAAATGGGTGGGAGATGGATTCCATAAAAATATAGTTATGTACTTAACTAATCAATCAGTATTTACCCTAGCCATCCATTCGGTGGTGCCCAGAGTGGTGGATTT
>JBBQZI010000028.1:0-19546 GCA_038207855.1 Burkholderiales bacterium
CGCGCTCAGGCGTACCTTTGATGCCACGCCTGATCCCAAGCTGGTGGTGGCGGTGGGTGACTGTGGCTGTAATGGCGGCATTTTTGGCGAAAGCTATGCCACGTGCGGCCGCGTGGCCAATGTGATTCCCGTTGATGTGACGGTGCCAGGCTGCCCGCCACCGCCGATTGAGATTTTGCGCGGCATTCTGATGGCGGTGCGTCGGCGGGGCATTGCCGGCAAATAGAGTCTTTAGCGGCCGATCCCCAGCAAATCCATGATCCCGGAGATGAACGTCAGCGGGTGCGCCGGGCAGCCAGGTACGTACAGGGAGGGTTTGAACTGCTCCAGAAACTGCCGATCAAGCGCGTCGCTATCAGCAAACACCCCGCCTGAAATGGCGCAGGCACCGACGGCAATTACCAGCTTGGGCTCGGGCATGGCCTCCCAGCAAGTCTGCAAGGCTTGCGCCATGTTGCGGGTGATCGGGCCGGAGAGCACCAGGCCGTCGGCGTGGCGTGGGCTGGCCACCATGTCAATGCCGTAGCGACCCAGGTCAAAGTTGACGTTGCCCCAGGCGTTGATTTCCATTTCGCAGCCATTGCAGCCGCCGGCGCTGACGGAGCGCAGCTTGAGCGACCGGCCAAAGCGCTTTTTCAGTTCGGCCGACACCAGCAGTGGTTCGATGTTGGGACGCGCCGCCGTCACGGTGAGCGCCTCGCGCCGGGTCGCGCAGAGCTTTACGTCGTTGTTGAAACTGATTTTTTGACTCGGACACACCGGCGCGCAGTCGCCACACATCACGCAGCGCCCCAGGTCAATGGCCACGGCATCTGTCTGGTTTGCTTTCAGTTCAATAGCGGCTGACGGGCATAGTTCCTGGCACACACGGCAATTGGCTGCACAAGCCAGATCGGCAATCACCGGCTTGCCCCGAAAGCCGCCGGGCTGGGCGGCATACAGGTCGCGGATGAACTGGGTGCCCTGGGATTTGCGAACGGCAATGCTTTTGAACATGAAGAGTTGGCTCGTGGGTGCTTACAAATCGTTGCCGCAATACGAGAGGTCAAAGCTCTTGTTGCAGATGGGAAAGTCCGAAATGCCCTGGTTGCGCAGCGCAAAGGCCAGACCAAACCAGTTGGCTAATGAGGGGTCTTGCACCTTGTAGTGGATGAGTTTTCCGTCTGCATCGGTTTCCAGCGCCTGCAGCACCGGGCCGCGCGCGCCTTCGACCAGCGACACACACAGCGCGTTGGGCTGCAGGGCCAGGGGGGCCGCGCCCGGTTGCACCGCTGGCGGTATCAAATCCAGTGCGCCATCGTCCAGCCGCGCCAGCAACCATGCCACCGAGGCATCGACCTCGCACATGCGCTGGCACATGCGGGCCCAGCAGTCGCCGCTGGCTTCAAGGCCGGTCTCGATCGGCATGGCCGCATAGACATTTCCGGGCAGACGCTGGCGCAAGTCGCGTGCCACGCCGCTGGCGCGTGCCACCACCCCGGTCAGGCCCAACTCGGCAACGGTTTCAGCGCTGACCGTGCCCACGCCGTGAAAACGTGCCTGCACTGTGCGGGCGCTGCGCATCAGGTCGCTGGCCTCGTCAAAGTCGCGGACAAAGTCGCGCAGGGTCTGGCTGACATCTTTGCGCAGCGCGTCGGTGAGCGCTATGGCTGACCCCGGGCGAATCCAGCCACGGCCAAAACGGTTGCCACTGACACGCTGATTGGCGTTGATGACCGCAGTGCGCAAGCGCCCATAGCTGGCGCTGCTTTGCAAGAAAGCGATGTCGGTGGCCAAGCCATTGAGCGTGGCGGCGTGCATCGCCACCCGTTCCATTTCCAAACCAATAGCACGTGATGCAGACGTGGCATGGGCTACAGGCTGATTTGATAAAGATTCCAGTGCCGCCGCGTAGCCCCAGGCGTAGCTCACCGCCGAGTCGCCCACGATGGATTCCACCAGCGCGGTGAGTTGCGATGGCGGACGGCGCAGCAGCAGGGATTCGACGTGGCGGTGCTGGTAGCCGAGCTGGATTTCCAGGTGGTGAACTTGTTCGCCATGGCACATGAAGCGAAAGTGTCCGGGCTCAATCACGCCGGCGTGGATCGGGCCCACCGCAACTTCGTGGACGCCCGCGCCGCGTACCTTGAAAAACGGGTAGTCGCCCATCTGACCTTGGCGCGTGCCCTCAAAGCGCACGGGCTTGAGCCAGGGGTGGCCAATCGGTAGCAGCTTGGTTTGCTCCCACAGTTCCCGCTCAAAAATTTGTGCCGCCGGGAACTCAACCGTCAGACTCGGGTAGCTTTGCCCTGATTGGGCGTGCGCGCGCAGCACTTGCAGCGGGCCGGTTGGCGCCAGCAGCACGGCCGTGACGTAGACGCCTGCAGGTTCATCGGCCGCGGCGGCCCGGCCAAACAGGCTGATTAGCATTGAATTGGCCTGCAGCCCCTGTCGGCATTGCGCTACAAGCTCTGATAATGAGAGCAGTTCCTGCTCGCGCAGCGGACACAAAATAAGCGGATGGTGGGTCATGAACTAGCCTCCGATCGACACGGCCACGGCACGCAGCAGGCGCGTCAGCACATCCGGCGTGTAGGTGCCCAGCATGACCAGCACGCCAACAAAGCCAAGTTTGGGCAGCGTGGTGGCCCAGCCCTCGTGCGTTTTTGGCTGGGTGCCTTGGGTGGCCCCCCACAGCATCGGAAACACGGTACGCCCGGTGGCGACAAAGATCACCGTCAGCATCACACACATCAGGGTGAACGCCAACAAGTTGCCAGCTTGCACAATGCCTGAGAGGATCAGCATCTCGGCCAAAAAGCTGGCAAAGGGCGGAAAACCCAGCAGCGCAAAAATCCCCACGGTAAACATCAAACCGGCAAACGGCAGCACCCGGATCACACCGCTCAAAGGGCCGACCTCGTTGGTTCCGTAGACCGCGCGCATGTGCCCGGCGGACAGGAACAGCAAGGTTTTCACAAACGCATTGCTGACGATGTAAAGCACCACGCCGTAAGCGGCCGCCTTCCCCACGGACAGACCCAGCGCAATGACGCCCGATGAGCTCACGCAGGCGTAGGCAATCAGGCGTTTGTAGTTGTGCGTGGCCATGATCTGGATGGCCGCCACCACCAGTGACAAATAGCCCATCACCAGCAGCTCCAGCGTGACCAGGCTGGTGCCCAAGCCGTGAAACACCTGCAGGATGCGAAACACCGCCACCACACTGACATTGAACTGGATCGAGGCCAGCATCGCGCTGGTGCTGGTGGGCGACGTCTCGTAAGTTTCAGGCAGCCAGCCGTACAAGGGCGCCAGCCCCAACTTGCCGCCCAGGCCAAATAGCATCAGCGACAGGCCCAACTGTTGCCAGGCATCGCCCTGCGGGGTCAGCGCGAGCCTGAGTTGATCCACAGCAAAATTGATTTCCACACCGCGCACGTGCGCCGACTGCACCAGGCACATGAAACCGACAAAACTGATGCCCAACGTCATGCTGGAGTACAGCATGTAGCGCCAGGCCACCGCTTTGGCGTTGCCCGCTTCACCACGGGCGACCAGCGGGGCCGCGCACAGGGTGCTGATCTCGATCAAGGCCCACAGCAGCACCAGGTGGTTGGCCAGAATGCCAAGGTTGACGACCGCCATGAACAGCAGCATCAAGGCCGAACGCGAGCGGATGTCCAGCGTCAGTTCAGGCGACTGCCGCTCACGCGAATACAGGTACACGCAAATGCCCAAAAACACCGTGTTGATGACCAGCGTGAACAGCAGCGAGGTGGCATCAAGCACCAGATAGTGCTGCATCAGATACAGGGGCAACTGTTCCAGTGGATAGGTGACAAACACCAAGACACTGCCTAGCCACAGCAGCAAGGCGACGCCCACCAGCGCTGGCGACACCCAGCGCGTGCGCGGATCGATGACCATCAGGCGGTTTGAATTTGCTATTGAAAAAGAAGCGGTCATCGCAGGTCCTGTATGGGCTTCTGGGCTAAATCATCCAAAAAACTTTGCTCACGCACGAGCCATCGGCCCAGCAGCACGGTGCCGACATAAACCGTGCTGATGGCCACATGCACCGGCAGCGGCCAGGGTTCGGGCATCAGCGATTCAAACAGCGCCAGCGCGTTTTCCATGAACAGCACCGCCACCAGTTGCGCGGCGGGGGCGTGGTTGGTGGCGAGCACCACAAAGGCCATCGTCACGGTGGCGGCAACCACGCCCAGCGTGAGCGCGCGCACATCCGCCCGGGCACCGTCACCAAACTTGAAGGCCAGAATGATCAGCGCCATCGCCACGCCCCAGGCAAACAGGTTGGACGGCATCACATCGCGTTGTGCCGCCGGGTTGCCAAGCAAGGTGCGGCGCAACAAATGCGGCACCAACCAGGCCCGCACCAGCAACACTTCGAGACCCGCTGCCAGCACGTGGGCATTGAGTTCGGGATGCCGGGTCAGGGTGATCCAGCTCAGCGCCAGCGCCTGCAAACTGAGCCAGGTCGGAGCCACGGCCAATTTGCCAAAAAACACCGGAATGATGGTGGCAATCAGGCAGGCAATCAGGGCGATCGTCATAGACCGCCTCCGACCACGCCAACCACGGCCATCGCCAGCGCCACCAGCCAGCCGGCCAGCCAGATGTAAGGCGTGACCCAGCGCAGCGGCAGGCGTGCCACCAGCGACTCCACGCTGCCCACCACCAGGGCAACAGCCAGCATCAGCACCAGGCTGGTGCCGACGGCTGCCAGCGGCGCGTTCAAGGGGTTAAAGGGGTTGAGCAGGGTGGCAATCAGCCCGGCGTACAGCGTCATCTTCAGGCCGGCGGCGTAGTGCATGGCGGCCAATTCCGGGCCGCTGTGATCCAGGATCATCACTTCGTGGATCATGGTGAGTTCCAGGTGCGTCAGCGGGTCGTCCACCGGCACGCGGGCGGCTTCGGTTTGCAGCAGGATCAACAACGCCAGCGTCAGCGGTGCCACGATCAATGCGTAGTAGGGGGTGTTGTGCAAATGCCCCAGCAGGTCGGCAAAGCTCAGCATCCCGGTGACAGCGCTGGCCGTGCCAATCAGCAAAAAAAGCGCCGGTTCGGCAAATGCGCCAAACATCGCTTCGCGTGCCGCGCCCATGCCCTCAAACGGGCTGCCTACGTCCATCGCCGAGAGCATCAACAGCAGCCGTCCGAGCCCCAAAATGTAGGCCACCGCCAGAAAGTCGTGCGAAAACTGAAACGGTGCAAATTGCCCCAGCAGCGGGCTCATGCCCATCACCATCAGGCTGGTCACCAGCACCACCCAGGCCCCCAAACGAAACACCGGGCTGGCCACGCTGCTGACGACCGGGCGCTTGTGCAGCAAACGCCACAGGTCGTGAAATGATTGTGTGAGACGCGGACCTTTGCGCGCGGCCCACCAGGATTTGGTGCGGTTGATCACGCCGATCAGCGCAAACGGCATCAGCAGCACCGCCAGCAGGTGCGCGAAAGTCAATCCGACCAGGGTGGTACTCACGGCAGCGCCCCCTGCGTCAGGATGGTCAGCGCCGCAATGGCGACCACGGCGGCCAGACCCAGGGCAAAGGCCAGCCGGGGGTCGTCTTCATGCATCAGGCGGGCAATCAGGCTGGCGGACTCGTCGCCTTGGCCAATGACCTTGTACAAGCGCCGCTCCACCGCATCGACACAGTCGCTGACGACATAACTGTCGCTGGGAAAATAGCCGCTGGGGGCTTTCTGGCGCTTGAGCAGCACCATGATGCTGCGGTAGTTGGAGGCAAACTCTTCAGAAAAACTCGCCGCCGTGTATTGCATGCGGGGATTGCCTGCGCTGTAGCCGCAGCCCCAGGTGGGGCCAGCCTGACTGGGTTGGCGGCGCAGTGCGCGCACCAGCAACCAGGTGACGGCAATCAACGCCGTCACACTGACCGATAGCCACCCCACGCGCGTCAGCACGGTGTGCAAATGTTGCATGGACAGCGCAGCCGCTGCGGGCGCAGAGGCTTGTAAAAACTGTCTGATCGGGGCAGCTACCAGCGCCAGCCCCAGCACCGGCACCAAGCCCAGCACGACTGAACCGGCGGCGTGGATGCCCAGCGGAATCAGCATCCATGCGCTGGGTTCATGGCCTTCGGGCAGCGTGTCATCACGCGACTGGCCCATGAAAATGACTCCATAGGCGCGCGTGATGGAGAGCGCCGATACCGTCCCCACATAAGCCAGCAGCGTGGCCACGCCAGCCAGTACCAACTTGGCCCAGATGCTGATGCTCTCGCCATTGAATAATCCGGAGTAGATCAAAAATTCGCTGGCAAAACCATTGAAAGGCGGGAGTGCCGAAATCGCCACGCCACCGACCAAAAAGCACAGCGCCGTCAACGGCATCAGCCGCGCCAGCCCGCCCAGGCGCTCGATATCCACGCCATGCTTGGCCTGATAAACGCTGCCTGCGGCGTAAAACAGTTGGCATTTGAAAAATGCATGGTTCAGCACATGGAGCATGCCGCCGCCAAAACCCAGCGCGATGAGGGTTGGGTTGTCCCAGCTCAAGCCCAGACAGCCGACACCAAAACCGATGCCGGCAATGCCGACGTTTTCGGTTGACGAGTAACCCAGCAGGCGTTTGAGGTCACGCTGCCCCACCGTGTAAAGCCCGCCGATAACCGCCGAGGTGACGGAAAACGCGATCAGGAACCAGCCCATCCAAACATCAGGCTTGCCCGAAATCATCAAAAAATGCAGCAGCGCAAACAGCCCGGCCTTGTGGATCACGCCTGACATCAGCGCCGACACGTGCGCCGGTGCCGCCGCATGGGCGCGGGGCAGCCACGAGTGAAACGGGAAAAATGCCGACTTCAAGCCAAAGCTGGTCACCAGCAGCAAAAACACCGTGTTGCGCACCGTGCCGGGGTGCTGGCTCATCCAGTCACCATAGTCATTCAGGTACCAGCTTTGCGTCTGGGTGTACAAAATCATGAACGCCGCGACCAGAAAAATCAGCCCGACATGGGTTGATACCAGGTAGTTGAAGCCGGCAAAGCGCACCTTTTGGTTGGTGTAATCCCAAATCACCAGCAACCAGGCCGACAGTGCGGCAATTTCCCAGCCCATCAAAAAGGTGACGGCGTGCTCGCCGGTGTAGACCAGCAGGAACGAGAGCGAAATCATGTTCAGCAGCGCGAAGTGCACGCCCAGGTGGCGTGGGCTGTCAAAGTATTTGCGCAAATAGCCGACCGCGTAGACGCTGCCGAGCAGCGTCATGGGTAGCGACCAGGATAAAAAGAACGCGCCAAGTGCGTCCAAGTGAAACCGCATCTCGCCAATCGGGTAGCCCCAGTGCATCTCCACGATGGGTTCGGGCGCGCCGCCCAGTACCGGCAGCGTCGCCAGCCACACCATCACCGTAGCCAGCACCTGTGAGACCAAGCCAAAAGTGGCTCGCCAGCTGTTGCGTACCGGCAATAGCGCCAGTACGGCGCCGAGTAGCAGTACCAAAGCGGATCCGATGAGCTGGTTCATGGGTAAGTCTCTGCCAGCGCTGCATAAGCTTGGGTCAACTGCTCTTGCAGCGCACAGCCGAAACGTCCCGCTGCCTTGTTTTTGATGACATTGCTGTCGGACAGCGTGGCTTTGTGAATCAAGGACATTGCATTCCAGCGCTGTGTCAGTTGCGCCTGGCTGGTGTGCAGGGTGCTGGGCGTGCTGGCAAAAATCGCCTGATTGCAATTGCCCGCGACCGGTATCACCAGCAGTGCCTCGTCAAACGACAAACCTATTCTGGCAACCACTGAGCTGCAATTGGCGGCATTGCTGTCCAGGTTGACGACCATCACACCGTCAGGCGCAAGCGCTGACCGACAGGCATCGTAAAAATCCTGGCTGCACAGCGCATCGGGCACGCAGTCATGGACAAAACCATCGACCATCAGCACGTCAAATGGCGTTGCACAGGTGCGCACAAACTGCGCGCCATCAGCACAGATCACACGAAACCGATCGCTGTCGGGTGGAATTAAAAAGGTGTCGCGCAAGGCGATCACCTCCGGGTTGATCTCAATCACGGTGATGTCGGCATCGGGCAGGTACTTGTGGCAATACTTGGCCAGTGAACCACCACCCAAGCCGATCATCAATATCGTTTTGGGCGCAGGCACAAAAAACAGGCTGCCCATCATGACGCGGGTGTAGCCGAGTGCCAACTTGAAGGGGTCACTGCACTGCATCTGGCTTTGCGTGGCACCCCAACCGAAATGCAGTGACAGGCAATCTTCGCGCTCGTAAACATACGGCCGATCGCTGGCCGCATCTGCCAAAGCGGGCAGGTTTTTGCTGGTCAGGCTGCTTGGCATTCGTACGCCCGACTTGAAGCATCAACAGCGACTTGAAAGGGACTTGCTGGACGATCGGCCATTGTGTGAATTTGGTTAGACTTATATGTTAACGTCATTAACATGCTAATACAATTCTAGTACAAGGAGTCCCATGGAACTGAAAACTGCTCGCCTAACCCTGTTGATTGATCCCGCCAAAAAAAAGGCGTTCGAGCTTCTGTGCGCGCAGCAGGATGTCACGCCATCCCAGGTGGTGCGCCGCCTGATCAGGGATTACCTTGCGCAGCACGAAGCCAATTGGGTGCCAAGTGGCATGCCTGAAGCGGCAAGTGTGCTGGCCGCCGAGTCAGCAACCGACGGCGCTTGAGTCTTGCGGAGTTGTATTTCGTGCTCGAGTCCGCCAGGTGTAATCCTGGCCCGATCTCTGTCGATTAATGCACCCGCATCCCCGGCTGTGCACCGGCAGCAGGCTCCAGCACGTAGATGCCGGGCTGGGTTTTTTCATCAGCATGGCTGGCGGCCAGTACCATGCCCTCGCTGATGCCAAACTTCATCTTGCGCGGGGCCAGGTTGGCCACCAGCACGGTGAGTTTGCCGATCAATTGCTCGGGCTGGTAGCTGCTGGCGATACCGCTGAACACGTTGCGCAGTCTGGGCTGACCGGCCTGGTCTTTTTCATCCACATCCAGCGTCAGGCGCAGCAGCTTGGTTGAGCCCGCCACCGCCTCGCAGTTGACAATTTTGGCAATGCGCAAATCAATCTTGGCAAACTCGTCGATGCTGATGGTAGGCGCAATCGGCTCACCACCAGGCGCTATATTTTCAATAGCTGCTTGCGCACGTTCTGCCTGGGCTGGAGCCTCAAAAAGTGCATCAAGTTGCTTGATGTCGACACGTTGCATCAGGTGCTGGTAGGCACCGATCACATGGCCGGTGGACAAGGGTTCGCTGACGTTGGCAAAGCTCAAGGGTTCAATGTTCAGGAACTGCTCGACCTGCGCGGCCAGGGTGGGCAACACCGGCTTGAGGTAGCAGGTCAAAATTCTGAAGGCCTTGATGCAGACCGTGCAGACATCTTGCAGGCGCGCGTCCTGGTCGGGTTTTTTGGCCAGATCCCACGGTTTGTTGGCATCCACATAGGCGTTGACGCGGTCAGCCAGCAGCATGGTTTCCTTCAGCGCCTTGGCATATTCGCGCGCCTCGTACAGCAGCTCAATGCTGGTGCGCTCAATGCGCAACTGGTGCAACAGTGCCGCGCCGTCTTCTGACACGTCACCGAGCTTGCCATCAAAGCGCTTGGCAATAAAGCCGGCGGCGCGGGACGCGATGTTGATGTACTTGCCGACCAGGTCGCTGTTGACGCGGGCCATGAAGTCGTCGGCATTGAAGTCGATGTCTTCGTTGCGCGCGCTCAATTTGGCGGCCAGGTAGTAGCGCAGCCATTCGGGGTTCATGCCCAGGCTCAGGTACTTGAGCGGGTCCAGGCCGGTGCCGCGACTCTTGCTCATTTTTTCACCACTGTTGACGGTCAAAAAGCCATGAACAAACACGTTGTTAGGCACTTTGCGGCCGCTGAAATGCAGCGTGGCTGGCCAAAACAGCGTGTGAAAGGTAACGATGTCTTTGCCGATGAAATGGTATTGCTCCAGGCCTGGGTTGGCCATGTAGGCGTCGTAGTCCACGCCACGTTTGCCAAGCAGGTTTTTCAGCGATGCCAAATAGCCAATCGGCGCGTCCAGCCAGACATAAAAATACTTGCCGGGTGCATCGGGGATTTCAATGCCAAAGTAGGGCGCGTCACGGCTGATGTCCCAGTCGCCCAGGCCTTCGCTCTTGCTGCCGTCGGGGTTGGTTCGGATGCTGAACCATTCCTTGATCTTGTTGGCCACTTCGGGTTGCAACTTGCCGTCTTGCGTCCACTGCTCCAAAAACGCCACGCAGCGTGGGTCAGACAGCTTGAAGAAGTAGTGCTCTGAGCTTTTGAGTTCCGGTTTGGCGCCCGACAGCGATGAGTAGGGGTTGATCAGGTCGGTGGGCGCATAGACCGCGCCGCAATTTTCACAGTTGTCACCATATTGGTCTTTGGCATGGCATTTGGGACATTCGCCCTTGATGAACCGATCCGGCAAAAACATGCCCTTTTCCGGGTCATAAAACTGCTCGATGGTTTTGCGCTCAATCAAGGTGCCATCTTTGTTGTCGCGCAGGTCGCGGTAAATCTGGCGTGCCAGTTCGTGATTTTCGGGGCCATCGGTACTGTGCCAATTGTCAAAGCTGATGTGAAAACCATCCAGATACGGCTTGCGGCCACTGGCAATGTTGGCGACAAACTGCTGCGGCGTGACACCGGCTTTTTCGGCTGCAATCATGATGGGCGCGCCGTGGGTGTCGTCAGCGCAGACAAAATCGACCGCGTTGCCCATCATCCTTTGATAACGCACCCAGATGTCAGCCTGGATGTACTCCATGATGTGACCGATGTGGAAGTTGCCGTTGGCGTAGGGCAGGGCGGTGGTGACGAAGAGTTGGCGTGGCATGGTCTGGGGCTTTCAATAACAGCCCCGGATTTTAGACGGCTGGGCCGTTAGCGCAGGCGCAGCGGGTCGCGTCGGCGTTCAAGGGGCGACGGACCGGGCTCTGGCGCACTGGGTGTGGCCGGGATCGGGTCAGTCCAATTGAAAAAGCGGCAAATCTCAGCCCGTTGGCGCATCGCATCGGCGTGGCCAAGCGCCATCAGCTCACGCGTGTAGCCCTGCTCAAACAACAAGTAGCTGGTTAATGCCGCACCTTTGACATCGGCCGTTTTGGACGATACCCCAACGCCACCCAGCAGCGCCCGCACGTTGCTGGGCAGCTCACCGGTGTGGCGGCTGGCAATGTCATCGAGTCGCTCGGATGGCGAAATCAGCAAAATCTCGACCTGGCGCAGGTTGCTGGCCTGGCGCAACTCGTCAGGCACCAGCCGCAGGGTCTGGTTGATGCGCAAAATGCGCTCAATGTCAACCGCCAGCGCATCCAGAAAAATGCTCGCCAGCGCGTGTCCGGCAATTTGCGCCAGCGTTGGGTAGCTGGTTTGGTCGGGCGGTGCCGCATCGATTCTGGAGTCGTTGATGCGCCCGGCACCCACCACCAGCACGCGCTGCGCTCCCAAATGAATGGCGGCAGACACCGGGGCCGACTGGCGCATCGAGCCATCTCCAAAATAGGCCGCTTTCCCCTCAATTTGCAGCGCTGTTGCGGGAAACGCAAACGGGATGGCACTCGATGCCAGCAGGTGTTGGTGGGTGATTTTTGTGCGCACTGCGCGGCGCTGCGCACGCACCCATGGCAGCAGACGCTTGTCACCGTCGAAAAATGTGATGTGCTCGCCCGAGCTGTAACTGGAGGCGGTAACGGCCAGCGCCTGCAGGTGCCCGCTCTGCAGCAATTTTGGGATACGTTCCAGCGGCACCAGTTGTTTGAGCAATTCGGCCAGCGGGCGGTTGTCGAGCAGCGACTTGGGTTTATGCCGCCGCCATTTGGCAACCAGCCAACCCATCGACAGCAGGACCATCCAGCCGGTGCCGGCGCGAAACACACTGCCAGGGTCGACCGTGTACACCTGTTGGGCGTGAAAATTGCGCCAGACATCGGCAATCCGGCGCACCGCCAGGTCGAAATCATCGGCACCGCAGGCCAGTGAAGCGGCATTGATCGCGCCGGCCGAGGTGCCGGTAATGATCGGAAACGGGTTGGGGCCGGCCTGTTCGCCGCAGGCTACGCGCAATTGCGCGATCGCCTCCAGTACACCGACCTGGTAAGCGGCGCGGGCACCGCCACCAGTTAGCAGCAGCGCGGTGGCCGAATGCGGTGTTGGCAAGGGCGTGGGTGATTCGGCAGAGGGGTCTTGGGCCATGGCAGCATTATCGGCAGGCAAGGCCCGATTGACGAGGGTGGAAAACCCGTCAATCTGCTCTCTGCGGGTAAACCCCGATTCGCCTACAAGCCTGAAGTGCAATCAAGCTTGGCTAGACTAGCTGCTTTCGGAGAAATTCAATGAGCGTGACTGAACAATCGATACTGGATGCCCTCAAAGGCGTGATTGACCCCAACACCGGGCGCGACTTTGTGTCGAGCAAAGCCATCAAAAACCTCACCGTGACGGACGGCGATGTGGCATTTGACGTCGAATTGGGCTACCCCGCCAAAAGCCAGATTCCAAGCTTTCGCAAAGACCTGATTGCTGCCGCCAAAAGCGTCGCCGGGGTCGCCAACGTATCGGTCAATGTCACCATGAAAATCGTGCCGCATGCGGTGCAGCGCGGCGTAGCCTTGTTGCCCAAGGTGAAAAACATTGTTGCCGTGGCATCCGGCAAGGGCGGTGTTGGCAAAAGCACCACCGCCGTGAATCTGGCGCTGGCGCTGGCGGCTGAAGGGGCCAGCGTTGGCTTGCTGGATGCCGATATTTACGGCCCCAGCATCCCGATGATGATGGGCATTGAGGGCAAGCCTGGCAGCGAAGATGGCCAGACCATGGAGCCAATGGAAAACTACGGCTTGCAGGTAATGTCGATCGGCTTTTTGGTGGCCCCCGATGAGGCCATGATCTGGCGCGGCCCGATGGCCACCCAGGCGCTCGAGCAGTTGCTGCGCCAGACCAACTGGAAAGACCTCGATTACCTCATTGTTGACATGCCACCGGGCACCGGCGACATCCAGCTCACCTTGAGCCAGCGCGTGCCGATGACGGGCGCCGTGATCGTCACCACGCCGCAGGACATTGCCTTGCTGGATGCCAAAAAAGGCATCAAGATGTTCGAGAAGGTCAACGTGCCCATTTTGGGTATCGTCGAAAACATGGCGGTTCACGTGTGCACCCATTGCGGCCATGTCGAACACATTTTTGGTGCTGACGGCGGTAAAAAAATGGCCGCTGAATACGGTATGGAATACCTCGGCGGTTTGCCGCTGGACATGCAGATCCGTTTGCAAGCCGACAGTGGCAAGCCCACCGTGGTGGCTGATCCGGACAGCGAAGTGGCGGGTCTGTACAAGGCCGTGGCGCGTAAGGTGGCGCTGGCGATTGCGGCTCAGAACAAAGACTTTTCCAGCAAATTTCCGACCATCAAGGTGTCCAAAGAAACCTGAAATAAGCAGATTTCATAGGGGGTCGCAGGGATTGATCTCGGCACGAATCGTGTAAGAATAAGCTTTCAGCCCCTATTGAAAGTCATTTATGCGTTCGATTGCATTGCTTGCACTGGTCGCAGGGTTAACAACATCGATGCTGGTGTTGGCGCAAAGCGCGCCTACACCAAGCCACTTGAACCGCGTACAGGCGGCAAACCAGGTGCGTGTCTGCATTTGGCCTGACTACTACGGCATCAGCTACCGCAACCCCAAAACCCAGCAGCTGTCGGGTATTGATGTGGATATGGCTCAGGAGCTGGGCAAAGACCTCGGTGTGGCGGTGCAGTTTGTCGACAGTTCTTTTGCCAAATTGACCGACGATGTGACGCAAGACCGCTGCGATGTGGCCATGTTTGCGATTGGTATCACCCCCGAGCGGCAAGCCAAGCTGCGCTTTACCGCGCCACACCTGGCCAGCGACATCTACGCGATCACCTCCAAAACCAACCGCCGCATCCAGCGTTGGGACGATATCGATCAAAACGGCTCGGTCGTGGCCGTTGCCAAAGGCACCTTGCACGAGCCAGTGATGAAAAAAAAGCTCAAACACGCCCAACTCATGGTGCTCAACACACCCTTTGCGCGTGAGCAAGAAGTGCAGTCCGGGCGGGCCGATGTATTCATGACCGACTACCCCTATAGCCAGCGGTTTTTGGCCAATGCCGACTGGGCGCGGCTGGTGTCGCCCGACGCGCTGTACCACCTCACGCCTTATGCCTGGGCGCTGGCCCCGGGCGATGATGCCTGGTACAACCGGCTGGAAAAGTTTGTCAGCGACATCAAGCGAGATGGCCGACTTCAGGCTGCGGCCAAACGGCACCAACTTGAACCTATTTTGGCGCGTTGATGTTCAGCTCCCGTCGGCTCTGGCTCAGGTTTGCCCTTGGCATGACGGTGTTGGTGATCGGTGTTTTTGGCATGACCAGCTACACCCTGTGGCTGATGCGCGGCGATGCCATCAACAACAGCTTGCAGGTGTCGGCCTTGCTGGCGCACAGCTTCGAGACCTTTTTGACCCAGAGCCTCAACACCACGGCGCAGTCGGTCAGCACACTTGTAACACCCGAGCGCATGGCCGCTCATGAGCCCGGCATCGGGGCTGATCTGAACCAGTTTTTGCAGGCAGCGCCGCATCTGCGGTCTCTGTCAGTGATTGATGCGCAAGACCGCATCGTGGCCAGCTCCAATGTGGCCAACGTCGGACGCGTGGTGGCTACCGCTGATTACTTTCCTGTCACGCTAGGAGCGCAATCCGTGTTGCGGATCGGCGCGCGCTGGGTTGGGCGTGACTTTGCGCAAGACCAGTCGGGACTCAATGCGCTTTCAGCGGATCGACGGCCAGGCTTTCTGCCGGTCTTGATGGCGCTGCAAGACGCGCCCAATCTGCGCCTGTTGGCGGCCATTAACCCTGATTATTTTGTCAACTACATGTCGCAACAACTGGGGCCAGAGACCGGCTATGTGGCGGTGTTGCGCCTGGATGGCGTGCTTTTGATGTCGACCGATCGAGCGACCAGTGCGCCTGGTAATTCAGGCACCGCACTGGCACCTGCGCTGTGGCAGGTGCACGAGTTTGGTCAGTTTGAGCACCACGATGGCCAAGCTTTGTTGACGGCTTTTCGGGTCTCAAATCTGTATCCATTTGTGATGGTGACGCATTTAAACCGCGATGTGGCTTTGCAGCATTGGCAGAACCAGGCGCAAGCCATCGTGGCGATGGTGGTGGCGGCTTTGCTGCTGGTTGGTCTGACCGGTGCCGGGTATTGCCAGCGCTACGCCTTATCGATTCGGCAGCGCCAGGAGTCCGAGCGCTTGCAGCGCATCAATGCCGCCCAGGTGTTTACCCATGCCCGCGAGGGCATCATCATCAGCGCAGCCGATGCCCGCATCATTGATGTCAATGAGGCGTTCACCCACATCACCGGCTACAGCCGCGAGGAGGTTCTCGGCAAAAATCCGCACTTGCTCAGCTCCGGGCGACAAGATCAGGCGTTCTACGACAACTTTTGGCGCGAACTGCGTGACCTGGGTTATTGGCATGGCGAGATCAGCAACCGTAAAAAAAATGGTGAGGTGTTTGTCGAGTTGCTGACCGTCAGCAGAGTGGCCGATTCGCAGGGCAAGGTGCAGCAATATGTGGCGCTGTTTAGCGACATCACGACACTCAAAGCCTATCAGGCGCAACTGGAGCACAAGGCACACTATGACGCGTTAACCCAGCTTCCCAACCGCATCTTGATGGCTGACCGCTTGCAGCAAGCGGTGGCGCAAGCGCAACGTCGCAAGCTGCTGCTGGGGGTTGTTTTTATTGATCTCGATGGATTCAAAGCCATCAACGACCGCTACGGGCATGAGGCTGGCGATGAAGTGCTAATTGTGGTTTCAACCCGCATGCGCCATGTTTTGCGCGATGGTGACACGCTGGCGCGCAATGGTGGTGACGAGTTTGTGGCCTTGTTGGTCGATTTGCAGGATGCCAGTCATGCGCAACCCCTGCTGCAGCGGCTGATTGAAGCGGCCGCCCAGCCGATTGCCTGGGGCGAGCTGACGCTCCAGGTTTCAGCCAGCATTGGCGTGAGTTTTTACCCCCAAGCCGAGCCGCAGACTGCTGAACAGTTGTTGCACCAGGCTGACCTGGCCATGTACCATGCCAAGCTGGCGGGCAAGAATAGCTTTCATTACTTTGACGCATCAGAATTGCATGCTGCAAGCGACGCCAATAGCCGCTGTGAGTGAACTATTTTTTAAGTTAAAAAGGCCTTTAGCCCAAGTAGAGTAAGCGCAGATAGCTATAAATAAAATAGCAAAAACGTAGAAAAACTTCGGGCATCAAGAAAACCATGACCACACTGATTTGCGATTGCAACCAAACCATGCCCCTGAACCCGAGCAGCTTGGGCGCGGCGCTGAATGAAAAACTGACCCTGCACAGTACGCTGTGCCGGCGCGAGGCCGGCGCTTTTATCAAGGCATTGGCTTCAGGCCAGGACCTGGTGGTGGCCTGTACCCAGGAGTCGCGCCTGTTCAATCGACTGGCCGAGCAAAACAAGGCTAGCGTGCCGATCAAGTTTGTCAACATCCGCGAGACCGGTGGCTGGAGCCGCGAGGCTGCCAAAGCCAGTCCAAAGATAGCCGCCCTGCTGGCAGTAGCGCATTTGCCCGACCCGGAGCCGGTCGCCACCGTGGCCTACAAGAGTGCCGGACGCGTGTTGATCATTGGTGAGGCCGGTGCAGCCGAGCGTGCCGCCGATTTGCTGGTGATTGGGCAGGAAGCGGGCCGGGATGGTGCGCTCGACATCAGCCTGTTCACGCAAGGCGTGGGCGATGCCGGTGCCGCCCAGGAGCGACGCTACCCGGTGCTCGGTGGACGCATTCAAAGCCTGAGCGGCTACCTGGGCGCGTTTGAGCTGCAGTGGCAACGCAGCAACCCGATTGATCTGGATTTGTGCACCCGCTGCAACGCCTGCCTGAGCGTTTGCCCTGAAGATGCGATTGGGCTGGACTACCAGATTGATCTGGCCGTGTGCGACAGCGCCAGAGCCTGTGTCAAGGTCTGCCAGGTCGCAGGCGCAATTGACTTTGGCCGCGCAGCCGAAGTGGTGACCGATGCCTTTGATTTGGTGCTCGATATGCGCGCAGCGCCGGCCTTCACTCAGCATGCGCTGCCACAGGGTTATTTTTCGACCGGCTCAGGGCGTATTGACCTGATGTCGGCCCTGCTGCAGTTGCGCGGCTTGGTCGGCGAGTTTGAAAAACCCCAATTTGTCAACTACCGGCAAAAGCTCTGCGCCCACAGCCGCAATGACAAATTGGGGTGCACGGCGTGCATTGATGTGTGCTCGGCCAGCGCCATCAGCAGCGACTTTCGGCATCAGCAAATCAAGGTTAATGCGAACCTGTGCGTGGGCTGTGGCGCCTGCAGCACGGTTTGTCCGACTGGGGCGATGGGCTTTGCCTACCCGCGCGCCACCGACCAATGGGTCAAACTCAAAACCTTGTTGTCTACCTACAGCCGCAGCGGTGGCCGGGATGCAGCCGTGTTGTTCCACAGCCAGGGCGCCGGGGCTGGCTTGCTGGCTGATCTGGGTCGTGCCGCGCAGCTTGAAAAAAACCAAATAGACGGCACCCATGGTGTGCCGGCCCGTGTGCTGCCGGTGGCGCTGTGGCACACCGCATCGACCGGCATCGATGTCTGGCTGACTGCCATTGCGTACGGTGCGAACCAGGTCTGGGTGCTGATGACCGGGGAAGAAGCGCCGCAGTACGTCGATGCGGTGCGCGACCAAATGGCCGTGGCACAAAGCCTATTGACCGGCTTGGGCTACGCTGGCGCGCATTTCAGGCTGTTGCAGGCGCGTGATGCGCGCGACCTGAGCGCGCTGGACCGTGATTTGCAGGCGGCACCGGCCCAGGGCCCCAGCCGAACCGCCAGCTTTGCGGTGCAGGCGGATAAACGCGCCACGCTGGAGTTGGCGCTGGATCACCTCATGGCCAACGCGCCAGGTACGCCCGATGCGACAGGGTTCATTGCCTTGCCCGTGAGTGGCTCGCCCTTCGGCGGCTTGGCGATGAACAAGGACGCTTGCACACTGTGCCTGAGCTGCGTTCACGCCTGCCCGGCCAGCGCCTTGTCGGGCACTTCGCAAGCACTGCAACTCAACTTCACCGAGAAAAATTGCGTGCAGTGCGGCCTGTGCGTCACCACTTGCCCGGAAAAAGCCCTGACGCTGATACCCCGGCTCAGCCTGTCGCCGCTGCGCAAACAGGCGGTGCTGCTCAACGAAATGCCAGCTTTTGCCTGTGTGCGCTGCGGTCAGCCATTTGGCACGGTCAAAGCCGTCGAACTGATGTGCGCCAAGCTGGCGGGGCACCCCATGTTCAAGGGCGCGGCGCTGGAGCGACTCAAGATGTGCGGTGACTGTCGCGTCATTGACATGCAGGCTTCGTAAGCCGCAGTCAGGATGAGCGGCCGTTCATTTGGCAGTGCGCCCGAACTGGCGCTTTTACGCCGCAGCGGCCGCGCTCAGCCAGGCACTTTGGCAATGTCCGCTTTGAACGCCGCATGGCGCAAGCGACTCGGCTCCAGTGCGCCGGCTGAATCCAGAATCGGGTAGGCGATCGATGAGATGTGCGAGTTGATGCGTTTGAGGTCGCTGATCAGGTCCAGGTGCAGTGAACTGGTCTCGATGCTTTGCAAGGTGTTGTCCGACAGGCGGGCGATGTGGTTGGCCGAATACGCCAGCTCCATGTCGCGAAAGCGGGTTTTTTCTTCCAGCAGCTTGCGCGCATCATCCAAATTGCCGTTCAGGAAAACGCTCATGCCCAGCCGCAGGTTGTCCAGCAAATGGCCGTTCAGTGCGGTGATTTCAGCCATGCCGGCCTCAGAAAACTCACGCCCCGCCTTGATTTTTTTCTTTTCGATGTCACCCAGCACACGCTCGATGATGTCGCCAATCTGCTCCATGTTGATGGTGAAGCTGATGATCTCGGCCCAGCGATGGGCTTCTTTTTCGTTCAGGGATTCGCGTGAAATCTTGGTTAGGTAGTACTTGATGTCTGAGTACAGTGCATCAACCGTGTCGTCCATTTTTTGCAGTGACTGGGCCAGCGGCTGGTCGTTGTTTTTGATGACATCGAGCACGCCACGCAGCATGGTTTCCACCACGTCGGACTGGTGCATGGCCTCGCGCACGGCGCAAGACAAGGCCACCGACGGCGTGGCCAGTGCAGACGGGTCGAGATGCCGCTGGCGGCCGTTGAGACGGTCAATGGCTGCAATTGGCATCAGGAAGGTCACCAAGCGGGCAATTGGGCCGGTGAGGCCAATGAACAACACGCCGGCCAGCGTGTTGAAGACCAGGTGAAACAGCACCACCACGGCGGCGACTTCGGTCAGTGCCGCGGGCACGTAGCGTAGCCATAGCCCGGTCAGTGGGGCCATCAGCGCGACCCCGAGCAACTTGAAGATCAGGTTGCCCAGCGGCACTTGACGCGCCTGAACCGGTGCGCTCAAGGTGGTCAACACGGCCAGCAGTCCACTGCCCAGGTTGGCCCCCAGTACCAGCCCAAGCGCC
>JBBQZI010000029.1:0-19482 GCA_038207855.1 Burkholderiales bacterium
CGCGGCCCATGTCGGGTTTGGTTGGCAACTCGAAAAACGCCAGCACGTTACCGCCGCCAGCATCCAGAAACACATGCATGTACGGGTCGGGTTCTTTGGTGGAGGGCACTTCGTTTTCAGCGATGGCCAGAATGAAGTTCATGTTCAAGTACTTTTGGTACCACTCGACGGTTTGCTTGGCGTCTTTGCAGCGGTAGGCAACGTGGTGGATTTTCTGGATTTGCATTGAAATACTCCTGAATTTGTAGTGATCAGCGCTTGTTTGACGGGGGCTAGCGGCTTAAATTGCTTAAAAAGTAGCGAACTCAGGCGGCATCGCTTCGGGCCAGTTGCATGGCCTCACGCAGCACGCCGATGTCGCCAATATGGTTGGCCAGCAACAGAATCAGCTTGGCGTTGACCATGGCGCTTTGCTCATCGCTCAAGTCACGGTGGGTGTCGATCAGCGCTTCATAAAAATCGTCACCCGGCGTGAAGGCGCGAAAGTAGCGCTTGCCGGACTCAGAAAAATTGGGTTGCAGGTTCAAAGGCATCTCGGTCTCCTTATTGAAGGTTGCCAGTGGCACGGGCCACGGCAGCACGGACTTGTGCGCTATCAAAATTACGCCAACGCGCGGCCACATGCTGATCCGGGCGAATCAGGTAGGTGGTGCCAGGCTTCGCATCAAAGCGTTCGGCAAAGCGCCCGGCCCGGTCTTCAAGCACGGTTACCCCGTCGATCGGTGCAGCCGCCTTGGCCGCCACCAGCACCACTTGCACCGCAACCGGCCCGCTGGCCAGCGCCTGGTACTGCGCCAATTCGGCCGCACTCACCGCGCTGGCATCAGCCACATAGACCAGCACCATGAAACGGCTACCAACCTTGTCAAGCAGCCAAACCGCTTGGCCGTCGATCTGCATCGGCGCATCGTCCATCGGCGCACCGGGCACCATGTCGCCGGCAAAGGGGTCGGTATCCGGCGTGTTCAGGCGCGATTCGGTCAAATAACAGGGCACCGACAAACGGCCGGAATTCACCAACGCGCGGGCAAATGGGTGTTCCCGCGCCAAGCTCAGCACCGCATTGCGAAACGTCAACGAGGTCTTGCTCTTGGGCGTGATGAAGTCGGTGGAGCGGGTGGAATTGAGCAGGTTTTCATCGGCCGCAAACACGCGTTCTTCCGAGTAGCTGTCAAGCAGGCTGGCCGGAGCCTTGCCTTCGATCACCAGTTTGAGTTTCCAGCACAGGTTATCGGTGTCCTGAATGCCCGAATTGGCACCGCGTGCGCCAAATGGCGACACCTGGTGTGCCGCATCGCCAGCAAACAACACGTGGCCGTGGGTGAAGGCGTTCATGCGGCGGCACTGGAAGGTGTAGACGCTGACCCATTCCAGCTCAAACTCACGCTCGTCGCCGAGCATGGCCTTGATGCGCGGAATGACGTTTTCAGGCTTCTTGGCTTCCTCAGGGTCAGCGTTCCAGCCGAGTTGGAAGTCGATGCGGTAGACGCTGTCGGCCTGGCGGTGCAGCAACACCGACTGACCGGGGTGAAACGGCGGGTCGAACCAGAACCAGCGTTCGTGCGGAAAGTCGGCCTTCATCACGACATCGGCAATCAGGAAACGATCCATGAAAATTTTGCCGTCAATATCCAGATTCATCATGCGCCGAATGCCGCTGCGGGCACCATCGGCCACCACCAACCAGTCGGTCTCCAGCGTGTAGATGCCATCAGGGGTTTCGACTTGCAGCGTGGCCCCATCGCCTTGCGGCTGCACCGACAGCACCTTGTTTTTGAAGCGCAAATCGAGCTTAGGCAGCTCTTTGGCGCGTTTGACTTCAAACTCTTCCAGGTAATACTGCTGCAGGTTGATCATGCCGGGGCGCTTGTGATCGGCTTGCGGCAACAGGTCAAAGTTGTAGACCTCTTGCTCACGGAAAAAAGTGCGGCCGACGTTCCAGCTTTCACCCTTATCGACAGACACGTCACCGATGCCCAGGCGGTCAAGTACCTCCAGCGTTCGTTTGGCATAACAAACGCCGCGTGAGCCAACCGAAACGGTGTCGTCATCATCCAGCAGCACCACCGGCACGCCAGATTGGGCCAGCTCGATGGCAGCAGCCAGACCGACCGGGCCAGCACCCACCACCACCACCGGGTAGCGCTGGGTTGCAGCGCCGCTTTGCTCGGGCGGGCGGACATACTCGTATTTGGGATATTGGTAAGTGCTTAGCATCGGTTTGTCTCCTGTTTTTTTATGGTTACTTTGGTAGCCACTGGTGCGGCCACGCCGTCTTGGGCCGGGGGCCTCATACTGTCAAAGGCCCAGAAATCGGCCCCCGGCCCAAGCCAGCATGGCCTGAGTGAGGCTGCTGGTTTGCCAAGGAATAAATTCAAAAACTTCTGAATTTGCATTGGCATTTGAAAGTCAGCAAACCTCAGCGCTTGCAGCGGGGTGTGGGGCATTGGGGCCCGCCGATTTCTGGGCCTTTGACAGTATGAGGCGGGGCCCAATGCCCCATACCCTGCCACCAAAAACATCAACCGACGAACACCTGCTTTCATGCGTCAGCCGCTCAGTCCGCTGCCTGCAGGCCGTGCCACATTTCTTTGTCGCGCTCGGCGGTCCAGATGCGGGGGTGCTTGATACCGCTGGCTTCATCGACCGCCCGGGTTACGTCAAACGGCAGGCAGTGCTCGTAAATGAAGACCTGGCCAAACTTCGGGTCCATGGCTTTGCGGCAATGCGTCATGGCCTGGTTCAGGTTCATGTTCTGGGCGACGGCTTCTTTGGCGGAACTCAGCAATGTGCTGACGAAATCGCGGGTGTAGGCCAGTCCTTCACGCACGCGCTCGGGCGTATCCAGCGCCGGGCCGCGACCGGGCACGATTTTCTCTGGCTTCAAGGCGGCCAGCGCATCCAGCGTGGCGGGCCACTCTTCAAGCTGCGCGTCGCCGGTATAGCAAGCGGCATCGGCCTCGATCAAATCGCCCGAGAACAGCACTTTTTCGGATGGCACCCAGACAATCGTGTCGCCCTTGGTGTGGCCCGGGCCGACATGCATGATTTTGACCTCTAGCCCGCTCAGGTAAAGCGTGATCTGCTCCTGAAATACGAGCGTTGGCCAGGTCAGACCGGGGATTGAATCAAAGGCATCAAACAGGCGCGGAAAGCGTTCGTACTCAGACTGCATGTCTTGCGCGCCGCGCTCGACGATCAAATCGTAAGTACCCTGGCTGGCGATGATTTCCTGCATGCCGGCGGCCTTGTAGCCCGAGGCACCCAGCACGCGCACCGCGTGGTAGTGCGACAGCACCACGTATTTGATCGGCTTGTCGGTCACCTTGCGGATTTCGGCAATCAGGCTTTGCGCCATCACCGGCGTCGCCAGTGCGTCGCAAATCAGCACGGCATCGTCGCCAATGATCACGCCAGTGTTGGGGTCGCCCTCGGCGGTGTAAGCCCAGCAGTGCGGGGACAGTTGCGCAAAGGTGGTCTTCTTGACGGCCAGATCGGCGACAGAAGCAAACTTTTTGGTCATAACAGTTCCTTTAAAAATTACATTCCCAGGTACGCGGCGCGTACTTGTTCATTGCTGATCAGCTCTTGCCCGGTGCCGCTCAGGGTCACGCAGCCGGTTTCCAGCACATAGCCGCGGTCGGCCAGGGCCAGCGCGGCAAAGGCGTTTTGCTCAGCCAGGATGATGGTCATGCCCTGGCTTTTGAGGGTTTTGATGACGTTGAATACTTCTTGCACCAGCAGCGGCGCCAAGCCCATCGAGGGCTCATCGAGCAACAGCAAGGTGGGCCGCCCCATCAGCGCGCGGCCAATCGCCAGCATTTGCTGCTGCCCACCCGACAGCGTGCCGGCCGGCAGTGCGCGCTTTTCTTTCAGGATCGGAAACATGGCAAAGATCTTTTCCATGTCGCCTTCGACCTGGTGTTTGGGTTGCGTGTAAGCCCCCAGCCGCAGGTTGTCTTCAATGCTCAAGGGTCCAAACACCTGCCGCCCCTCGGGGCTTTGGCAAATGCCACGGCGCATGCGCTTGTCCGAGCGCAGTTTGCTGATGTCTTCGCCGTCAAAATTAATGCTGCCCGCGCTCATCGGTTGCACGCCTGACAAAGTGCGCAAAAAAGTGGTCTTGCCGGCGCCGTTGGCCCCGACCAGCGCCACGGTTTCGCCCCGACGCACTTCGATGCTGATGCCTTTGAGCGCTTTGATACGGCCATAGCAACTCTCCAGGCCCTGCACGCGCAGCACGACATCGGCCTGGTTGGCACCCGAACTGGCTTGCAACTGACCGGCGCCATGGCTGCCCAGACCAACCGACTCCGGTGCCAAGCTGACGATGCGGTGGTAGAGCTCACGAAAACCGGCTTGCGCTTGCTCGCCAAACAGCGGGTCCCGATTGTCCAGAAAGGCGGCATTGATTTCGGCCCAGTCCGCTGCCAGCAGCGCGGTACGCGCCAGCGGCAGCACGTTTTTTTCTTCGGCGCGGATATGGTCTTTCAACCCTTGGGTGTAGTTGCGCAATGCCACCGCAAAGTGTGCGCCCGACATTTGCCCTTGTGCCGCAGCACTGACGCTGGCGCGCAGTGCGGCCAGTTTGGTCGGGCCGTCGTGGTGTTCAAGCTGCAGGGCATCCAGAATCTCAGCGGCTTCGGGACTGCGCAAGCGCAACAGGCGAAACAGATAGTCGTCTTCTTTGGGGTGGTGCGAGCGGTCGACAAACTGCCCGATGTAATCAAACACGGCGTCGAAAAACGGCGTCTCAATCGGCGCGCCGTCCTCGATTTCGCCGGCCACGATGTCGATGGTGGTGGCCAAGCGCCACAAGTTGCTGTGGTCCTGGCTGATGATGCTGAGTGCGTCCATGCTGTTCCTTGCTTTCAGGCGTGCGCGCCCAGATACGCGGCGATCACGTCGGGGTTGTTGCGCACCTCGGCACCGCTGCCTTCGGCCAATTTTTTGCCGTAATCAAGTACCAGAATACGGTCCGACAGGTTCATCACCATCTTCATGTCGTGCTCGACCAGCACCACCGTCACCCCCGAGTCGGCCACCTTGCGCACCAGCGCATCGACTTCGATGGTTTCTTTCGGGTTCAGGCCGGCGGCCGGTTCGTCCAGAAAAATCAGACGTGGCTTCATGGCCAGCGCGCGGGCGATTTCGAGCCGCTTGAGCGCGCCGTAGGGCATGCTGTCGGCGCGCGCCTCGATGTACTCCGCCAAACCAACAAAGCGCATCAACTCGGCGGCTTCGAGCTGCAGCGCACGGTCGCGCTGGCGCAGTGCCGGCCAGCGCAGCGCCGCCTTGAACAGATTGCGGTCGAGCCGCAGGTGGGCACCGACCATCACGTTTTCGATGGCGCTCATGTTCATGCAGATTTGCAGGTTCTGAAAGGTGCGCGCCATACCGCGGCGCGCCAACTCATCGGCCGACTTGCCGCCGATGGATTCGCCGTCCAGCATGATGCTGCCGGTGGTGGGGGTGTAAATGCCGGTGATCAGGTTAAACAGCGTGGTTTTGCCCGCGCCATTGGGGCCGATCACGGCGTACACCAGGCCAGCATCAATGCTGAAGGTGACGTGTTGCACCGCCTTGACACCACCAAAATGGATCGACAGGTCTTTGACTTCAAGCAAGGCCATGCTCACGCTCCCTTGCCAAATTTAGCTGCCAGTGTCGGCACCAGGCCCTTGGGCAGAAAGATCATGCAGAGCATCAAGATGGTGCCAAAAGCCACGGTTTCCCAACCTTCAAAAGCCGTTAACGCTTGTGGCAAGGCGGTCAGCAACACGGCACCCACGACCGAGCCGTAAACCGAGGCCATGCCGCCAATCACCACCATGGTGACCAGTTCGATTGAATGAAAGAAGTCAGCCAGGTTGGGCGTGACAAAGCCTACATAGTGCGCCGTGACACTGCCCATCAGGCTGGCAAACACCGCCGACATGACAAAAATAGTGACCTTGTAGCGCACCACATTGACCCCTACCACCTTGGACGCGACTTCAGAGCCGTGCAAGGCGCGCAACGCCCGGCCAAACGGCGAGTCGATCAGGCTCAATGAGGCCCAAACGCTGACGGATAGCAGCAGCGCGACGATCCAGTACCAGTGTTTGTCGCCCGAAATTTCAAACCCGGCCAGGCTCATGGCCGCCACCGGCATGCCGTCCGGGCCACCAGTCCAGGCGGCTTCGGTGCGCAGCACGATGTTGATGATGATGCCCAGACCCAGTGTGGCCATCGCCAGATAGTGGCCCTTGAGCTTGAAAATCGGTCTCGCCAGCACGGCGGCCAGCAAACCAGCACCCAGCGCGCCAGCCGCCATGGCCAGCAGCGGGTGCCAGCCAAAATGCGCTGGCAATACCGCGCTGGCATAGGCCCCGATGCCAAGAAACCCGGCGTGCCCCAAGCTGATTTGCCCGGCAAAGCCGATCAGCAGGTTCAGGCCCAGCACGATCACGGCATTGATCGCCATGCGAATCGCCAGATCGACGTAAAAACTGTTGGGTAGCACAAACGGCAGCACCAGCAGCACCGCCACGATGATGTACAGACCAATGAAAGGATTCTTTGTCATGTTCAGACCCGATCAGTGGTTTTGCCGCCAAACAGGCCACGCGGCATGAAAAACAGAATCAACAGAATCAGCACAAACGGCATCGCGTCTTTGTAAGCGGACGAGATGTAACCGGCACCAAAGGCTTCCAGCGCACCCACCAGCAGGCCGCCGACCACCGCACCCAGGCCGTTACCCAAACCACCGACCACCGCGCCGACGAAACCTTTGAGGCCGAGCATGATGCCCACGTCATAGGAGGTCAGCGTGATCGGTGTCACCAAAATTCCGCCCAGCGCCCCGAGCGCCGCCGACATGGCAAAGCTCATCAGCAGCACCCCGTCGGTATTGATGCCGACCAGCTCAGCGGCCAACCGGTTGTGCGAGGTGGCCAGCATGGCTTTGCCGTGCAGCGTGCGGTTAAAGAAATACCATAGCGCGACCACCACCAAGGCGGTGACCCCTAACACCCACAGGCTTTGCGGCATCAGGGTAGCGCCGAGAATGTGCAGCGGCACATCGCCAGAAAAGGCCGGCAAGCTGAACGCGCCCTTGCCGAGCCAGACCTGAATCAGGCCCCGAATGACGAGCGAGGCACCGATGGTGATGATGATCAGCGTGACCGGTTCGGCCCCCTTGACCGGCTCGATGGCCAGTTTTTCAACCAGCATACCGACCAGCGCTGGCAAGGCAATGGCCAGCACCAGCGCCACCGGCAGCGGCAGACCGGCGTGGGTAAAAAACACCGCCAGCATGCCGCCCAGCATGATGAATTCGCCCTGCGCAAAGTTGATGACGTTGCTGGCGTTGTAGATCAGCGTGAAGCCTAACGCCGCCAGGGCATAGGTGGCTCCGACGGTGATGCCGGAAAAAAGAAATTGCAGAAACTCGGCCAGCATCATGCGGCCCGCACGGCAAATTTCATACATCCCCAAAGGGCTCGGCAGTTGAACATGCGCTGTCTCCTGTGTTTTGAGTCGTTTCACCGAAACGACGATTCGTAGGCCCTAATTCTGAAATATGGAATCGATTCTGTCAATCGATATTTGTAAATTTTTTTTACCGCCAGAAAATTTCGCCAAAAAATGGCCAGCTAAAAATCACGCAAAAAGTCATGAAAAACTAAAAAAGATAGCGTCTTGCGCACTATCCATAAGGGCTAGAGCGCTTTTTCTCTACATAAATGAAGATGCAGAGAAAGGCCACGCGGCAGCGTCAAATGCTGGAGCCGTGCCCGAGCCGCAGCGATAACGCCTGCGCCGAACGTTTCAGGGCCGGTACCACCGGACCGTCCAACGACAAATCAATCATGCTTTTCACCCCGATGGCCAACACGGACATGGTGATTTCATGTTTGAAGTTAAACACTGGTGCCGCCGCCGATGACACCCCTGGCACCAAGTGGTAATCACTCACCACCGCGGCACCCTGCTGGCGCACTTGCGCCAGCAGGGCCTCAATACCAGCCGAGCTTTGCAGTTCTGCAGGCAAGGCCAGCGTGGCGCGTTCGCGGCCCATCAATGCCTCGGTGGTCGAAGGCGGTAACCAGGCGGCAAACGCGCGACCACTGGCCGAGGTGAGCAATTGCAAGGCCGTGCCCGTGACCACATTGACGGTGATCGGGCGATAGGGCCGCATGGTGCGAATAATGACCGGCCCGTTGTCGCTCCAGACCGCTAGCGCCGTGGTCTGGTTGATTTCATCACGCAAATCGGCGATGGCGGAGAGACCCAATTTGATGCGATCCAGCCGGTCTACCGCCACCAAGCCCAGACTCAGGGCAAACGGCCCGAGGTCGTAGCGAGATGTCAGCGGGTCTTGCTCGACCATGCCAGTGCGCACCAGACTAACGATATAACGGTGCACCTTGGAGGCGGGCATGTCGGCCGCCGCCGCAATGTCCTTGAGCATCATGGCACGGTGCCCGCCACTGATCGCACGCAGAATCGTCATGCCAATTTCGAACGACTGCACGCCGTTTTTGCCTTCACTGTCACGGCCAACGGGTTGAGGTGTGTTTGTAGGCATAGGTCGTATGTCGCTTGGTGGTGTTCAGTGTGGTTGAAGGCTCAGTTGTGCGCGAGCAGCATCAGACTACTGATCAAATTTTTCCAACGCAGCTTCCAGCGCCAGCAATTCATCCGTATCCGACAACTTTTTTAGTTTCTCAGCAGCGTTAGGGCTCAACAGCCGACCGGCCCATGTGTCAACCAACGCTGGCAGCACGGGATGGGGTGGGAAATGAATGCTGGAGACCAGTTGGGCTACCAGGTTTGAGGCGATACCGCCGGCCAGCAGTGCCTGGGCAAAACGGCTGGCAGAATCACCTTTGCGAAACGCATGCAGGTTGGCGCTGACAACCCGCTCGCCCTTGCTGGCGAACAAGGCGCTAATTTGCCGCTCCAGCAACTCGGTGGCCAGCGGCAAATGGCTGGCCGCCGCACCCAGCACCACCATGTTTTGCGCCTTCATGTTGCCAGCCTTTTTGGCCAGCCGCGTGGCATCCAGGGCCACCAGGTGGGGCACCGAAAACAGCACCCGATTCAGCGCAGCGACATCCGGGTAGGCATCCATGTTGTTCAAGGGCGTGGTATCGGTCACGATCCAGCCATCGGGCTTGAGCAAGCCGGTGTAACGCAGCGCCTCCAGTGGTTCAACCGACAAAATCATGCTGGCAGCGCCATTGGCAATCAGGTCGCTCGCCACCGGTTGATCAGAAATCCGCACAAACGCTGAGACCGCGCCGCCGCGTTGCGCCATGCCATGCACTTCAGACTGCTTCAGGTACAGGCCCGCGGCATGGGCTGCGTGGTCAATCACCCAGGCAATCGACAGCACACCCTGACCACCGACACCGCCAATGACCAAGTCGTAATTCATGCGGGCACCAACCGAATCTCATGTCTGGCGGCCTTGATCTCTTTGATTTCCTTGGCATAAGTCACACAGGCGCGTCGCGCAATGATCACCGAGAGCCCCTGGTAGGCAATTTCTTCCCGGATGATCGCCATCGTGTGGTGCTTCTTATGCGCCGTCGGCTCAACGATGCGAATGTGTGCGCGCGGTACGCCAAGCCCGGCCACCAAGGCCACAACCTCTTCATCGGTCGCCATGGTGGGCTGACCACCGGTCATGGCAATGATGCTGTTGTCCAGAATAAACACCTTGATGTTGCTGTTGTCATGGGCGGCATCGAGCAGTGGTGCCATGCCCGAATGGGTGAAGGTGCCGTCGCCAATCACGCACAGTGACGGGTTCATGCCAGCATGGGCCGCGCCAATGGCCATACCGATCGACGAGCCCATGCACAGGCACGAATGAATCGCCTGGTGCGGCTCCAGGTAGCCGAGTGAATAGCAGCCAATGTCGCCCATTACCCGGATGCCAGTGCCCAATTCGGCAATCACCTCTTTGATGGCGATGTAGGCATCGGAGTGGGGACATTTGTCGCACAGGCGCGGCGGTCGCCCGACCAGCACATCGGCCAGCCCGGCAATTTGCAGTGATGGTTGCACGGGCAAACCAAAACAGCGTTTGATGTCATCCTGACTGAGCTCGCCCATGCGCGGCAGATCACCGGTTAGCTTGCCGCGGATCGGCCGTTCACGCATCAACCCCAGCGCGCTGACGTAACGCTCGATAAACGGGTAGCCCTCTTCAACAACGAAGACTTCGCTGGAGGCATCCAGCAATTGGCGGATTTTGCTCACTGGCAACGGATACATGCCAATGCGCAGCAGGTTAAAACCCGCCAGCATGCCAGTGCCGGCCAGCGCCTCGTGCAGATAGTTCCAGGCCAGCCCGCTGACCAAAATTCCGGGCAGCGCATTACCGTTCAAGGTCAGCGTGTTGACCTCATGCGCTTGTGAATAGGCCAACAGCGCGGCTTGCTTGTCAAGCAACTTGGCGTAGGCCCGCCGCGCATTGACCGGAATCAACGTAAAGCGGCTCACGTCATCGACATAGTTGGGCGGGTTTTGCGACCGCGTCGGCGCACGTTCCACTTGCGTACGGCTGTGCGCCAGTCGCGTGACCAGCCGTAGCAGTACCGGGACTTGCAGTTGCTCAGACAACTCAAAGGCCTCACGGGTGAAGTCGTAACACTGCTGCTGGTCGGCCGGCTCCAGACAGGGCACCATCGCAAAATCGGCAAAATAACGCGAATCCTGTTCGTTTTGTGAACTGTGCATGCCGGGGTCATCGGCCACCACGATGACCAGGCCACCATGGGTGCCTGATACGGCGAGGTTCATGAATGGGTCGGCGGCCACATTCAGCCCGACATGCTTCATCGACACCAGTGCCCGTCGGCCGGCGTAAGACACGCCAATGGCCTCCTCAAGCGCCACCTTTTCATTGGTAGACCAGAGACCGCGCACCGTCAAGCCCTGCAATTTAACCTGCGACTCGATCGTCAGGTAAATCTCGGTGGACGGGGTACCCGGATACGCATAGGCGGCGCTGATACCGGCATCAAGTGCGCCGTGTGCCACGGCCTCGCATCCCAGCAAAATGGACTTGGACATGATTTCCTCAATTTCAGACAAACAAGAAATTCAAAGCAGACGGCGTAAGTATCGCCCTGTCGCCATTGATCAAAATTGAACTAAACAAAAAAAACGCGAGATAAATGAGCTGGCCAGAAATTAATCAGAAATACATCAGCCGTTGAAATGCAACACCCAAGAGTTGATCGCTGTTTCTTTTTCTGGCGACTTGATCCACACTGCGCTCCTTTACAACAGGAGACAGAAATGCTCATCGGACTGCCCAAGGAAATCAAGAACAATGAATTTCGGGTTGGCCTCACGCCAGCCAGCGTACGTGAGCTCACCAGCCACGGCCACCAAGTGCTGGTGCAAAGTGGTGCCGGTGCCGACATTGGTCTGCTGGATGCGCAATACCTGGCCGCTGGTGCCACGCTGGCCGCCACGGCGGCGGAGGTGTTCGCCGCCGCCGACATGATCGTCAAGGTCAAGGAACCCCAGCCACAAGAGTGCGCCATGTTGCGCCCAGGTCAGATTCTGTACACCTACCTGCACTTGGCACCCGACCCTGAGCAAACCGCGGCGCTGGTCAAGTCCGGGGCGATCTGCATTGCGTACGAAACCATTACCGGGCCCGGTGGCGGCCTGCCCTTGCTGGCCCCGATGAGTGAGGTGGCAGGGCGCATGGCGGTGCAGGCCGGTGCTGCGCATCTTGAAAAGTCCAAAGGCGGCATGGGCATCTTGCTCGGTGGCGTACCGGGCGTACCGGCCGCGCATGTGGTGATTTTGGGTGCTGGCGTGGTTGGCACGCACGCCCTGCAAATGGCCGTGGGCATGGGTGCAAAGGTGACCGTGCTGGACAAGAACGTCGACCGCCTGCGCCAGCTAGACCTGATTTTTGGCAACCGCATCCACACCGTGTATTCCAACGCCCAAAGCGTCGAGGACGCAGTGCACGATGCCGATCTGGTCGTCGGCGGCGTGCTGATTCCGGGTGCTGCCGCACCGAAACTGGTCACGCGCGACATGATCTCGCGCATGAAAAAGGGCGCCGTGGTGGTCGATGTCGCGATTGACCAGGGCGGCTGCTTTGAAACGTCCCACGCCACCACCCACGCCGAGCCGACCTATGTGGTCGACGGCGTGGTGCATTACTGCGTGGCCAACATGCCCGGCGCAGTGGCCCGCACCAGCACCTTTGCGCTCAACAATGCAACCATCGGCCACGCTGTGGCGCTGGCGGACAAGGGCTGGAAGCAGGCACTCAAAGACAACCCGCATCTGAAAAACGGCCTGAATGTGGCGAACGGTCTGGTCACTTACGAAGCGGTGGCCAGCACGCTGGGCTACGCGTATGTGAGCGCCGACACGCTGCTGGGGTAACGCGCGCCCTGCAAAAGGGCGGTGGGTAGGCAGGCACTTGCGCATTGGCAACAATGCTAAAGTGCCATTCTGCCTATGCACCTCGCCTTTACTGAACTCCAAAGACTGTTTGCCCGCTGGCATGCCGAGCATGCGCAAGTCGCGCAGTGCGCCAACGCGCTCAATTTGAAGCGTGTGCGCACCTTGGGCATGGTCGTGCTGGCGCTTAATGGTTTTCACGTGCTGCTGTTTGCGGTGCAACTGCTGAGCAACACGTACACCGACATCGTTTTCAAATGGAAGATCAGCCTGCTGCTGGCACACCTGGGCATGGGCCTGACGATGGGCTTAGGCACTTGGGCGGCACACCGCTTGCGCTACACCGCCAATGGCCTCGCCGAGAAAGGTCTGCCTGTCGCGATGTTGGGCTTGGCATTGCTTTTTACGATCGGCATCACCGCCATTGACCAATGGGTAACGCCGAACATGACCCCTTTTTTGATCAGCGCCATGGCGATTGGGCTGGTCAGCTACTTGCGCCCATCCACGACAGCCAAGCTATTTTTGGCAGCTTATGTGGCCTTCTTCTATGCCATTGGTCTCACGCAGCTTAACCCCGAGCTGCTGCTATCGAACCGCCTCAATGGCCTGACAGCCAGCGTCATGGCCTGGGCACTGTCAGCGCTGCTGTGGCGCAAATTCACCACGATCACGCTGCAACAGGCGCAACTTGAAAAAGCCAATATCGAGTTACAAAACAAGCACAAGGAACTGCAGCGCCTCACAAGGCTCGACGGCTTGACCGGGCTGTATAACCGCAGCACGTTTGTCGAGCTCAGTCGTCAAGAACTGGCTCGCGCCCAGCGCCAGGGCTCCGCTACCACCATTCTGCTGCTGGATCTGGATTTTTTCAAACGCGTCAATGACACCTGGGGACATCCCGCTGGCGATGCCGTGTTGAAGAACGTGGCGGCGGTGGCCAATAACTCGGTGCGGGCCACCGACTTGGTGGGTCGATTGGGCGGCGAGGAGTTCATCATTTTGCTGCCCAACACCTCGCTTGAGGCAGCTCGCCGCCTTGCGGAAAAGTTGCGCGCCAATGTGCAGGGTAGCCCGACACCTTGGCAGGGTGCGCACATTGACACCACTGTCAGCATTGGGCTGGCGAGCACCACTTCGGCCCAGGGTCACGACTTTGACCACCTTTACACCGAGGCTGACAAGGCTTTGTATGTGGCCAAGGACAAGGGCCGCAACCGGGTGATTTGAGTCGCCAGCCGGAGCCTAGTCGCAAGCAGTTGCACTCAGTGTTTTTTAACCGCTTCCTTGAGGGCTTCTTTGGCATCCGCAACACCTTCCTTGATATCGCCAAGCGCCCTCTCAGCTTTACCCTCAAGCTGTTTTTTCAAACCCTTGGCTTCCTGCTCCTTATTGCCCACCAGTTTCCCAGCTTCTTCTTGCACTTTGCCGGCCACATCTTTCAATGCGCCCTGGACTTGGTTTTTGTTAACCATGATGACTCCTTTTAGCGTTAGTAAAAATCAATAGCGCCGTGCGACGCCGTTGTCGATCCGCACGCGGTCTCCCAGCCGAATGTCGGCGAGCGAGGTCTGCGTCACGGTTTGGTAGGCGCCATCGCTCATGCGAATCGTGACTCGGTAGGCTTGGGCTTGTTGTTGACCTCTTTTTTCCAACTCATGACCCATATAGGCACCACCGGCTGCGCCCAGCAGCGTGGCCGCCGTCTTGCCTTGGCCCTCGCCCACCTGGCTGCCGACGATGCCGCCCACCACAGCACCGGCGATAGTGCCAGCGCCAATACTGCTCCCCGCCACGCCCGCTTGTGCCTGTGGCACCAGTTCAATCGCCTGCACCACGCCATAGCCGGCGTAAACATTAGCGCTACCGACGGCTTGCGGATAGGCGGGCTCCGCGCCGGATGTCATGGCGGGGGCGGTCTGGTTGGCGCAGGCACCGAGCATGAGCACGGCAGCCAAGCTAAAAACTGGCACAACGCGGTTCAAAGATTTCATCAAGTGACTCCTTATCAGCGCATGCGGGCTCATGGACGCACCGCAATCTCATTCTTGACAGCCTTCACCCCCTTGGCCTCTCTGGCCATCCGCTCGGCACTGACTTTTTCCGTCAGGTTTTTGGCAAAGCCGGACAGCATCACCGTGCCATTCAAGGTCTCGACGCTGATGGAGGTGCCAGCGACTTCCGGGCTGTCGAGCAGGCGGGCCTTGACCGCCGTGGTGATGGCAGCATCGTCAATATAGGCACCAACGGTTTCCTGGTCGCGCGCCACGGCACAACCAGACACAGTAGCAACGGCTGCAGCTGCAACAAGGACAGCGGCAAGGGCAGCAACAAGGGGGGTGCGAATCATCATGAAAAATCTCCGGTGTGGGTTGATGTGTGCTTTGGTTGGTTTGGATGATGATGAAAACATTGCCACCCAAGGCCATTGCGACAGCAACGACGTTACCGAACGCCGCGACAACAGTCCTTGCGAATTCTCAAGTAGGGTGCACGCCTGCAAGCCCAAACTTGAACCGGAGATACAAGACATGGAGCAGACACGGTATCTCCAGGATCCGCCAGATTGATCATTCGCCACGCAATGGCAAAAGGAGAAAGAAATGCTTGAAACCATCGCCATTGTTCTGATTATTTTTTGGCTCTTGGGGCTTGTCAGCTCCTACACCATGGGCGGATTTATTCATATCCTACTGGTCATCGCGGTCGTGGTGATTTTGATTCGACTGATTCAAGGACGACGCTTGTAGCCAAAAGCACAAGCGGTTTCTTCAGGAAACGCGCTGTTTTAGGGGCTGACTTCAGATTAACAAATGCGCGGCAATTGTTCGCCGCTGAGCCAGTCCACCACGCGCCGTCCGCCCAGGCTAGTTTGCATCTGCACAAAATGGTGCGGATCGGCATGCACGGTGCCGATCTGGCACGCCGCAGTGCCCAACGGGTGAGCACGCATGCAAGCCAGCGCTGCAGCAGCAGCCTGCGCATCGCACACCATGACCAACTTACCTTCGTTGGCGATGTACAGCGGGTCCAGTCCCAACAGCTCGCAGGCACCTTGCACCTGGGGCAACACAGGCAGGCTGGATTCCATCAGCAACATGCCCACGCCTGACTGGCGTGCGATCTCGTTGAGCGTGGTGGCAAGCCCCCCGCGCGTTGGGTCGCGCAACACATGCACACTGTTCGGCGGTAAGGCGGCCAGCACAGCCGCCACCAGTGTGTGCAGGGCGGCGGTATCGGACACGATGGCGGTTTCGAAATCCATGCCGGCGCGACTGGCGAGTACCGCAATCCCATGTTCACCCAGCGTGCCTGAGAGCAGAATCACATCGCCGGCGCGCGCCAGGTCACCGCTGATGTGCACGCCGCTGGCCAGCACGCCAACGCCGGTGGTGCTGATGAACACTCCGTCACCCTTGCCGCGTTCGACCACTTTGGTGTCACCTGTGACGATGGGCACGCCGGCATCGCGTGCGGCCTGCCCCATCGACTGGGCGATGCGCAGCAAGTCCGCCAGCGGATAGCCTTCTTCCAGAATGAAGCTGGCCGACAGGTACAGCGGGCGGGCGCCCAGCATCGCCACGTCGTTAACGGTGCCGTGCACGGCCAGGCAACCCAGGTCGCCGCCAGGGAAAAAAATCGGCGAGACCACATGCGCATCGGTCGCCATGACCAGCCGACCACCCGTCAGCAGCTCCGGCGCTACCGGCAGCGCCGCTCCGTCATTGCCTTGGCGCAGGTAGACATTGTCAAAGGCCGCGAGAAAGATTTCTTCAATCAGTTGCGCACTGGCGCGGCCACCGGCACCATGATTCATATCGACCCGGCCGTGGCGAATGTCCAGCGGACGCACGTATTTGCCTGGCGCGCTCATGCGGACACCACCGCTATATCACGAAAACGGCCATAAGAATAGTGCGCAGCGCAAGCCCCCTCAGAGGACACCATGCACGAGCCCATCGGGGTCTCGGGCGTGCAAACCGTGCCAAACAGCTTGCAGTCGGTGGGGCGCTTGATGCCACGCAAGATGGCACCGCAGTCGCACTGCTTGTGGTCGGAGACTTGGGCATAAGGCAAGGTAAAGCGTAGCTCGGCATCCCAGTGGGCATAGGTGGGCCTGATTTTCAGCGCGCTCAAGGGCACCTCGCCCAAGCCACGCCACTCAAAACTGTCGCGCACCGCAAACACATCGGCGACCGCCGCCTGCGCGACCGGGTTACCCTCACGCGTCACGGCGCGGGTGAATTCGTTTTCCACCTCGGCACGACCATCGTTGACCTGGCGCACCAACATCAAAATAGCCTGCAGCACATCGAGTGGTTCAAAGCCGGCAATCACCACCGGCTTTTGGTAGTGCGAGGCAAACCCTTCGTAAGGGCGCGAGCCAATCAGAATGCTGACATGGGCTGGGCCAACAAACCCGTCAAGTGGCACGGTGTGCCAATCTTTGACCTCGGGCGACTCCAGAATGTGCGTGATGGCCGCGGGCGTCAGCACATGACAGCACAGCACACTGAAGTTGCTGAGCTGTTCGCGCCGGGCGGCTTGCAGCGCCAGCGCGGTCGGTGGTGTGGTGGTCTCAAAGCCGATGGCAAAAAACACCACTTCGCGCTGCGGGTTGTCACGCGCGATCTTCAGCGCATCGGTCACCGAATAAACCATCCGGATGTCGGCCCCTTGAGCCTTGGCTTTCATCATCGACAAGCCGTTGGAGGCCGGTACGCGCATCGTGTCTGCATAGGTGGTGACGATCGCCCCTTGCGTCATGGCCAAACCGATGGCCTGGTCGATGCGGCCAATCGGCAACACGCACACCGGACAACCGGGGCCGTGGACCATGCGCACGTTGGGTGGCAGCAAGTCCACCACGCCATAGCGTGAAATGGCGTGGGTATGACCGCCACAAAACTCCATAAAGCTGTAGTTGCGCTCGGGCCAGGCCTCGGCACGAATGCGCTGTGCAATCTGCTGCCCCAGTGCGCCGTCGCGGTACTCGTCGATGTATTTCATGCGCAGGCCCATAAATACTCCTTGAAAATTTCAATACAGCGCGATGGTGCGCTACAGGTTATGCCGCGCCGTCAATGCGGCAGTCCACGCAGGCATCAAATGCCGTACCCAGGCATTGCGCTGCGCGGCGGTCGTCCGGCGCAAGCGTGCTGAGCATACTGGCCAAAGCGCCCTGCGGGTGAAAGTTCCATTCGGTCGGGGCCAGCACGCGGTAGTCGAGCACTGTCCCATTGTCATCAACACGCAGCCAGTGCAGCAGCAGGCCACGCGCCATTTCGCACCAGGCCAGCGCGGCCCCTTGGCCCAGCGCCAGCGCACCGCTTGACAGCAAGGGATCATCTCTTGCATCGCCAGGTAGCGGCGCAGCCTGGGCAATTTCAAGCACCTCGCGCCAGCGCGCAGTCAGCCGCAGCCAGGCACTGGTCGCTGCATCGGGCCAGTTTAGGTGGCAATCTGGGCGGTGACCTGAGCGGTGACGCAGGCGCGTCCAGCAACCGGTCTCCGCACATTGGCCGCGCCAGGTTGGGCGTTGCACAAAATCAGGAATCCTCTGCATGGCATCGGCCAGTTCTTGCAATCGGATGCGTTGCTCTTGCGCATCGTGATGCAACACCTCAAGCGGATGCAATAGGGGCTGCAAGCCCAATGCCTGCGTCGTCCAGTCATTCAAAAACAATAGCGGAGACTGTGCGCTTGTGGCAAAGTTGGCCGCCAGCCATTCGCGCAGCTCTGCGAACAAATCATTGGTTCCTTGCGCCAATCTGGACTCGTTGCGCACTGACATAACCGGGCATTGCAGCAGCGCGAGAAGGCCATTCGCCTGTTGCTGGGCAAGTTCAACGCGCGCCGGCCAATCCAGCGCCATGCTGCGCAAATGGTCGCGTACCGTCTCCAGCCGGTGCGCGCTCAGCGAAGCAATTGGCAACTGCCCGGCAGTGGGGCAGGCGGCATTCCAGGCAAGCGCCGCAACCCGTTGGTGTGCATGGGCACACAGGGTAAAAACACTGCCCACCGTGCGCACCAAACCGAGGCCGGTCCGCCCCCGCAAAATGTGCGTCAGAACACCGCTACCGAGAACCGGCCGTTGCCCCTGAATGCCCGGGTACTGGCCGGGACAAAGTACATAGCGCCCAGCTAGTGCGTCGAATGACAAAGGGGACACCCGGTCGGCACCAGAAAGGGCTCAACGGCAAATCACACCTGGGTTAAAAGGTACAGGCCGGCAGTGCCAAAGGTCGCGCCCAAGGCACCCATGAGCCACTGGGCCTTTTCAGCCAGATAGCGCCGCGTACCCAAGCCCAGCAACACGCCGCCAAAATGCAGCGCCGCCGTCGTGGCTAAAAACCCAAGCGCGTAGCTGGTAAAGCCGCTGGCAGGCGCTTCGGCACCATGTGCAAAACCATGCAGTGCCGCGGCCAGCGCCACCAGGATCAGGCTCCAGTGCAGCGGCATTTTTTGCCGATGCAGTACCAGCATTGCACCAAACAAGACCACGCTGAGAGAAATCATCTGCTCAAGCATCGGCACCGTCACCCCCGCAGCACCCAATGCGGCAGCCAGCGTAAGCGACAGCATGAATGTTGCCGGGCCCCACCATGTTTTGTCTGCGGGCAGTGCCATAACCGACCAGACTCCCACTGCGATCATGGCCAGCAAGTGGTCTGCACCCAAAGGATGGGCCAAGCCCGCGGCAATGCCTGTGGTGCCGTGTCCGGTGTGCGCCTGCACTGACCCAACTGTCAGGGCAAGACCTGCCAACACTGCGAAACGCGTCAAGCGTGATGAGAGATGATTCATGAAACCCTCCAAATCAATTTGCTGTGAAAGTTGAAAATAGCGTGCCGATGGTCAGCTTACCTTAACCTTGACGAGTTCTTCTCCATCAGGGTCGGTCACATGCACGGCGCAGGCAATACACGGGTCAAAGCTGTGAACCGTGCGCAAGATTTCCAGCGGCTGCTTGGGGTCGGCCATGACATGGTTATCCTGCAAAGCCGCTTCGTACGGCCCGGGCTGACCTTGGGCATCGCGTGGGCC
>JBBQZI010000030.1:0-19461 GCA_038207855.1 Burkholderiales bacterium
GCGCGTTATTGATTTTCACCATAGCGGCTCTAGCCTTGGCAATGCCAGGGCGGCTATGTCTGCCTGCCTCATCAACAAGCGGCTTTGATGCCTTGTAATCGGCGGCGGCTTCCATCAACGCTTCAATTGCGTGTGGGATCACGGCCTTGTCCACTTTTGGTACGCGGAGCAAAACCTCTTTTAGTTCTTTCTCGGAACGTGCAATAAGCGCCACTCGACGTTGTTCAGCTGCAGCCACCTGGGCCATTTCGGCGCGTAAGGTCGTGGTCGTTTTTGTAGCCATCGCCTTCAAGCCCCCACCGCAACAGGCACTGCCCCAAACCGCCCCGGCACCACGTTGCTGGCCTCGCCGGTGGCTCTGCGGTACAGGAGGTCTAAACGGTCACCCAGCAGCCTCCAGGCCTCTCGCATGGGCACCTCGTAGGACGCGCGCTGGTAGATGCGCTTGAGCTTGTTGGGCTCGGTGTGGTTCAAGCACTTTTCGACCACGTCGGGCAGGACACCCAATTGCACCATCATCGTGGCAGCCGTGCGGCGCAGATCGTGTGGCACCCAGCGTCCGCCAGGCAACTCCAGTGCGTGCGCGTCCTGGGAACGGTTCCTGAGAATGGGCTTGTCAAAGCGCTGCCGGTCACCCACTTGTTTGGTGGTGGACTTCTGGCACGTCGACGCTTTCAACTCGGAATTTGGAAACAGCCAGGGCGTGACACCCGTCATGGCATGCAGCACTTCAAATTGCTGCACCGCGAAGTCGCTCAAGGCAATGGTGTGGGCCTTGCCGTTCTTGGCGATGTCCGCCGGAATACTCCAGGTGCGGCGCTCGAAGTCAACGTGTGCCCAGTGGGCCAGCAAGGTCTCGCCAATACGCGAGGCCGTGCTCAACTGAATCATCAAAGCCAGCCGGGACGTTTCGGCTAAGCCAGACCCTGGCAGCTTCTGAAACAGTTCAATGACTTCGGCCTCTGACAGGACGCGTTCGCGCTCAACCGTGGCACCCAGCTTGGCTTTACGAATCACGGCGGTGGGGTCGGCCAGCAGGTAGTCGCGCTCCAGCGCCCAACCGAACATCTGGCGCATGTCGGACAGGGTCTTTTTTTGCATGCTGATACGAGGCTGGTTGGTGGTGGCGCGCGCCCGAATGCTGTCCAGGATGGCCTGAATGTGCGATTTGCGCACGTCTTCGGCGGCCATGTCGCCGATTGCTGGGAACACGTTCGCATCAAAGGCGCGTTGAACTTCGGCCCCCTTGTTGAAGCGGTTGCGCAAATCCAGATTGAGCCAACGGTCAAACAGTTGGCGCACGGTCATGCGCGCTTGCTGCGCAGCCTGATCAGCCAGGCGCATTTGCTGAACGTGAATGGCCTCGGCGGCATCGGCTTGCGCCTTCAACTGGGCTGTGGCCTTGTCGGCTTCACGCTTGAGCTTGGCGGCGGCGCGATGCTCAATGGGGTCAACATTTGATTTGACTTCGGCAGCCAAAATATCACGCTTGTCACGCAGGGCCTTGAGACTAACCCCGCCCTTTTCTTTCCAGGTGCCGAGGGGCAACTGTCGCAACTTGCCGCCGACTTTGTACCGCCAAACAACATAGACACTGACGACGCCATCAGCGGCGACGCGTACGACACCGTACATTGATTCACCCATGCTTACGCGGCGACCGCTATCATTTGCAGTGAGTGCTTGCAACTCTTTGACCGTGATGATTGCCATGATGCCCCCGAGAATTTAGCCACACCGTTAGCCACACCGTTTGGGCTGGCTTGTAGTGTATCTCAGTGGAACGCTTTGGACTCAATGTAATCAAGACCTAGCTGCAAGTCGTTGATGTGTATAGGTTTAATTGAGAATTCCAAAGTTCGTTGGAATTTACTGGAAACTCAATTTATTCGTTCGGGACGAAGGGGTAGGAGGTTCGAATCCTCTCATTCCGACCAAATAAATCAACGGGTTACAGCAGTTTTGTTGTAACCCGTTTTGTTTTATTGCGCAGGCGGTACCACAACGATGGTGCTGCCACCAGTGCCGGTGTTGCCCGTTTTACCCTTGGCACCGGTCGCCCCGGTGTTGCCGGTGTTGCCTGTTGCGCCCGTGGCACCGGTGTAGCCGGTATCACCCGTGTTACCCGTATTGCCCTGGTTGCCGGTGGCACCGGTATCACCCGTATTACCTTGATTGCCCTGATTGCCGGTGGCACCGGTAGCGCCGGTGTAGCCCGTATTGCCCGTATTACCCTTGCTGCCGGTGGCACCGGTATAACCGGTATCGCCGGTGTTGCCCTGCGCGCCCTGTGGACCCATGGGACCGGTGCACGCGGCCAAACCAAGCACTGCGGCCAAGGCCACTGTAGAGATTGCATACTTCATATCGATTCCTTTTGAGTTGTCAACGGTCAGAACCAACCGCTGCAGCGACTTTGAATCAATTTGTGCGCGGGGTCTGTTCGTTGCCGTACCCAGACAACTCAGGAAAAATCTCTCAATCAACAATCTTGGCGAGTGGCATAACTCCACGCCCACGGCGGACTTGAAGTCTATTTTTGAGGTGTTTTGGCAGGCGGCGCTGATGCTTTGGCAGCAGGTGCGATAGGCAAGTCGAGATGTTTCACAATGGCCGCTTCCAATGCCTTACCTTTGGACTCAACAGACGCTTTTGTCTCTGCCACCAATTTGTTGCCCAAAGCCTTCTGCATTTCGGCACCCAATTGCAGGTACTTGCGGTTGACCGGCGACTCCATGATGGCCACGAGTTGTTTGAGCTCGTCTTCGGTAAAGTTTTGATCCAGCACCACACCGACGGTTGACGGTGCCAGCTTGACTGCTTGCTGACGCACCAATGGGCCGACTTCATCAATATATTTTTTCGCGTCAGCCTGAATTTCCTTGGCAATGGCTTCGCGCTTTTCAGGTGCGACGCGGGTTTGCAGCGCCATGCTGGCCTGTTGCATCATCTGCATGGCTGGGCGCTCGGCCAGCGCCTGCGCAGTCTGCTCAATGGCGGCTTGCTGCAAGCTCAGAATCTTGGTTACCAATTCTTTTTTGGCATCCGTTGTTTGCGCTGACACCACACCGCACCACAGCACCAATGCTGCCAGACATAATTTTTTCAAGAGCTTTCTCCAGTTTCATCAGTTGATACACAAGCCGCTCCTCAAAACCAACTCTGAAGCTCCGGCCAAAGAATCAAGCTTAACCGATATCGCCGAGCGGTCATGACCCTGCACAGGCAGAATCAGCATCCATCCACCGAGTCGTCAATCAGGACTCTGCCTCTTGGGCAACAGCCAATCCCGTCTCTGACCGACAATTCCGGCTTCATCTTTTTCAACATCTGTCATGAAACACCTGGTGATGCTGGGCACGGGCCATGCCCATATCCACCTGCTTTCCATATTGGCCGCACAGCCTTTTGCGGGCGTGCAAGTCACGCTGGTAGCGCCCTACCCGAACCAGGTGTATCTGGCGATGGTGGCGGGCTTTGTCGCGGGTCACTATGCGCTGCAAGACTGTGAAATTGCACTGACCCCACTATTGAAAAATTCGGGGGTAACCTGGCGGATGCACAGCGCCACTGGACTGGACGCACAGGCAAAGACCATCACCCTCGACGATGGCAGCGTGATTGCCTATGACGTGCTGTCCGTCAACAATCACCCAATGCAAGACCGCGCCCGAATTGAGCAGATGATGCCCGGTGCGCGCGCGCACGCCCTGTTTTTGCGGCCAACTGAAGCCTTTTGTGCACTGTGGCCCAAGGTGCTTGAGTTTTCATGCGACCGGGCCTTGCGCGTTGCGGTGATTGGCGGTGGTGCGGCAGGCATCGAGTTGGCATGTTCGGTGGCGTACTGCCTCAAAGGCGCTTCGGTCACGCTGCTGGCCGGAGATACGCCGGTGGCGGCCAAGTACACGCCCACCGTTCAAGCGCGGGTGATCAAGACGCTGAGAAATCGTCACATCACGCTGATTCAGGAGCGCGCCATCGGCGTGGTGGCAGGTGAAGTCAGCTTGGCCAACGGTGCCCGGCTGGCCTGCGATGTGCCGATCATCACCTTGGGCAGACACCCGCCAATGTGGCTCAAGGACAGCGACTTGGCATTGGATGATGAGGGTTTTATGGCGCTGGATGCTTGCCTGCGCTCCACCAGCCACCCACAAATATTTGCCGCCAGCCAAGTAAGCACCCGAATCGACCACCAGTTGGCCAACAACTTGCGTGCCGTGCTGGCAGGCATCGAGCCCACCGCTTGCTCACCGCACGCAAAAACACTGAATTTTCTGGCATGCGACAAGCAGAGCGCCATTGCCAGTTGGGGTAACTGGTCAGCGCAGGGGCGCTGGGTTTGGTGGTTCAAGGACTGGATTGACCGCCGCTATATGAAAAAATTCAGTACACCGACACAACCCTGAAACCCTTACCGCAACACCAGTTTGGCATCGTCAGTAGCGGCGGTGATCTCACCAATCTCGCAAGCACCGTCAAAGCCAAGCCGCACAAACACCGCCAGCACTTCAGCCACCGCTTCTGGCGCACAGGTGACCAATAAGCCACCACTGGTTTGCGGGTCGGTCAGTAGTGCCTGATCAACCTGGGCAAAGCCAACCGGCAAGCGCACCTCATGGCCATAAGCGGCCCAGTTGCGACCCGATGCGCCGGTGGTGTTACCAGCGAGGGCCAACTCGCGCACACCCCGCAGTAACGGCACGCGAGCCCAGTCAATCTCCACCGTGCAATTTGCACCCCGCGCAATTTCCAGCACATGCCCAGCTAGCGCAAAACCAGTTACGTCCGTCATGGCATGTACGCCAGACAGTGCAGCCAATGCAGGGCCGGGGGTATTGAGCTGGGTTGTTACATCAATCATTTGCTTGTAGCCAACGGCATCAAGTTGGTTGTTCTTCAGCGCCGCTGACAAGATACCAACACCCAGGGGCTTGCCCAGAATCAGCTTGTCGCCGATTCGTGCGCTGGCATTGCGCTTGACGCGACTGGGGTGCACCAAGCCGAGCGCCACCAAGCCATAAATTGGCTCGACCGAATCAATGGTGTGGCCACCGGCAATCGGAATGCCGGCTGCACGACAGACGCTGGCACCGCCCTCCAAAATCTGGCCGATCGTTTCGACCGACAACACGGCTATCGGCATGCCCACCAGCGCTAGCGCCATGATAGGCGTGCCCCCCATGGCGTAGACATCGCTGATGGCGTTGGTGGCGGCAATGCGGCCAAAGTCAAATGGGTCGTCAACAATGGGCATGAAGAAGTCGGTGGTGGCGATCAGCGCCTGTTCGTCATTGAGCAGGTAAACGGCGGCATCATCCGATGTCTCAATGCCCACCAACAGCTCTTTGGGTATCGGCATGGCGGTTGTGCCCTTCAGGATGCTGGAGAGCACACCCGGTGCGATCTTGCAGCCACAACCGCCGCCATGCGACAGGCTGGTCAGGCGTGGCTGAGCAAGCGTTTGGGTGGATTTTTCTGTGGGTGCAGCGGGGACTTGGTATGCGTTGGAAGTACTGGTTTGCGATGCCATAAGTATGCGATCCGTATCGGTCAAAAATGGCATTATCCAGCCATGCCAGACACACCCGGCAGATCACTCATGACAAGGTCAGGCAGCGGCTTGACCAGCGCTGCGCCTGCGGCCATACTCGCGACCAAATTACACGGTGATGCCATGACAAACCCAGAGACAATCAGCACCCAAACTGAAACCACTGAGCCTGTGGCCGCGGCGCTGCCGCCACCCACTTATCTGAGCGCCCCACTGCCGCATATCGGTGCTTGGACGCAGTATTTTTTGAAAGCTGAAATTCCGGTCCTGGCAAGCACCGCACAGGCACTGGAGGCGTTGCGGGCCATCGAGGACGATGTGGATGCCAACATGCTGACCCCGGTCATCCAGGCTGACCCGCTGATGACGCTCAAGCTGCTTTCCAAGGTAGCCAGTCTGCGCCGTCCTGGCGGCAGCGCGGAAACTGAATCTATCAGCACGTCACTGGTCATGATGGGCATCGGGCCTTTTTTCCGGTATTTTGGTCGGCAGTACACGGTGGAGGATTGGCTGCTTGACCAGCCTGAAGCGCTGCTAGGCTTGCAGGAACTGTTGCACCGGGCCGAGCGCGCCGGGCAATTTGCACTGGGATTTGCCCTGCATCGTGGCGACACCGATGCTGGCATCATCCACCAAGCGGCCTTTTTGAATGACTTTGCCGAAATGCTGGTGTGGCTGCACGCGCCAGCACTGGCAGTGAAAATTCAGCAAGCTCAAGCGGCCGATTCAACCTTGCGCTCCAACACCATCCAGCACACAGTTTTGGGTGTCGAAATCGATGACCTGCGTCAAGCACTCATGAAGTTATGGCATTTACCGGAACTGTTGGTGAGCATCAGCGACCAGCGACACGCCGAACGCGCCACTGTGAAATGTGTGGTGCTGGGTGTTCGGTTAGCCCGCCATACAGCACAAGGATGGGACAACGCCGCCTTACCTGATGATGTCGAGGATATCGCCAGACTGCTGAACGGCTCACCACGCGCGACGATGGCGTTTCTGAAAAAAATTGATCACCCGATTCTTGCCGCGGCCACTGTGAGTGCGCCACTGAACCTCTGATCGTGGCCACTTTGGGTGTCAAGCCGCACTGGCTCTCACGCCACTTGCGTTTGATCAACACCCGCCCCAGCACCTAATCTAGCATTCCTCTCAAAAGTCTCTTTGAGGTTTGATGAGCTTTTGCACATGGTTCTCATTGAACTTTTCTATTAGCACTCTCTCCTATTGAGTGCTAACATTATTCAATTAAGAACAAGGAGTTTTGACATGACTGCACAAACTAACGCTTCCGGTACGGCGCTGTCCTTGGTCAATCCGTGGGCGGTTGTACCCGCTTTGGGCAATTTGGATGCTTATATCTCGGCTGTCAACCGCTTGCCCATGCTGACCCTTGAGGAGGAGCAGTCATTTGCTCGCAAGTTCCGCCAGGACAGCGACCTCGATGCAGCCGGCAAACTGGTGCTGTCGCACCTGCGGCTGGTGGTGTCGACCGCACGTCAGTACTTGGGCTATGGCCTGCCGCATGGCGACCTGATTCAGGAAGGCAATGTGGGGCTGATGAAGGCGGTCAAACGTTTCGACCCGGATCAGGGCGTGCGATTGGTGAGCTACGCCTTGCACTGGATCAAGGCCGAAATCCATGAATTCATTCTGAAAAACGTCCGCATGGTCAAACTGGCCACCACCAAAGCGCAGCGCAAATTGTTTTTCAACCTGCGCTCGATGAAACAGCGCTACAAGAGCAACGACGCTGCCGCTGACCTCGGCACCCACCGTGACACGCTCAACGAGAGCCAAATTGATGCCATGGCTGCTGAATTACGCGTCAAGCGCGAAGAAGTCATCGAGATGGAGGCCCGTCTGTCGGGCGGCGACGTGCTGCTGGACCCCAGCCCCTCAGACGATGGTGAAGAGGCTTTTGGCCCGATTGCCTACCTGACCGATACCGCGCACGAACCTACCGCCATGCTTGAAGCCCACCACCGCGATGTCTTGGCCAGCGATGGCATTGCGTTGGCACTTGACACGCTGGATGCGCGCAGTCGCCACATCGTTGAAGAGCGTTGGCTCAAGGTCAATGACGACAACTCGGGTGGCATGACGCTGCACGACCTGGCCGCAGTGTATGGCGTGAGTGCCGAGCGCATCCGTCAGATTGAAGTGGCCGCCATGAAAAAGATGAAGGCCGCGCTGGTTGAATTTGCCTAAAGAAATATCAGCGCCTGTAACCATCGCGGGGATGCCGACCCTCCATTGGCCCCCGCGTTACCCGCCAACGACTTACACCTGATGCTTCAACCAGCCTGTTGCAGCAAAATTTTGATGTCAGCGGCGGTTAGCTCCGGCTTGGTTCCATAGCGGGTAAACAACCGCAACTTGCCATGGGTGTCGTACACGTAACTGCCCGCTGTGTGGTCAATGGTGTAGCTGGTGGGTGTTGGGCCATCAACCTTTTTGTAATACACCTTATAGTCTTTGGCCAGTTCAACCGTTTTTTCAGGCGTGGTGTAAAGCGCTAGAAAGCTCGGGTCAAAGGCTTGCATATAGGCCTTTAGCATCTCGGGTTTATCACGTTCGGGGTCGACCGAAACGAACAGGCACTGCACCCGGTCACCATCTTTACCCAATAGCGATCTGATTGCCACCATTTCAGCCATTGACGTGGGGCACACATCCGGGCATTGGGTGTAACCAAAGAACATCATGACCACCTTACCCTGAAAGTCTTTCAAGGTTCGGGCTTGGCCATTGTGGTCAGTCAAAGCGAAGTCACGGGCGTAATCCGCCCCGGTGATGTCGATGGCGGTGAATTTTGGCTGCCCATCAGAGCAAGCACTAAATAGGCTTGTAGCCCCCGTCAAATATGCACAGGAAGCTATAAATTTAAGAGCATTTCGTTTGTTCATGGTGCTAATCATAATCGGCCGCTCGTCATAACTGATTGAGCCAAAACAAGCGGCAGGCCCGCGCTCAAATAAAAATGTAGTGATCAATCAGCAGCGCGGCAAACAGTCCACTGAGGTGGATCAGCGAAAACCGAAACGTCTTGCGCGCCAGCAAATCCGAGTAATCGCGCCATAGCCAATACGCATGCAGGCAAAAACCGATGCTTAGCCCCACCGCTACCACCAGGTACAGCCAAGAGCTCATGCCGTAAATAAAGGGCAACAAACAAGCTGCCAGCAAAATGAAGGTGTAGAGCAACACCATCAGCCGGGTAAATTCGTTGCCATGCGTGACCGGCAGCATCGGCAAGCCCGACTTGCGGTAGTCTTCCACCCGGTACATCGCCAGCGCCCAGAAATGGGGCGGTGTCCACAGGAAAATGATCAGAAACAAAATCAGCGCCTCAGGCCCGACGTTGCCGGCCATGGCAACCCAGCCCAGCACTGGCGGCATGGCACCCGATGCGCCACCAATCACAATGTTTTGGGGTGTCAGTGGCTTGAGAATCAAGGTGTACACAACCGCGTAGCCAATGAACGTGGCAAAGGTCAACCACATGGTGAGCGGATTCACCACCCAGTACAACAAGCCCGAGCCCAAGGCACACAAAGTGGCTGAAAACAACAGCGTATGGCGGTCGCCCAGTTGGCCTTTGGCCGTGGGGCGCCAAGCGGTACGCTTCATCTTGGCATCAATACTTTTTTCGATAATGCAATTAAAGGCCGCAGCAGCACCGGCCACTAGCCAGATACCCAGACAAGCTGCCGCTGCAATGCCAACCTGATGCCAGGACGGCACACCTGGCACAGCCAACACCATGCCGATCAAGGCGCAAAAAACGATCAACTGAATAACGCGCGGCTTGGTCAGTGCGTAGTACTGCGCCCAGACCGACAACACTGCTGGCGCTATCGGGCGCACCGGGCTGGTAGGCGCGCTCATACCGGGCTCCCTGCATTGGGCAAATTGTGTCGCGCGACGTTGGCCTGGGCTGAAGGCCGCGATGCGCTGGCCAAAGTCCAGGTCAGCGTCAACATCAAGGCCGCCGCGCCACCGGTGTGCAACAAGGCCGCTAGTAGTGGCCAGCCCAGCACCACGTTGCTCAAGCCGGTGGCCAGTTGCAGGCTGATCAGACCCGAGAGCACCCGTGACTGAACGCGCCACTGCGGCTGAAAGTTGAGCTTCCAGGCCAGTACGCCAAGCAAAGCCAGCACGCCATAGGCCGCCAGTCGGTGCAGATAGTGAATCGCGGTCAGCGCCGAAAAGCTGATGGGTTCACCGGCCGCGGTCACACCCAGGGAACGCCAGATTTCAAAGCCCTGGCGCCAATCCATGTCGGGCCACCAGCGACCTTGGCACATCGGAAAATCGCTGCAGGCCAGCACCGCGTAATTGGTACTGACCCAGCCACCCAAGGCGACCTGCAGCACCAGCAAGGCGACAGCCCAGCCCAACAGCCTGCGCAAGCCCACACCCAACGGACGGGCCGGCGATGCCTCACCCACTTGAACGCCCTGCACCACCAACAGGCATAACAGCACCAACAAACCCAGGGCACCCAGCAGATGCAGGGTCACGATGGCCGGAAATAACTTCATGGTGACGGTCAGCGCGCCAAACGCACCCTGCAAACAGACCCACAGCAGCGTGACTGTTTCGAGCCACGGCTTGGGTGCCACCTTGACTGACCGCTTGGCGCGGGTGCGCTGCTTGAACCAGTCACGCCACGCCAGCAAGGTCAACGCCATGATGAGCGCCCCAACGCCCGTTGCAAGATAGCGGTGAAGCATCTCGATCCAGGCTTTGGCGTGGGTCACCGGACCTGTCGGCAGAAGGATTTGGGCCGACTCGATGTGGTGCACGGCACCCATCGGCGAGGTATTGCCATAACAACCCGGCCAGTCCGGACAGCCTAGACCCGAGTCTGACAAACGGGTAAAGGCACCAAACAACACCAGGTCAAAGGTCAAAAATAGGGTCAGCAGGCGCAAGGCCTGGACCTTTTCCAGGGGTGTCGTGTGCCGCTTGCGCAGCCACACCCAGGCCACCGGCCCAAGCGCCAGCAGTGCGCCCACCAACATCAGGCTGATGAGAGGCGACAGGTCGTATAAGGCTTGTGCTTGCATGGGTGGCATGGTGTGCATTCAACGGCCCGGTGGGTCCCAGGGCAGTGAGGCGCGCAGCAGGTGTTCAAGGTCGCGCTTGGCCTTGGCGGCCGCGGCACTGTCCATTTGAATCGGAAAGCGCATCATGGTGTTGCCCATCGGGTCGACCACAAAAATGTAGTCTTGCAGCGATCTGCCAGCTGGCACGGAAAACCAGCTTTGCAAGGTTGGCGGATCAACCCGCAGCACGGTTGCCAGGTCTTTTTTCAGATTTTGGCGCAACACCGCATCAACTGGAGCTTGGTCATTGATCAGCCAGACCCAGTCAGTGCGTTCCATGTCCTTGCCCAGCATCAGTCGGAACTGGCGCAGCACCACCAGTTGCTTTTGACAGTCTTTGACACAGGCACCACCGTCCACTTTCACCAGCAACCACTGGGCCTTGAGTGACGGCAGCAGCACCGATGCACCGTCAAGCTCGCTGGCCTGTGCATTGGGCACAGGGCGCACCGGCGAAATCAGCTCGCCAAAGGCCGCCTCACCTTGCGGGCGCACCACGTAATAGGCCAGATACGCCACCAGCACCGGCAACGAGCAGACAAACACGATTGCCAGCAGCTTCAAACGGCTACTCAGCAGTGTGGCTGGTGCCAGTTGCACCGGGTTGGGCAGCGATGTGACCGACAAGTCCAGCGCTTCATCCGAATGAACTTGACTCACGGTGCATCACCTTTGCGAAAACCAGCCACCAGGTAAAAAATCAGCAGTGCCACCGCCATGCCAAACCACTGAAAAGCGTAGCCACGGTGCATGCTGACGCGGTCTTCAGGTGGAGCCCAGTTGCGCGCCAGCGCATCGCTTGCATCGTTTTTATTCTGCAGCAGCACCACCGGCTGCAAGGGTTTGCCCAGCACGGCGGCGGCACGCGCCAAATCGAGCCGTGCCCACAACTGCGAAGCTGCTTCGGGATGATCGGGCATCAGAAAGAATTTTTTGGTCGATGGCACAAAGGCCAGCCCCGTCACTTGCACCTTGCCAGCCGGTGTGCTCACCGTGGGCAACACGCCCCGCCCGTTACGCCAGCCGACCCAGCCACGGTTCACCAGAATGCGGGTTTCGCTACCGTCAATTTTCAACGGTGTAATAACGTGCACACCCGGCAAATCGCCCTCTTGCCGGTTGTCCAGAAAAATCTGGTTTTGTGGCTCAAAGTAGCCACTGACCGTGATCGGGGCATCTTGCAAGGCTTTGGCATCCACCAAAGCTTCACCCACAGGTATCGCACCGAGATGATTGCGCGCAGCAGCTTGTGCCAATTCGGCCGCCAGCCGATCACCCTTGCCCGATTGCCACAACCCGAGGTAGACAAACAGGCAAAGCCCAAGCAGCATCGCCACGGTGGGAAATAGTCGAAACTGGAAACGTCTTGGATTCATGGGTCAATGGTAAAACAGCATAATCAGGCTCAACTTTTAAGGGACAAGACATGCTGGCAAAAATTTTGATTCTGGCAACCTTGGCAATGGTTTTGATCAGCCTTTTCAGTGCGCTGGCACTGCTGTTCAACAACGATGATGCCTCAAAGCGCAAACGTGTAGTGCAAGCCCTGACCGTGCGCATCAGTCTGTCAATCGGCTTGTTTTTGATTCTGATGGCGAGTATTTACTTTGGCCTGATTCCAGGGCGGGGCTAAAAACAAAACAGCGTCAGCCAAAAGGCTGACGCTGTTGGCAGGAATTGATCGGTCAGAGAATATAGACAAAAACAAACAAAATCAGCCACACCACATCGACAAAGTGCCAGTACCAGGCCACCGCCTCAAACGCAAAATGGTTGTGCTCTGAAAAGTGGCCTTTCATTCCGCGCCCCAGCATGACCATCAGCATGATGGTACCCAGCGTGACGTGAAAGCCGTGAAACCCGGTCAGAATGTAAAAAGTGGCACCGTAAACACCGGCACCCAGAGTCAGTCCCATTTCAGAATAGGCATGGGCGTATTCAAAAATTTGAAAGCCCATAAACGTCGTACCCAAAGCTACGGTCAAAAACAAACCGATGTTGAGTTGCTTGCGGTTACCCTTGCTCAAACCCCAGTGCGCCCAGGTCAGCGTGGCACCCGAGGTCAGAAGCAGCGTCGTATTCAGGGCGGGAATGCCCCAGGCGTGCATCGGTGAAAAGGGGTCGCCCAGCGGCCCGGCACTCGGCCAGACGCTGGTAAATGCCTGATACGGCGTAAACATCGCTTCATAGCCACCGAGTTCGGGCAACGAGATTTGGCGAATGTAGTAGAGCGCGCCAAAAAAGCAGGCAAAAAACATGACTTCAGAGAAAATGAACCAGACCATGCCAATGCGGTAGGAGCGATCTTCCCACTTGGTGTAAACACCACGGATGTTCTCGCTGATCAGCTCCCCAAACCAGCCCACCACCACGTACAAAACGAGTGCCGCGCCGATCAGCATGCTCCAGATACCCGCTGGCGTGCCATTGATCCGAAAAATGAAACCCAAAGCCGTCAGGAAAATACCCACCGACAAAAAGGTCGAGTAATGGCTGGCTGCGGGCACAAAGTAGTGGCCGCGGACGGCAGGTTGCGTGGCGTGTGGCATGGTTTGGTATCCTTTTATGCTCAGCTTTTTGCCTTGATGGCTTCAAAAAATGTGTACGACAGCGTGACTGTTCCGAGATCGCGGCTCATCGCCGGATTAACCACAAACACCACCGGCATGGTGCGGGTTTCGCCGGGCGCAAAGGTCTGTTGGCTAAAGCAGAAACATTCCAGCTTTTCAAAATACTCTGCGGCCACCGCCGGGGTAATACTGGGCACGGCCTGACCTACAAAAACGCGGTTGGTGGTGTTTTTGATGACGTAATTCATCCGGTTGATTTCACCCGGATGAATACGCATCGAAAAGGCCTCGGGCTTGAACTGCAAGCCAACCCCCGGCATGCTGTGGCTTAAAAACTCGACATTGACCAAGCGCGAAAAATCCACCTGGGTGTTTTTATTGACCACCGCGGCCACTGTATTGGTCTTGCCATTGAGACCGGTCCACCTGCAAATAACGTCATAGAGCGGCACCATGGCAAAGCCGAAACCGGCCATGAACAGCGCCACCAATCCCAGGCGCAGTGCCATGCGCACATTGCTGCGCTGGCGTTCCTCCGATGCCAAGGTCGTCATAGAGGCCGGTATTTCAGGATTGAACCGATAAAAATCGCCAGCACAATCGCTCCAAACAAAATGCCCAGCTTGATGTTGGCACTTTTGCGTTTGGCCCATTCTTCATTGTCGAACGGGGTTTTGGGCACTTCAGGCAGCTTCATCGAACACCTCTGTTGTGAATCAATTTATTTGATGACCGGCGGTGTTTCAAAGGTGTGGTAGGGCGCCGGTGACGGCACCGTCCACTCCAGACCTTCAGCGCCTTCCCAGGCTTTGGCTTGGGCCTTTTCACCACCTCGAATATTTTTAACCACGTTGTAGACAAAAATCAGATGCGAGGCACCCAACACAAACGCGCCAATGCTGGAGATCATGTTCCACTCGGCAAACATCAGCGGATAGTCAGGAACGCGGCGCGGCATACCGGCCAGTCCAACAAAAAATTGGGGAATAAACGTGACGTTAAAACCAATCGTAGCAACCCAGAAATGCCATTTTCCCAGACGCTCGTCGAGCATGTGACCCGTCCACTTGGGCAGCCAGTAGTAGACGGCAGCCATCGCACCCATGACCGCTGAAGGGTAGAACGCATAGTGAAAGTGCGCCACCAAAAAGTAAGCGTTGTGGTACTGCGGGTCGGCTGCGGCGTCTGACAAGGCCAGGCCCGTCAAACCGCCCCAGCCAAACATCACCAAAAACCCCAACGCAAACAGCATCGGTGTTTCAAACGACAGCGAGCCCCGCCAGACCGATGCAATCCAGCAGAAAAACAGCACCGCCAGCGGGAATGAAATCGCCATGGTGATGTACATGAAATAAATCTGACTACCCAGCGACATGCCACTGGTAAACATGTGGTGCGCCCAAACAATCAAGCCCATGATGCAAATTGCCCAGAACGAGTACACCTGAGCCTTGTAACCATAGGTTGGTTTGCGCGAGAAAGCTGATATCACATGGGGCACGGCACCGGCAATCGGCAACAGCAGCACATACACCTCAGGGTGGCCCATGAACCAGAAAATGTGTTGCCACAGCACCGGGTCACCGCCACCGGCGGCGTTAAAGAAATGCGTATCGAAGTGACGATCCATCAGCACCATGGTCACGCCGCCCGCGAACACCGGCATGATGGTGATCAACAGCACCGCCGTTACCAGAAAGCCGTGGGCAAACAGCGGCATCTTCATGAACGTCATACCGGGCGCGCGCATATTCAACACCGTCACGATGATGTTGATCGAGCCCAAAATCGACGACACACCGAGCATGTGAACGGCAAAAATCGCAAAGTCCATGCCCCAACCGCTTTGAATCGACAACGGCGCGTACATCGTCCAGCCGGTATCGACGCCGCCAGATCCAACGCCGAAGATGCCCAGAAAGAAGGGCAGCGTCAGCATCACCGCAGCCGGCGGCAAAATCCAGAAACCCCAGTTATTCAGGCGCGGCAGCGCCATGTCTGGCGCGCCAAGCACCATCGGCAACATGTAATTGCCAAGACCTGTCGCCACCGGCATGGCAAAACCAAACACCATGATCAGACCGTGCAAGGTGATCAGCTGGTTAAAAAACTCCGGCTGCATAAACTGCAAGCCAGGCTGAAACAGCTCGGCACGCACCGCCAGAATCATGGCCCCACCAACGAACAACATGGTGAACCCGAAGATCAGGTACATGATGCCGATGTCCTTGTGGTTGGTTGTCTCCAACCACCGAAGAAATCCCCCCGAATAATGCCCACTGTGAGAATCACCGTGCGGTACGCCATGCGCCATATCATGTGCCATTGCCAACTCCTTGTACTGAATTTCTGAAATCTCTTGCCCCGCAGTCGGGCGTTTTTATGGGGCCGCTTTGGCGACAACCGCCGCCGGGGGCTTTTTACTGGCCAGCCAGCTCGCGAACTCTTCCTGCGTCACCACATTGACAACGATCGGCATGAATCCGTGTTCTTTACCGCACAACTCAGAACATTGCCCGCGATAGGTCCCGGTCTTGTCAACCTTGGCCCAAAATTCACGCAAAAAACCTGGAACCGCATCACGCTTGACACCAAAAGCCGGCACCCACCAACTGTGAATCACATCATTGGAGGTGGTGATAAAGCGAATTTTTTTACCTACTGGCAATACCAGCGGGTTATCCACCTCCAGCAGGTAATTCGGATTTTTGACCGCGTTGTTGTCAATTTGGTCACGAGGGGTGGCCAAGCGACTCACAAAACTGACACCTTCGGCCGGAAACTCATATTGCCAAAGCCACTGGCTACCGGTCACCTTGACCACCAGCTCGGCATCGGTCTTGGTGTCCTCATACATGATCACCGCGTGTAGCGCCGGAATGCCGAATACGATGTAATCAATAAAAAACAGCAACGCAAACGGTGACAACACCCACAACCACTGTTTGCGGCTGGTAGGGGCGGTAAAAGTAGCCGCTTTGTAGCCCGCTGACTTGCGGTGGGTGCGAAATGAGTACATCAACAGACCAAAAACCAGAAAAAACATCACCAAAATCACCACCATCACCAGGTTGTGCATGTGCAATGTTTCATGGGCGATCGGGGTCACAGGCTCCGGGAAATTGAACGCATAACCCGCCAAAGCCGCTGCCGAGCCACAGGCCAGCAGCAAACTCAAGCCAAACTTGTACAAGCCACGCATAAATTACTATCCTTCTTGATGGGAATTGCCGATTGGCCGATTGTTTGATATTTATCAACTATTTTAGTCGATCATGCCCTGCCAAACAGCTAAAAGCTACCGGGGAAAACCCGATGGAAAAACCCCTCTCAAGGTGTCCAGAAAATCCGCGCGGTGGGCCACACCAGCACCAGCACAATCACACAAGGTGCAATCGTCCAGGAGATTTCCACCAGCATGGAGCTGTGAAAATTGGCGCGTTCAACTGATCCCGCCCGGTGATGCCGCCAGGCGGCCAGTAGCAGCAACACAAACGACACCGTGAAAATCAGCAGACACACCAGCATCAGCGCAAAGCGAAAGTTGAATTCATTCATGGTTACCACCCAAAGATGCTGACACTGTACGCGCCGAGGCCGGAGTTTTACCGCGCGACAAGGCCGCACGCATGTCATCAAGGCTGATTTCACGGTGGGCACTCACCGTCAGGCGCGGCACCGGCTTGAAGGCGTGGCCGTAAATCACCTCAAAGGTCAACTGCAACGGCATTTGCCCCAGCGCCTGCAATAACTTCTGATGCCAGCGCCGCCCGCGCAGGCCAGCAAACCGTGCCACATGCAGGTTACGGCCCAGACCGCGCAGCTCTTGCAGCAGCCGCTCTGGGGTCTCGAACGTCAGGGTGATGCGCTCCATATCCATCACCGGCTCGGCAAAGCCTGCCCCGGCCAACATATCGCCCCAGTCGTGCATATCGGTAAATTCATGACTTGGCAGCGGCCAGCCCATGGCACGGTAGAGGTCGCGCAATTCCTTGAGCGTGTCGGGGCCAAGGCAGGAAAACATCAAAAAACCATCGACTGCCAGCGCCCGGTGCCACTGCGCCATCAGGGCCTGCGGGTCGGCGCTCATGTGCAAGGCCATGTTGGCCCACAGCAGATGCGCCGAACCCGGCGCAGAAGGGTCCGGTTGGTCAGCCACCTGTGCTGAAGGTTGCAGCCAGCGCTGCGGCTTCCACCATGGCACGGCCAACGCATGGCGAGCACTTTGCACCCGTGCCGGCGTGGTCTCAATCGCGCTGCAATGCGCCTTCGGGTAGCGCTGCACCAGCAGCGCATGCGCCTGAAGACCGCCCCGCAGCGGCTCCCAATGCAGCCAGCGCGCAGGCTGCATCTTGATGACATCGAGCCGCTCTTGCATGCGTCGCGCCACCTCTTCGTGCAACCAGGGTGACGCACCCACAGGCATGGCTTGCCAGCGGTGGGCGGCTTGGGGGTCGATGGTGGGAGGCTGTTTATGGGGCATGGCAAAACCTGAAGTGGCGCGAGTATATTGAAGCATGTTTGTCAACTTGATTGCAGGGGCGTTTTCCAAGCTCAACCGGCTGCCCAGCCAATGTCGGGTATGCCACGCGTGGCCAACCCACCCAGTGTGCGAAGCCTGCGTAGCCCAGTTTGCCCAGCCGCAGTCGCGCTGCCTGACGTGCGCCCTGCCCTTGCCTGCTGGCATGCGCCAGTGCGGCGCCTGCGTCAAAAATCCGCCGCCGTTGGACCAATGCCTGGCAGCGGTGGCCTATGCCTACCCTTGGTCTAAGCTGATTCAGGACTACAAATTTCATGCACAGCCGGGTCTGGTGCGCAGCTTGGCCACCCTGCTCAAAGCCACCCCCTGGGTAGAACCCGCGCTGGACGCAGCTGATCTGCTGTTGCCGCTGCCGCTGTCCAACGGGCGACTGAAAGAGCGCGGCTACAACCAGGCGGTGCTGCTGGCGCGTGCGCTGGGCCGCGAAAAAACCCGCAGCGACCTGTTGCTGCGCATCAAGGACACGCCAGCACAACACACCCTCAAACGCGCGCAGCGTCTGAGCGTGCTAAATGATGCGTTTGCGGTAGAGCCGCTGTTGGCCAGCCAACTCAAAAACCTGCGCGTGGTGCTGGTTGACGACGTGATGACCACCGGTGCCTCGCTATTTGCTGCCGCCCGTGTGCTCAAGGCGGCTGGCGTTGTACATGTCACCGGCCTGGTGATTGCACGAACCGAATAGCAAGTTGCGCGACAATTCGGCCATGTTTCATATCGTTCTGGTCGAGCCCGAAATCCCCCCCAACACCGGCAACGTCATCCGTCTGGCGGCCAACACCGGTTGCACCCTGCACCTGATCGAGCCGCTCGGATTTTCCATGGAAGACAAACACATGCGGCGTGCCGGGCTGGATTACCACGAGTACGCCACCGTCAAGCGCCACGCTGATTGGCAGACGTTTTTGCTTGATGAAAAGCCGCCGCCAGAGCGTTTGTTTGCGCTGACCACCCGCGCCAGCCAAAGCGTCTTCGACGCGCACTTTCGACCCGGTGACTACCTGGTGTTTGGCTCGGAAACCAAGGGGTTGAGCGAGGCGGTACGCCAGTCGTTTGATGCCCAGCAGGCCATCAAGCTGCCGATGATTGCCGGCCAGCGCAGCCTGAATTTATCCAACGCGGTTGCCGTTACTGTGTTTGAAGCCTGGCGACAAAACAACTTTGGCGCTTGAACCGGCTGCTGCAATGCACCGGTCTATGTTCGGCACCGAACAGACTGCCAGCACTTGACGGGTTATCTTCAACGTTACATTTAACCAGTAAGGTTCCGACATTCATGGATGCACTGGACCTGGCGCTAACCCATTCACAACACAGCGCTGGCCAAGCCAGCCAAAAGGTAGCCACAGCATGATTGCCGCACAGGAAATTCTCAACGCCCGCATTTTGATCGTTGACGACCAGGAAGCCAACATCATGCTGCTGCAGCAGATTCTGGACGATGACGGCTACACCGGCGTGAGCAGCACCATGGTGCCGCAAGAAGTGTGTGCGCTGCACCGCAAGAACTGCTATGACCTGATCTTGCTTGACTTGCAGATGCCGGGCATGGACGGCTTTCAGGTCATGGAAGCGCTCAAGACCAACGATGCCGATGCCTACCTGCCGGTGGTCGTTATCACCGCCCAACCAGCCCATAAGTTGCGCGCGCTGCAAACCGGGGCCAAAGACTTTGTCAGCAAACCGTTT
>JBBQZI010000031.1:0-19461 GCA_038207855.1 Burkholderiales bacterium
CACCTGATGAAATACACATGGATGTCAGTAAAGTGTCGCGATAGTCAAACATTGGAAAATGATGTAGATGAAATTCTTGACAACTTTGGCTCAAGATACAAATTCGCCTTTTAACGTATCTAAATTAATGGTAACGGCTTATTATAAATAGCAGTATTCGCTTATTTCATAAAGGCTAAAGTCATAAAATGCACTCAAAAATAAAGCGCAATGTTGAAATGAATGGCTCGCATACTCTCGATTATTTAGCGATGGGCCGGTGGCTGCTGTGCAGCCTTGCTATGTCCGTTTTTTTGTCTGCACATGCTCGCCCCTCTGATGCAGCAGCAGACCAGCGTGAGGTATTCCTCACCGCCATCATCCGCATCGACAACCGTGGAGATGAGTTTGTGCGAGACTATACGATGAGGCTTACGGTGCCGGTTAACCTGCCCCATCAACAGCAACTCCTGGACATTTCTGCGCCGGGTCAACCCGATTTGGGTTTGCGCGCGCATCCCAATCAAGTTGATAAATTTTTGAGCCTGCGCCTGCGAGTACCATCCAAATCGGTGGTGGAGCAGCAGGTTCAGTTCCAGCTTCGGCTGAACCGCTTTGACTACCGACGGGTACAAGGTAGCCCATCCACTGACGGCAACGCCAACTTCTTGCGCTCTACAACCTTCGTAGAGTCAAACTCGCAAGACATCCGCAATTTGGCCAACGCCATTTCCGCCAAATACGTAAGCGATGAAGATCGCCTGCTCGCGGCCTATCAATTGCCCCAACAAACCCTTAAGTACCGTCTGATTGAAAACCGCGGAGCCTTGTTTGCCCTGCACAATGGTTACGGGGATTGCACCGAATACGCGGCGCTGTTTGTTGCTCTCGCCCGTGCCATGGGCCATCCAGCCCGATTAACATCAGAATTCAATTTCCTGGAAGATCACGCGTTTGATCAGCCCAATCACCACGCAGCCGAGGTTTTTCTGAAGGGTCAATGGATACCGGTTGACCCCAATCTGGGTGTCAACCCCAAATCCGAATACGGATTTGGTCGAACCGGCCTTCACAAAATTGTACTCAAACGGGATGGTAGTTGGGTTTGGGCTACATCAGTACAAAGCATTTCGAAGCAATATCTGAGAGAAAATATCCGTGCTAGTGTGGCGTGGTTTGTGAAGATGTCTCCATGAGAATGAAAACAAGCAGCGTGACCAGCAATACCGTGCAAATCGAAAATGGAAAACACGCATCTCAAGCACGTGACAATGTGAAAACATATTGATGTTACTGCTGTCAACAGGAGTGCGTTTGTAGTGTATTTTTTGCAGTAATTGGAGATAACAGTATCATGGGTGTCATTAAAAAAATACTTTATCGCGGTGAGCCGCTTGGACAACCACGCCATAAGAATCTTTTTTTGGATATGGAAGAAAACATTCATATTCATTACCGAGACCTGCGCATTGAACTCAGTCGTGAAGAGTTTGAAGAAATCACCAGTATTTTCAAAAAACAATCCGCTGAGTTGCTTGCCGTTATAGAGGAAAAAAACTATCAAGATGGAAAGTTGCCCAACGCCAACCAAGATGACGTTCGCATATGGACAGAATCTCGCCTGAAACATGAGATCAAATACCATCCACAGCGATTTTCTTTAGAAGAATGTGGTGATGGTTATCATTTTCACTATCGTAATTACAAACTGTTGATTGATCCAGCTGATTTTCGAGAAATTGCAAATTTGTTCCGCACACTTGAAATTGATGCACCTTATGCCAAAACCCGTGACGATGTACTACAACTACTGCGTGACAACGATATAGATTTCATGATGGATGGCGGCAATGTAACCAGCGAGGTTTTGGCAATTACAGTGGCTCAATATCACTTGCCAAAGGTTCGTGACATCTGTAAATACATAGGATTGACACAGGAGTCAAAAGGGGAAGACGGCATCTATTGTGGTCCTTCCGTTAAATTAATCGCAAAGCCAGACAGGCGATTCAGTTCACTGGATTACAAGCGAATGCGCGGTGTGGCCAGTACTGAGGGCTTGATTAACTATCTCGCGACCAACGCTGCACTAATTAAGGCCGTAGATATCAACCATGTCAAATGCCAAGTACTTGACCTGTACTACGCACTAATCTCGGGGAAGACTCTGAATGTTGATCTCGATCCTCAGATGTGGTTGATAGCACCGATGTCAAACCAGGTCATTTTTCCATACAGCGCCAAAGTAGAACAAGGAAAAACCACGGGGGAGGCACTCTATCGCACTTGGGCAAACTTGTTGAGCAGGTTTCAACTGGGTTTTATTAAACCGGAAAAACATATTTTTTCTAAATCATCGCAAGTGGCCCTGAAAGTCAAGGTGGAACATGCGCTGCGCCAAGATGTAGCTGCCTTTGCTGGCGTAAAGCGCATTTACACCATGGGATCATGGGGTCGCGCTGATATGGGTCGGTACGCGGCACCTTTTGTACATGGAAAGTTGGCGAAGCTTGGATCAGACGTGGATATCCTGGTTGAGATGGATCCTGCACGCGAATCTGATGTGCCGGCGCATTGGACGCTGCATCAGTTGGAGGCATCCAACCACTGCGCTGTTTATCACGCAACGCAAATTCCTGTAGACGGAGATTTTGCACAATGGCTTGAGCAGTATCCCAATATCCCGTTTACTCACCACCTGATTGATGTCTACGTGCATTTCCCGTCCCGGGGGTATGTCGAAGAAAAAGACGCATTTTTGAAAAAATTCGGTGCCAAAATTTTCTATGACCGTGACCAAGACGGTATTGTTATCCGTGAAGGGGAAGAAGAGCGGATTGGCCTGCAATTACAAAAATACTATGCAATGCCCCAAGTCTCTGTTGAAAAAATGAAGGTTTCCACCGGAAATTCCTTGTATAAGGTTTTCACAAAAACTCATGACTACGTTTTAAAACTATTTAAAGTCGCAGGCAACTACAGCAATAGTCGCGTTCGGGAGCATGTGCAATATGAAGAGCGCCTCATTAACCAACTCGGGCAGCGTGGCGTAAAAACCGCGTCGGTCATTTCTCCCGTTTCTGTGGGCGAAGTTACGATAGAAGGCCTCCCGGCACTGTTATTCGAACGAATCCATGGCGTCATCAATCAGCGTCCTGAATATCCATTAGATCGCGTGTGTGCTGCGCTGGCCAGCATTCATAATGTGCAACTGGCGCAGCCACTGGATGTGCCTCATACCTTCGCTTTTGACGCTCTGTGCATGATCTGGCTGCCACAATTTTCGAAATATCAAAACCGCTTAGAACTCGGTGATGAAGTGGCTGCATTGTTTGTCCGCTTGGTGCCCCTGGTTGACAAATTCAACCCCGGCCCCTACCGCGAGATCATGAATGGGTCTAGCCCGTTTATTCATCTGCACGGAGACGTGGCCCCTAAAAACGTGATGATCAGTGACACCGGTCCGTGCGAGTTTTTTGATTTCAACAATGCTTTTTTTGGACCTCGAATAGTCGATGTGGTTGATGGTGCATTTGAATTTTCTTTGGCCGAAAAGTACATTCATTTGGCAGACTTTTCGCGTTTCAATGCATTTATCAACCACTATGCGACTCATAGTCCATTGACCACCGATGAAATTGCGCGTTTGCGGGACTGGGTTGAACTGATTGGATTGATCAAATTTCTCAAAGAAATCCGCGTCCTGCTAGATCAACCCAATCTAAGTATGCGGCGAAAGCGTGCCATTGCCATCGCCAAACATGTGCTGGACGGGTTCATCACATGAGGTAGGACGGCAGCAAAATGGATCATCGCACGGCATCTGCATCCTGACTTTCGCCACTTCAGCTTCGCTTGATTTGACACTACATAAACAATAGTAGCCACCGCTTATCCCGTAAGGGCTACAGCCTATTTAAGCACTTAATTCTTCACTGCAGTAAGCGCGCACCAAGCCAATCAATTCTTCCTCGGAATAGGGCTTGCCGAGGTAGTGGTCAACCTTGAGCTCACGGGCGTACTCGCGGTGCTTTTCTGCCATGCGCGAGGTGATCATGATGACCGGCAGGTCTCGCAACGCAACATCGGCGCGAATGTTGCGCACCAGGTCAAAGCCGTCCATGCGCGGCATTTCGATGTCAGACAACACCACCGACGGTTTCTCGGTCTGAAGCATTTCCAGCGCCTGCAAGCCATCGGCGGCCAACGCGACCCTAAAGCCCTCGCGCTTGAGCAGGCGTTGCGTGACCCGGCGAACCGTGATCGAATCGTCCACCACCAGGATCAGTGGCAGCTGATGGGGTTTTTTGCCAGTTGCGACACCGGTATGGCCTGCCAGAACTGCGTTTGCAGGGCTCTGCGGTCGGCTGAAGGCGCCCGCCTGCTCACCATAGATCGTGGCCAGCGTCACCGGGTTGTAAATCAGCATCACCGCCCCGGATGCCAACACGGACATACCGGTTAGCGCCGGCAGGCGCGACAACTGGGGCCCGAGGTTTTTGACAACCACTTCTTGATTACCCAGCACTTCATCCACATGCACCGCCACCCGCTGGCCAGCGCTGCGAAAGATCGCTACCGTCGAGGACTTACCCTTTGCCTCGCTGCTGACGGGCGATGTCTGCAACAACGCACCCGCCCAATAAAACGGCAAGTCGATGCCGTTGTACTCAAAGCGCCCCAACCGATAAGCCGCGTCCACCTCAGGCGCAGGTACTCGGCGCACCAATTCCACCAAATTGGAGGACACCCCAATGACGACATCCCCTATGCGCAGTGATACCACATGGGTCACGGCGGTTGTCAGCGGCAGCACCAACTTGAACTGGGTTCCTTGGCCATGCTGGGTTTGCAGCTCGATTCGACCACCCAGCGTGCTCACCTCGTTTCGAACCACATCCATGCCAATGCCGCGGCCTGCCATTTCACTGACAAGCTTGGCGGTTGACAAGCCTGAGGTGAAAATGAGGTTGGCCAACTCGTCATCCGACACTACCTGATCAGCCTTGATCTGACCTTGCGCCAGCGCCTTTTCGCGAATACTTGAGAGGTCCAGCCCGGCTCCGTCGTCACTGAAAGTCACGACCACGTCGTTGCTCTGCTGCTCAAGTGCAATGCGAATCACGCCTGCCGGTGGCTTGCCAGCAGCCACCCGGGCCTCAGTGGGCTCAATGCCATGACCCACCGCATTGCGCAGCAAGTGTTCAAAAGCGGGTGCCATGCGCTCCAGTACGCCACGGTCCATCTCAAGCGAGCCACCCACGATGTCAAGCTTGACCTGTCGGTCAAAGTCTTTGGCGGCCTGGCGCACCACGCCGTAGAGCCGCTCTGAAATGCTGTCGAACTCAACCATGCGCGTGCGCAACAGGTCGCGCTGCAACTCGCGCGTCTGGCGTGCCTGCGCGATCAGATCGTCTTCGACCCCTTCAATCGTCTGCTGCAAATTACGTCGCAAGGTGGCCACATCATCGACCGACTCGGCCATCATGCGGGTCAACTCCTGGACCCGCGTAAAGCGGTCGAATTCGAGCGGGTCAAAACCCTGTTCTGTCTCTTTGGTTTGCGCCAAGCGGGACTGCATTTGCGATTCAGACTGCAGCTGGATGTCTCGCAACTGGTGACGCAGACGGTCAAGATTGCCGGTGAGTTCACCCAAAACGCCACGCAGTTGCCCCAGTCGGGACTCCAGACGCGTGCGGGTAATCATCACCTCGCCGGCTTGGTTGACCATACGGTCGAGCAACTGCGACTTGACCCGCACCGTCTGCCCGATAGAACGACGCTGCGGCAACGCTGGTGTCAACCCAGCCGACACCGGTGATGCCTCTTGCTCCAGCACCGCCCGCACCTGCAATGGTGCCTCTGGCAATGCCAGCGCCGAGACAGGTGTGGCACGCAAATCTTCAAAACAACGGGTGATGCCATCAAGGCGCGCCAACAAAGGTTCAAGCTGGGCGCTGGTGGTCGTTTCAACATCGAAGTGCTGTGCAGCAGACTCCATGCGATGCGCCATCTCACCCAAGCGCATGGCACCGGCCAGACGCGCGCTGCCCTTGAGGGTATGCAACACCCGCAATACCTCCTGGCGCGCACCCAGGTTATCAGGCCGTGCAATCCAATGGCGTAGCGCACCACTGAGCTGCGGCAACAGTTCCAGCGCTTCTTCTTCAAAAATCTCAAACAGATCGACATCCAGCGTGTCAATCGCTTCAATTTCTTCGTCTTCGAGCGCGTCTTGGGCCACGGAGGCCACTGGCTGCTTCACTTCAGCAAACAATGGCTGGGGCGCTGGCAGCTCTGGCTCTGGCTCTGGCATCAAAATAGGTTCGGGGAACTCTTCTGGTAAAGCCTGTCCCACGGCGGGCAGTGCCCAAGGCGTTTCCAGCACAGCCCTGAGGGCCGCCAATTGTTCGGGATCGGGGTGCTTGAAAAAACCGGCGGCAAACTGGTGCAGCAAGCGGCGAATATCTTCTGCCACCTGGACAAATAGTTGTGCATGCTCTGGCAACCCGACACCACCCAGTTGAACATGCTCCAGTGCATGTTCCAGCGCCCTGGCCAGTTCTGACAACCCCATGAAACCGACCGTAGCAGAACTGCCCGCCAATGAGTGCGCCAAGCCAATCGTGGTGTCATTAACCGGTTGATCCAACTCCAGCGACCACTCAGTCAACTCGGTCAACAAACGACGCGACCATTCATCTGCCTCGTTGAGGTAAACGTTGTACAGCGCAAGACCAATCTGCAAGGAACCAATCACCTTTACCGGTTCATCGGGTTCAGGCTCTGGTATCGCCTCTGGCAAGGGCAAAATGTCTGGCATGACAGACTCAGGCTCTATCAAGGCAGACTCTATCAAGGCAGACTCTGGCACGACAGGCTCAGCCGATTCGACCGGCGCAAGGTCGGCAAAGGACAGGTCAAGCAAATCCTCAGTGACAGGTAGGTCACCAAAGTCGTGCATCTGGGTATCGTCAAAATCGACGATTTGTGTCGCCGAGAAGTCGGGGCGAGAAATATCATCCACCAGCGGCTCAAGCAGCGCTTCAGTCACCGTCAAATCAGCGACTGGCACAGGTGGTGCCAGGACCTCAGGTGCCGTGGCCGGCAACGCTTGATCCGGCAAGACGATGTCAGCACCGACATTGTCCAGCCGCAATCGGTCTGCCGCCTGGCGAAATGGCTCGGCCCGCCAGTCGGCATCACAACCATTGGCAATGTCCTCAATCCAGCGGCCAAAACCATCCATGGCCTGCCCGGTGAGTTTGAGCAATTCATCACTCGCTGGCTGTTGCTGTGGCAACCAGGCATTGAGCACTTGCTCAAGCGACCAGGCGGCCTCACCAAATTCGGTCAGACCGACCATGCGCGAACTACCCTTGAGGGTATGAAATGCGCGTCGCAAGCCGGTTTGGTGATCCGGATCAGTACGGTTGCCCTGCAAGGCCGCAATCGCCGCTAGACCGCTGCCCACCACCTCGCGGGCTTCTTCGATAAAGATCGAGCGCAATTCAGCATCATCATCGTCTTCTTCAACTTCTGCAACTTCTTCAACTGCTGCCACCGCCTCGGGCACAAGCTCAGGCAACGGTGTTTCGACCGCCTCGGCGGCAGCTGCTTTTTGCCGCCCCATCAACGAGCGGAATTCACCCTGCGCCTCATCGTAGACAAACAGCTTCTTCGCCAATTCACGCTGATAACTCAGCATATCAATGAGAAAACCCATCGCTCCGAGGCTATTGCCAAGTTTTTCGAATATCACGGCTGATGATGCCGCGACATCAAAGTCGTCCGCCAGGCAATGCTCAACCTGGTCACGCATGCGCAGTGCTGCCAACGCAGCCTGATCAAGCCCCAGCACCGAAAAGACACCCCGCATCTGAGCCAATCGGCCGGGCACCTCCTGCAACGGAAGCTTGTCAGCCGGTCGGCGGAAAAAAGCATCCAGCGAGGTTTCAACTTCACCCAAGGTGGTGCGCAACTCATCGACCACACTGCCCATGATCTGACGATCACTCACCCGCCGGTAAAGCTCCTCCATCCAGGTATCGAGCGGCTCGGGTTGGCCACCGGCGATGACGTGATCGAGCCGCTGCGCCAAGCGGCGACTGCGCTCTACCATCTCCTCACTGGTCGGCCCCATGTCCTCGTAAGCGGCTTCCAGATACAGCACAGCGGTAGCCACTTCCATGGCCAGCGCCGGTGCGGGTGCCTTGCCCGATCGTGCAACGGCTTCAAGCGCACGCGTCAAAGCGGCGGCCAACTCAGCACTATCGGGGTGCAGCTTGACGATCGAGTCACTGACCAGACTGAACTGATCAACCGCCACCTGAATGCGGTGGGACTCACCACCTGAAAGCGACGACCAGGTTTCCGTCGCAGCCGCAATACGCTTGCGCGCCTGGGCCAGCATGGCCGGGTCAAAGCGGCCAAACTGCGGTTTTTCGTAGTCAATGTGGGCGATGGGCATGAGCCCATAAGCCTGGCGAACGGCGTTCAGGGCCGGTGCGTCCTGCGCCTTCGGCAGTGCCGCCTGGGCACAGAAAAACAACAAGTCCTGCACCAGTCGCTCAGACACATCAGGCTCGCCACGCGCCAGCGTCCTGTATTGCAGCAAGATGCGCGAAGCCGCCCGTTTGGTGTAAATATCAGAGGCACACAAGCCCAGTGCAACAGCTTCAAAATAAGCCGCTGAAATGGCCCAGAACACGCGCGGGTGCAAGGCGGTCTGCGCGGCTGCAAAGCCCAGACTGATGTCGCACATCGCCCGGGCTGATGGCGCATAAGCTGACTTGACAACGTTCAGGATGTGGCCATCAATGCGCGAGCGCACAGTCGAGTCATAGGACAAGGGCACCACCGACTTGGGCACCGTGACATCATGCCAGTGCCAGTCATACGACCACAAATCTGCCGGGTGCACCCGGTCGTCGCCGGCCAGATCAAGCACATCCCGGTATTGAGGGAACAGCGCCACCGCGGACGACTCCTTGCCCTTGAGCAAGCCATCCAGATAATCGGTCAGCGCAAAGCTGGCCCGCTCCAATTTAAGCGCGGCCTCATCGCTGCAAATTTCAGGCCGTTGCACAAACTTTTGCGCCAACGCTTCCATGGCGCGAAGCATCCTGGCAGGCACCTCAAGCCCCACCATTTCCAGCGCACCAACCGCTTGGTGAAGTTGTTGACGGGCAATGCGCAATTGGCTGGCATCCAGCGCGCCAAGGTCTGAACCGCGCGACAGCTCGGCATCCCGGACAAATCGGCGAAGCGCCTTGATGGCTCCATCAAGCGACTTGCGCAACTCATCAAGCACCCAAGCCAGTGGCCCCAGGTCTGGCTCACCAAGGGTGCTATCTCCAGTCAGTTCAGCTTGAGGGTGCATGAGTCAATCCGTCAGAGATGAAATTATGTAGACGCGGTCAGGCAATCCGGAACCGTGCCACAGACTGGCGCAAGTCCTCAGCCATTCTGGAGAGTTCGCGCACTTGGGCTGCGGTGGTACGCGTGCCCTCGCCGGTTTGCTCGGTCACCGCAAAAATATGCTCAATGTTGCCGGCCACTTCATTGGCCAAATTGGCCTCACGCAAGGTGGAATCAGAAATCTGTTCGATCAGCTCCGCCAGACGGCGTGACACCTGATCGATTTCAGCCAGTGCTGCGCCGGCGTTGTCGGACAACTTGGCCCCTGCAACCACCCCCTGGGTAGAGCGCTCCATGGCGCCCACGGCGTCTTGGGTGTCGGTCTGAATGGCCTTCACCAATGCCGCAATTTGCCGGGTCGCATCGGCCGAACGCTCAGCGAGTCGCTGCACTTCTTCAGCCACCACCGAGAAGCCGCGCCCGGCGTCACCGGCCGAGGCCGCCTGAATAGCGGCGTTGAGGGCCAGCACATTGGTCTGCTCGGTAATGTCCGAGATCAGCTCAGTTATTTCGCCAATTTCCTGCGATGACTCTCCCAGACGCTTGATGCGCTTGGAGGTATCCTGAATCTGATCCCGAATCGCATTCATACCGCCAATGGCGTTCTGCACGGCCTTCAAGCCAACGTCCGCCGCCTGCAAGGATTGCCGCGCCACGTCAGCCGACTCCTGGGCACGCGTTGACACCTGGTTGATACGCGCCGCCATGTCGACCACCGAACGACCAGTTTCACGAATCTCATGCAATTGCTCGTTGGATGCAGCCAACAACTCGGTCGATGTCATATCAACCTCGGTCGTGGTTTGCGCCACCCTTGATGCCGTATTCTGAACGTTGCCAACCAGGGAGCGCAACTCTTCGACGGTGTAGTTGATCGAATCAGCAATGGCTCCGGTAATGTCTTCAGTGACCGTTGCCTCCTGGGTCAGGTCACCTTCAGCAACCGCCTGCAGCTCATTCATCAGCCGCAAAATCGCAGCCTGATTAGCGGCATTGACACGCTTGGCCTCGCGCTCTAGCCGCTCTGCATCGTGCTGCTGTCCTTCTGCTGTTGCCTGGCGCTGTCGACTACCCAGCAGTTGCACATAAAGCAGGCCAGCGGCACCGAGCAAGGCCAACAGCACGACCGCCGCCAGTGTGATCAAGGCGATGGCACCCAAACCCGTTTGTGCCAACAAAGTCGCGTGCAGTTCTTCAAGGTCTTTGCGCAGCACTTCACTGTCGGTCAAAACAGCAATTTGGGCCTCGCGCGCGGCAACCAGCCCTTGCAAGCCATCCAGAATGACGGCCCCTTGCGCGCCTGTTTCCTGAAAAAGTTTGAGCAAGGTCGTGAGTTTTTCACGCACCTGCGGATCGCCCGCAGCAGGCAAACGCAATGCGGCACTGCCATTGAGCAAGCCAGCGGCAGTTTCCTGAAACAAATTCAGGTCTTTTCCGAGCAAAAACACCGCCTTTGGGTTGACCCCCTCCAGGGTCAATAAATCACTCGATGACTTGCCGATGCGCTGGGTCAGCATGACCAGTTGACCGGCAGCGACAATCTCGGCGACCGACGCATTTTGCTGCTGCTTCATCACAGAAATGGCTTCTGCGATGTCAAACAATTCAGCCGATTGACGGTTGATCAAACGCTGGGCCGATGCGATATCAGTCAGCATTTTTTTCTGTGCCATCAGGGTGGTGGCACTCTTTTCAGCGCGCGCCACCAAGGGCATGGCCTTGTCCAGCGTGGCGCTGTAGTCAGCACCCAAGGCGGCCAGTTTCAACTCGGCATTGCCGGCTTGCAAGCCCCGCACCGACTGAACCAGAATCTGTGCGCTTTGCGCCACATCCGGGAACGCATTGGCATCGCCCACCAAAGCCTGTGATACCGACTTGGCCAAGCGCTGCGATTGAATCAACGACTGGCCAACTGCGTTTAGTTGCTGATCCGTGCGCTCCGCCTTGCTCCAACCCAGCGCAACCAAAACAATCAGCAAGACCAGGGATAACCCCAGCACGATCGATAGCAGTCGCTGGTGTTGCGCAACCGTCTTTTTGCCCAGCAGGGGAAGACCAACCAAATCGGACTCAGCGTCCGGAGCATTGACGGCAGACAGGCTCCCCGAAGCGCCTAAGGCGCTGTCCACTTCTCCATACTGTGTTTGGCCAGACTTCAGGTCGTCATCGGAGTGGTACACCGACGACTGCGGCGCGCTCATGCTCAAACTGGAATCCGATGGCATCGCCGCGCGAGGGCGTTTGAAAATATTTTTTAATTGTTCAAGGACAGCCATGACAAAACCCCAATTTGAATTTCAAACGCCAATACTCAAAAACCTTGGCATCTGCGACAAGGCGCGCAAGTCTATTTCCTGCCACGACCCTCCCTGCGCATCCAGGAACTGCCGACCAAAGAAAACCGGCGCATCCGGCTTGGCAGGTTCGACATGAGCAAACGCATCCTGCCGTCGCAAACCAACCAGACCATCCACCATCACGGCACAGTTGAGTTCGAGCTCCAGGTTCAAGGTAACCAGCCAAGACTCGGGCAATGCACGCTCAGAGCGAGCGCCGGCCAAGCCCATGTACTGACCCAAATCAACCACACCATACAAACCACCGCGCAAATTAGCCACACCCAAAAACCAGGGCTGGGTGTAAGGAACAGGATTAACCACCGCCAACGGAAATATCTCACCCGACTGGGTCAATGGCAACAGATAGTTGGCCTGCCCCACCAAAACGGCTAACCAAGCCGGCACAACGGCTTCAGTGCGCGCTGCATGCAACCTTTCTGCAAGGCGCACCTGGAGGTCTTTGATTGCTTGTCTGTTGGCCATGGTGTCTGTCAAGTCACCCCAAAGCCTTGATTTTTTCCATCAAGTCAGTGGGATTGATGGGCTTGGTGATGTAGTCTTTGGCCCCTTGACGCAAGCCCCAAACCCGGTCAGTTTCGAGGTTTTTGCTGGTGCACATGATGATCGGAATGTCAGCGTAATCCGGCATACGGTTGATCGACCGCGTCAATTGAAAACCGTTTTTCCCGGGCATCACGACATCCATCAAAATCAGATCTGGCTTGCGATCTTCAAGATGTTTGAAGGCTTCATCAGCACCCTCGGCGGTACGCACGGTAAACCCGTTCTTTTTGAGAATAGCGGTCAAAAACATCAATTCGGTTTTTGAATCATCAACAACCAGCACGTCAAAAATGCTCACGACGCAGCTCCTTGTGCCGCAACACCAAAGGTTTCAACCGCTTTGAGCAACTGGTCTTTGGTGAAAGGCTTGGTCAAATAGTCTTGCGCCCCCACCATGCGCCCACGTGCCTTGTCAAACACACCGTCTTTGGATGACAGCATGACGATCGGCACACTGGAGAATTTGGCATTGCGCTTGATGATGGCGCAGGTCTGGTAACCATCCAGACGCGGCATCAAAATGTCGCAAAAAATCAGATCAGGACGGAAGTCACTGACCTTGGCCAAGGCATCAAAGCCATCTTCGGCCAGCACCACATCGTACTTGCCCGCCTTCAAAAAAATTTCGGCACTGCGTCTGATGGTATTGCTGTCGTCAACCACCAGAATCTTCAAATTGGATCCTGTCGTATTCACCAGAGCTCACTCCTGTGTTGACTTCATATCGTCGAAAACCCGACAACTGACATCGTACCCATTGTTGGGCATCAAATCTGTACCATTTCGAAATCTTCCTTGCGGGCACCACACTCTGGGCAAACCCAATTCAGCGGCACTTGGTCCCATGGGGTTCCGGGAGCCACCCCATGCTCCGGATCACCCGCAGTTTCATCATAAATCCAGCCACAAATAAGGCACATCCAGGTGGTTGTTGAAGTCACAATTCACAAAGCCTTCAAATAGAATGCGGCGTGCGCAAATACCAGTTAAATATTGGCGGGCCTTGCGAGCAACCCCGACCTCGAAACGCTATTTTGCCTGAAGAAACCCGTCACACTTCCAATGCCTATTACTTCGCTTACTGCTGGCGGTGACGCGTCAATCGCGCCTGCAAGCCCGGCTTGCGTTCTGACCTTCAACGCCAACGACCCCAGTGGTGCCGCTGGGCTGTCGGCAGACATCGGAGCCATGGCCTCGGTGGGTGCCCATGCACTGCCCATCATGACCGGCGTCTATGCCCGTGACACCGCGCGCATCTTTGACTTTTTCCCCTTGGATGACGAAGCCGTTGGCGAGCAAGCCCGCGCGGTTCTGGAAGACATTGAGGTGCAAGCCATCAAACTCGGTTTTGCTGGCACGCCCGACAACCTTGGCGTGGTGGCAGGGCTGTCGGCTGACTATCCCGATGTGCCACTGATCGCCCACATGCCTGACCTGTCCTGGTGGACCGAAGACCAGATTGACGCCTACCACGATGCGTTCACTGAACTCATCATGCCGCAAACCACCGTGCTGGTGGGCAACCACAGCACCCTTTGGCGCTGGTTGCTGCCAAATTGGAGCACCGAGCGCCCACCCAGCGCCCGCGACATTGCGCTTGCCGCTGGCGAACTGGGTGCCAGCTACACCTTGGTGAGCGGCATTGGTTCAGCTGAACGGGGGGTTGAGAACACCCTGGCTTGCCCGCAGTCCGTGCTGGCAAGCCAGCACGTCACACACATTGATGCGAGCTTTGCCGGAGCAGGCGACACCCTGTCAGCAGCCTTCACCGCCTTGCTTGCCAGCGGCTGCGAGCTGACTGAAGCTTTTTCTGAAGCCCTGAGCTACCTGGAACGCTGCCTGGCGGGTGGTTTTCGTCCCGGCATGGGGCATGTCGTGCCGGATCGGCTGTTTTGGTCCCAGCCCGGAGAAGACGACAATGAAACACCCACCACTGAACCCCTTTCAACACTGAACCTGCAGGAGTCTTCCCCTCATGACAAACAACACTGACCGCAATCACACCCTATTCGAACGTGCCAGGCTAGTCATTCCCGGTGGCGTGAATTCTCCCGTGCGCGCCTTCAAGGCCGTGGGCGGAACACCCCGGTTTGTGACCCGCGCACAAGGCGCCCACTTCTGGGATGCCAACGACAAGCGTTACATCGACTACATCGGCTCCTGGGGCCCGATGATCTTGGGCCACGGCCACCCGGCCGTTATCAACGCGGTGCAAAGCGCTGTGCTGGAAGGTTTGTCGTTTGGCGCACCCACCGAACGCGAAGTGGAACTGGTAGAAGCCATTCTCAAACTGGTGCCCTCCATGGACATGGTGCGCTTGGTGAGCTCGGGCACCGAGGCCGCCATGAGCGCCATTCGCCTGGCGCGCGGCGCCACCGGTCGCAACAAGATTTTGAAGTTTGAAGGCTGCTACCACGGCCATGCGGATGCGCTGCTGGTCAAGGCCGGCTCAGGCTTGGCCACCTTTGGCAACCCCACCAGCTCCGGCGTGCCGCCCGAAGTGGTGCAACACACGCTGGTGCTGGAGTACAACAACGTCGCGCAACTCGAAGAAGCCTTTGTGCTGCACGGCAAAGACATGGCCTGCCTGATCATCGAGCCGATTGCCGGCAACATGAATTTCGTGCGCGCCTCGGTGCCCTTTATGAAGCGCTGCCGCGAGCTATGTACTGAATACGGCGCGCTGCTGCTATTTGATGAAGTGATGACCGGTTTCCGCGTCGCCCCCGGTAGCGCCCAGGGCTTGTACGCCCAGAGCATCCCCGGCTTCGAGCCCGACATGACGGTCATGGGCAAGGTGATTGGCGGGGGCATGCCGCTGGCGGCCTTTGGTGCCAAGCGTGCCGTGATGGAACACCTGGCGCCGTTGGGCACGGTCTACCAGGCGGGCACCTTGTCCGGCAATCCGGTGGCGACCGCTTGCGGACTGGCCACCTTGGCCGAGATCAGCAAGCCCGGCTTTTATGAAGCGCTGAATGGCAAGACGCAGGCACTGATCAGCGGCCTGAGTGCTGCGGCCAAGCAGGCGGGCATTGCGTTTTGCGGTGACAGTGAGGGCGGCATGTTCGGCTTCTTCTTCTTTGACAGCCTGCCGCAGAACTACGCCAAAGTGATGACGACTGAAAACAAGCGTTTCAACACATTCTTCCACGGCATGCTGGACCGCGGCGTGTACTTTGCACCCGCTCTGTATGAAGCCGGATTCATGAGCGCGGCGCACTCGGATACCGACATTGCCGACACCATTGCGGCGGCGGCTGAGGTTTTTAAGACGCTATAACAAAAGTAGCTGCTTGCGCATATTCGACGGGGGCTAGAGCCCCATTTGATATAAAAAAGCCACCTTCAGGTGGCTTTTTCGTCTCAGGCAAAAACCGCTCAGTGGCGGAAGTGCCGCACACCGCTAAACACCATCGCCACGCCGCGCTCGTTGGCGGCATCAATCACTTCCTGGTCGCGCATGGAGCCACCCGGCTGAATGACGCAGCTAGCACCGGCGTCCACCACCACGTCCAGACCATCGCGGAACGGGAAGAACGCATCGCTCGCCACGGCCGTGCCCTTGAGGCTCAGGCCCGCGTGCTCGGCCTTGATGCTGGCAATGCGCGCCGAATCAAGCCGACTCATCTGCCCGGCCCCGACGCCCATGGTCATGCCGCCCTTGCAAAACACAATGGCGTTGCTCTTGACGAATTTGCCAATCTTCCAGGCAAACAGCAGGTCTTGCAGTTGTTCGGCCGTCGGCTGCACGGTGGTCACGACCTTCAGGTCAGACAGCGCCAGCTCGTGGTTATCGGCCGTTTGCAGCAAGATACCTGAGCCAATGCGCTTCATGTCCATGGCGTTGCGGCCATTGTCCCAATCGGATGCACCACCCTTGGGCAGGTCAATTTGCAAAATGCGCACATTTACCTTGGTCTTGAACACCGCCAATGCTTCGGGCGTGTAAGCGGGGGCCATCAGCACTTCGACGAACTGCTTTGAAATTTGTAGCGCTGCGCGCTCGTCCAGCGTGCAGTTCAAGGCAATAATGCCGCCAAAAGCCGAAGTTGGGTCAGTCTGAAAGGCCTTGCTGTAGGCCTCCAGCGCGTCAGCGCCAATCGCCACGCCGCAAGGGTTGGCGTGTTTCACGATGACACAGGCAGGGGTATCAAATCCCTTGACACATTCCCAGGCAGCGTCTGAATCGGCTAGGTTGTTGTAGCTGAGTTCCTTGCCCTGCAACTGCTTGGCCGTAACCAGTGAGCCCGGTGCCGGATACAAGTCACGGTACAGGGCGGCACTCTGGTGCGAGTTTTCACCATAGCGCAAATCTTGCACTTTGATAAAGCGGCCGTTGCTTTGACCGGGGAACAAGTCCAGCGCGGGCGCCGCGTCGTCCGCCACGCCGTCACCAAACTGAACGGCGCTCAAGTAGTCGCTGATGGCACCGTCGTACTGGCTGATTCTGTTGAACGCGGCCACGCTCAGGGCAAATTTGGTTTTTGGCGTCAACTGGCCATCGGTCTTGAGTTCGGCCAACACCTGGGCGTATTGCGACGCATCGGTGATCACCCCCACGTCTTTCCAGTTTTTGGCAGCGCTGCGCACCATCGCCGGGCCACCGATGTCGATGTTCTCAATCGCATCTGCGAGTGTGCAGCCTGCCTTCGCCACCGTGGCTTCAAACGGGTACAGGTTGACCACCAGCAAGTCGATGGTGTCGATGGCGTAAGCCTTCAGCGCGGCCATGTGCTCAGGCACGTCACGGCGGGCCAGCAGGCCGCCATGCACTTTGGGGTGCAGGGTCTTAACGCGGCCATCGAGCATTTCAGGAAAGCCCGTCACTTCGGCCACCTCGGTCACCGGCAAGCCGGCATCGGCCAGCAGCTTGGCCGTACCCCCCGTGGAGATCAGCTTGATGCCCAAAGCATGCAAGGCCTGGGCAAATTCAACAATGCCGGTTTTATCTGAGACGGAGAGGAGAGCGTTCATGGTGTGCGTTCAAGTAATGAATAAGAGAGAAGGACCGGAAATATATAAGGAATAGGGCTCTAGCCCTTATAAACAGTGCGTGAGCAGCTATCAATCAATGAGCTTGTGTTCGAGCAGTTTTTTGCGCAAGGTATTGCGGTTCAGACCCAGCCACTGGGCCGCTTTGGACTGGTTGTTGTCGGCATGGCGCATGACTACTTCGAGCAGCGGTTTTTCCACCACATTGACCAGCATGGTGTACATGCCATTGGGCTCACTGCCGCCCAAGTCGTGCAAATAGCTTTCCAGGTTGTTACGCACACATTCGGTGATGTGTAGGGGTTTCATTGGGTGGTCTCCATCTCACTTATTGTTTTGTCGTTGTCACTGCGAACGGTATCACACGCGTCAGGCGGCACCGGCATGCGGTCCATCTGCTGGTTCAGCGTGTCAAAAAAATCAGCCACGGCGCCAACCTGCTGGCGGCAGTCATCAATCGTGTTCATGCGCGCGCGAAATACCTCGCCACCGGGCAGCGCTTTGACATACCAGCCAATGTGCTTGCGCGCCGTGCGCACGCCAGCGTAGTCGCCATACAGCGCATAGTGGTCTTGCAAATGCGCCAGCAACAGGTGCTTGACTTCGGCTACCAACGGCTGCGCCAGGTATTCGCCGGTGGCGATGAAATGCGCGATTTCCCGAAAAATCCATGGCCGCCCTTGCGCCGCGCGGCCAATCATCACCGCATCAGCCCCGGTTGCGGCCAGCACAGCGCGGGCTTTTTGTGGGCTGTCAATGTCGCCGTTGGCCACCACCGGCACCCGCACGGCGGCTTTGACCGCGGCGATCGTGTCGTATTCCGCTTGCCCCTTGTACCCTTGCTCACGGGTACGACCGTGCACAGCCAGCATTTGCACCCCGGCCGATTCGGCAGCACGAGCCAATTGCACGGCGTTTTTGTGCGACTGGCACCAGCCGGTACGCATCTTTAGCGTGACTGGCACGTTATGCGGCGCGCAGGCCTGCACCACCGCCGTGACAATTTGCAAGGCCAAAGTCTCGTCTTGCATCAGTGCTGAGCCGGCCCATTGGTTGCAAACTTTTTTAGCCGGGCAGCCCATGTTGATGTCAATAACTTGCGCGCCCCGGTCGATGTTGAAGCGGGCCGCATCGGCCATCATGAGCGGCTCGGTACCGGCAATTTGCACAGCAATCAAGCCTGCCTCGCCCGCGTGGTTGGCGCGCCGCACGGTCTTCAGGGAATCTTGTAAATCCGGCCGGCTGGTGACCATTTCACTCACCGCGTAGCCCGCCCCCAGGCGCTTGCACAGTTGACGAAACGGCCGATCGGTTACCCCGGCCATCGGGGCCACGAAGTAAGGATTGGGCAAACAATGGTGTCCGATGTTCATGCGAACGGCTTTATGCAATGGCAGGGGTTGGGGAAGGACAAATTCTAACTGCCTAAATTTTCAGCAAATTTGATAGCGAACGACGCAGCGCAAGCCCGTCCCTATACTTGTCGACTCATGCAAATCTGGCTTGAACACCTTCTGACGCTGCTGGCGCTACCCAAATTCGGCCTGAGTTCGGTGTTTGTGGTGTCATTTATTTCAGCCACCCTACTGCCACTGGGTTCCGAGCCCGCCGTGTTTGGCTTGGTGGAATTGAATCCACACCTGTTCTGGAGCGCCATTCTGGTGGCCACTGCAGGCAACACGCTGGGCGGTGCCGTGACTTGGTGGATGGGCTTGGCCTCCCACCAAGTGATTGAACGCCACCAGCATTCGGCGACACACTTGCGTGCCTTGGCCTGGCTGGAAAAATTGGGCCCGAAAGCCTGCTTGCTGGCTTGGCTGCCCGTGGTGGGCGACCCGCTGTGTGCGGTGGCGGGCTGGCTCAAACTGCCGTTTTGGCCCTGTTTGGGCTACATGGCGATTGGAAAGTTCATCCGCTACGTAGTGATGACCGCCGCCCTGACCGGCCTGTTTGGCGCGTGATGCTACAAATTAGGTAGCTTCTCACGCTTATAGCCAAAGGGCTGGAGGGCTATTTTTCTTAAGAACTAAACAGGAAGTTTGGCTTGAAACGACCGTGGATATTAGTCATGTGCATTAAATAGATCATTTTGTAGTCACTTCCATATACACTTTTCACCGGCCTACCCCTGATCCATCCAGTACACCACAGAGAGACGCGCCACCGG
>JBBQZI010000032.1:0-18996 GCA_038207855.1 Burkholderiales bacterium
TGATCAACGCCGGTGCCCGCCTGGCGCAAGGGTTCAGCGCCCGCAGGCGGCTGTCCGCCAGCCTGTCTGGCCTGGTCGGTGCTTTGTTTTTGTGGTTTGGCTCCAAGCTGGCAACGGCCAGTTTGAGCTAATGTGAAGTCCAGTCGCCCACGCGGCAATAATTTTTAAATCGAATGAACGCGGCCCTTGGCTGCGCGTGAAATAAGAGAGCAGTTCAGCAATATGCCAAAACGTACCGACATCCAAAGCGTCCTCATCATTGGCGCCGGCCCGATCATCATTGGCCAGGCCTGCGAGTTTGATTACTCCGGCGTGCAAGCCTGCAAGGCGCTGCGCGAAGAGGGTTACAAGGTCATCCTGATCAACAGCAACCCGGCCACCATCATGACCGACCCGGCCACGGCTGATGTGACCTACATCGAGCCGATTACCTGGCAAACGGTTGAAAAGATCATCGCCAAAGAACGCCCTGACGCGATTTTGCCAACCATGGGTGGGCAAACCGCGCTCAACTGCGCGCTTGATTTGTGGCACAACGGCGTACTTGAAAAATACACCGGCGCGGCGACGGGCAAAGCGATTGAACTGATTGGTGCCAAGCCCGAAGCCATCGACAAGGCCGAAGACCGCCTTAAATTCAAGGATGCCATGACCAAAATCGGTCTGGGTTCGGCGCGCTCGGGCATTGCGCACAGTCTGGCCGAGGCTTGGGATGTGCAAAAAACCGTCGGTTTCCCGACCGTGATCCGCCCCAGCTTTACCCTGGGTGGCACGGGTGGCGGCATTGCCTACAACCCGGAAGAGTTCGAGGTGATCTGCAAACGCGGCCTGGAAGCATCGCCCACCAAAGAGTTGCTGATTGAAGAGTCGCTGTTGGGCTGGAAAGAATACGAGATGGAAGTGGTGCGTGACACCGCCGACAACTGCATCATTGTCTGTTCCATCGAAAATCTCGACCCGATGGGCGTGCACACCGGCGACTCGATCACCGTGGCCCCGGCGCAAACCCTGTCCGACAAGGAATACCAGATTCTGCGCAATGCCTCGTTGGCGGTGCTGCGTGAAATTGGTGTTGATACCGGCGGCTCCAATGTGCAGTTTTCCATCAACCCGGCAGATGGCCGCATGGTGGTGATTGAGATGAACCCGCGCGTCAGCCGCTCCAGTGCGCTGGCTTCCAAAGCCACCGGTTTTCCGATCGCCAAGGTAGCGGCCAAACTGGCCGTAGGCTACACGCTCGATGAATTGCGCAATGAGATCACTGGCGGTGCCACACCGGCCAGTTTCGAGCCGAGCATTGACTACGTGGTGACGAAAATCCCGCGTTTTGCGTTTGAAAAGTTCCCCACTGCCGACAGCCACCTGACGACCCAGATGAAGAGCGTGGGCGAGGTCATGGCCATGGGCCGTACTTTCCAGGAGTCGTTCCAGAAAGCGTTGCGTGGCCTGGAGGTTGGTGTCGACGGCATGAACGAAAAGACCCAAGACCGCGAGCTGCTGGAAAAAGAGTTGGGCGCACCCGGCCCGGAGCGCATCTGGTACGTGGGCGATGCCTTTGCCGCGGGCTGGAGCGTCGAAGAAGTTTTCGCACTGACCAAAATCGACCGCTGGTTTTTGGTCCAGATCGAGCAAATCGTGCAGATTGAGTTGGAGATTGAACGCCTGCCACAGCCCGCCATCGGCACGGCACTGGATGCCATTGATGCCGCAACGCTGCGCGCCTTGAAACAAAAAGGTTTCTCCGACCGTCGTCTGGCCAAGCAATTCAAAACCACCGACACCGCTGTGCGGGCGCGCCGCCATGCCTTGGGTGTGCGACCGGTATACAAACGGGTCGATACCTGTGCTGGCGAATTTGCCACCGACACTGCTTACATGTACTCGACCTATGAGGCCGAAGGCAGCGAATGCGAAGCAGCGCCCACCAGCCGCAAGAAAATCATGGTGCTGGGTGGTGGCCCCAACCGCATCGGGCAAGGCATTGAGTTTGATTACTGCTGTGTGCACGCCGCGCTGGCCCTGCGCGAAGACGGCTATGAGACCATCATGGTCAACTGCAACCCCGAAACCGTGTCGACCGATTACGACACCTCGGATCGCTTGTATTTCGAGCCACTTACGCTGGAAGATGTGCTGGAAATCGTCGACAAGGAAAAGCCCACCGGCGTCATCGTGCAGTACGGCGGCCAAACGCCCTTGAAGCTGGCGCTTGATCTGGAAGCCAATGGCGTGCCGATTATTGGCACCAGCCCCGACATGATTGACGCGGCTGAAGACCGTGAGCGTTTTCAAAAACTGCTGCACGAGCTCAAATTGCGCCAACCGCCCAATGCCACCGCCCGCACCGAGCCCGAAGCGCTTGAGAAAGCCGCCGCGCTGGGTTACCCGCTGGTGGTGCGCCCCAGTTATGTACTGGGTGGCCGCGCCATGGAAATCGTGCATGAGCAGCGCGATCTGGAGCGCTACATGCGCGAGGCCGTCAAAGTCAGCCACGATTCACCGGTGCTGCTGGACCGTTTTTTGAACGATGCCATCGAGTGCGATGTGGACTGCATACGTGATGCCACTGGAGCCACCTACATTGGCGGTGTCATGGAACACATTGAACAAGCCGGCGTGCACAGCGGTGACTCAGCCTGCTCGCTGCCACCTTACAGCCTGTGTGCCGCAACGGTTGCCGAGATCAAGCGTCAAACCTCTGCCATGGCGCACGCCTTGAATGTGGTTGGGCTGATGAATGTGCAGTTTGCCATTCAGCACCTTGAGGGTCAGGACGTGATCTTTGTGCTGGAAGTCAACCCACGCGCTTCGCGCACCGTGCCGTTTGTTTCCAAAGCGACGGGCGTGCAACTGGCCAAAGTGGCGGCACGCTGCATGGCCGGGCAAACACTGGCATCACAAGGCATCACGAAAGAGGTCAATCCGCCCTATTTCAGCGTCAAGGAAGCGGTGTTCCCGTTTGTCAAATTCCCTGGTGTCGACACTATTTTGGGTCCCGAGATGAAGTCCACCGGTGAGGTCATGGGGGTTGGTAAAACCTTCGGAGAGGCATTCGTCAAATCACAAATGGGTGCTTTGTCCAAGCTGCCGCGGGCTTTTACAGCCACCGGTGAGGCCAGTGGCAAGGTGTTTCTTTCCGTGAAAAATAATGATAAACCGCGTGCCATCGAAGTGGCGCGTGCGCTGGCAGCTATGGATTTTGTAGTGGTCGCCACGAAAGGAACCGCTGCTGTGATCAATGCTGCCGGCGTGCCCTGTGGTGTTGTGAACAAGGTCACTGAAGGGCGTCCGCACATCGTTGACGCTATCAAAAATGGCGAGATTGTGCTGGTTATCAACACGGTCGAAGAGCGCCGCAACGCCATTGCCGATTCGCGCCATATCCGCACTTCGGCATTGCTGGCGCAGGTCACCACCTTCACCACCATTGCCGGTGCTGAAGCGGCGGTGCAAGGCATGCGCTGCATGGACCAGCTTGATGTGATTTCGGTGCAAGAGATGCACGCGCAGCTGCGCAACGCCTGAATCCGCAATTGGTCTGGTTTCTGGACTGACAATCACGGCATAATTAGTGCCTACCGCCGGACGACAACGTTCGGCGGTTTCATTTTTGATGAACCCAATTTTTACGGAGCTGCCCGTGGCTACCCTTCCCATTACCAAGCGTGGCGCTGATAGCCTCAAAGCCGAGTTGCACAGACTCAAGACGGTGGAGCGTCCCTCTGTTATCAACGCCATTGCCGAGGCTCGGGCCCAAGGTGACTTGAGCGAAAACGCTGAATACGAATCCGCCAAAGACAAGCAAGGTTTTGTTGAAGGGCGCATTCAGGAGATTGAAGGCAAGCTGTCGGCCGCTCAGATCATTGATCCCTCCGAGCTTGATGCCGGTGGTCGGGTGGTGTTTGGCACCACGGTGCAGCTTGAAGACGAGGACACCGGCGACAAGGTGACCTACCAGATCGTCGGTGAGGACGAGGCCGATATCAAGCTCGGTCTGGTCAATATCAATAGCCCGATTGCGCGCGCCCTGATTGGCAAAGAAGAGGGCGACGTGGCCGAGGTGCAAGCACCCGGTGGCCTGCGTCGCTATGAAGTGATGGCGGTCAGCTACCGCTGATGGACAGGTTGAGAGACATGTCGCTCTGATGAACGACCAGTTTGACGTAACACCGCCATACCCGCGCAGGCGGGCATCCATGGTTTTTTCAGTGGCCGCAGTTTGGGTGGCAGCCCTCTGGTGGGCTAGTCTGACGACCATCGGGTTTATGGTGGTGCCGATGTTGTTTGCGAACCTGCCCAGCCCGGCGCTGGCCGGCAATATGGCGGGCAAACTGTTCTCTGCACAAACCTGGGTCGCAGTGGCAAGTGGTTTGGTGCTGTTGCTAAATTTTAGATTAAATCAGCCTCTAGCCCAAGTGGATAAAGCGCAGACAGCTATCGTATTTGTAGTGTTTGGGATGCTACTGGCGCTGTTATCGGAGTTTGCCGTAGCGCCGCACATCATTGCGCGCGAAAACTTGCGGCTGTGGCATAGCGTGGGAACCGGCATGTATGCGCTGCAGTGGTTGTGCGCTGGAGTGACGTTTCGGAAGTTGCAGTCAAAGTGACTTGAGAGCGGTTAGGCCCTCTAGAGGGGCATCTGACAATCAATTAGGGACAGAGCAAATTTCACTTTGCGTGATGCTGGTCTGTCCCGCAAGCTTACTGGTCTTGGCTGCGTTTTTTGATGCTGATAGGCATGCGTTTGGCGCGTTTGATTTGACCACCGGGGGTTAGGCGCTGGTTGCCCAGTACGCGCAGGGTTTTGACTTCAGGGCGCTGGCCGCCCCGTTTGCTGAACTTGAGCACCTTGACATCGCGCGGGGCCGGCATGCGGTTTTCATCGACAGTTTTTTCACGCTCGGGCATGGGCCGCCAGAGCACCAGCAATTTGCCGATGTGCTGAATCGGCGCGGCGTTAAGTTCGTCAGCCAGGGTTTGAAACATGGCTTCGCGTGCGGCGCGGTCATCGGAAAAGACACGCACTTTGATCAGGCCATGGGCATTCAACGCGGCTTCGGTTTCTTTTTTAACGGCAGCAGTCAGGCCGTCGCCACCGATCATGACCACCGGGTCAAGATGGTGCGCATCGGCGCGGTGAACTTTGCGTTGGGCAGGGGTCAGTTGTATTTGAGACATGGCCGTATTATCGGTTAGGCAGGAAATTTATGAAATCAGCAGTAAAAAGTAGCAAAGTCAATCGCGCATGGCTCAATGACCACGTCAACGATACCTATGTCAAACTGGCCAAAAAGGACGGCTACCGTGCCCGTGCGGCCTACAAATTGATGGAAATTGATGAGACGCTGCACCTGATCAAACCGGGGCAACTGGTGGTGGATCTGGGCTCAACGCCGGGCGCATGGAGCCAGTATGTGCGCCGCAAACTGTCGCCCAAGTCAGCTACTGGCGGCGGTGCGGCCGCGGGCATGCTCAACGGCAGCATCATCGCACTGGATTTTTTGCCGATGGAGCCGATTGAGGGGGTGGTATTTATTCAGGGTGACCTTCGTGAAGATGCCGTGCTGGCCCAGTTGGCGGCCCAAATGCAGGGGAAATTGGCCGATGTGGTGCTGTCGGACATGGCGCCCAATCTGTCCGGCATTGCCTCTGCTGACGCGGCACGGATCGAACTATTGATTGAATTGGCACTGGAATTTGCTCAGGTCCATCTCAAACCAGAGGGAGCGCTGGTGGCCAAAGTGTTTCATGGCGGCAGTTACGATGCATTGTTCAAACGTTTCAAAGAAAGTTTTGAAACCGTTAAGCGCATCAAGCCCAAGGCTTCGCGCGACAAATCATCGGAAACCTTTTTGATTGGCATGGTCTTGAAATAAGCTGTTAACCCTTGCATCTGCTGAGACTAATTGCGCCGGGCTACTGGTTGTAGCGGTGTGAAAAGTCTAAAATCCCGACCTTATTAGGCATCGCATTTTTTGTGGTGTCGTTACTGGAGTTTCGCTTGAACAATCCATGGTTTTCAAAAATTGCTGTCTGGTTGGTGATTGCGATGGTGCTTTTCACCGTCTTCAAGCAATTCGACACACGTCCAACCGCCGGGGCGGGGTATTTGGGGTACTCCGATTTCCTTGATGAAGTCCGTAACAACCGGATCAAGAGCGCGGTCATTCAAGAGGGCCAGGGCGGCACCGAAATCGTCGCGGTGACCACCGATGACCGCAAGGTTCGCACCACCGCCACTTATCTTGATCGCGGTTTGGTCGGTGATCTGATCGCCAACGATGTCAAGTTTGATGTTCGCCCGCGTGAAGAAGGCTCCTTGTTGATGACCTTGTTGGTCAGTTGGGGTCCGATGCTGTTGCTGATTGGTGTCTGGATTTACTTCATGCGCCAGATGCAGGGCGGCGGTAAAGGGGGTGCTTTCAGCTTTGGCAAGAGCAAGGCCCGTTTGCTTGATGAAAACACCAATACTGTGACCTTTGCGGATGTCGCGGGTTGCGACGAGGCTAAGGAGGAAGTCAAGGAAGTCGTCGACTTTTTGAAAGATCCGGCAAAGTTCCAGAAGCTCGGTGGTCGGATTCCACGCGGTTTGCTGCTGGTTGGCCCTCCGGGTACCGGTAAGACCCTGCTGGCCAAGAGCATTGCCGGCGAGGCCAAAGTGCCATTCTTCAGCATTTCGGGGTCCGATTTTGTTGAAATGTTTGTCGGCGTTGGCGCATCCCGCGTACGCGACATGTTTGACAACGCCAAGAAAAACGCGCCTTGCATCATTTTCATTGATGAAATTGACGCAGTTGGTCGTCAGCGCGGTGCTGGTTTGGGCGGTGGCAATGACGAGCGCGAGCAAACGCTGAACCAGATGCTCGTCGAGATGGATGGTTTTGAGACCAATGTGGGCGTGATTGTGGTGGCTGCCACCAACCGCCCTGACATTCTGGATGCGGCCTTGTTGCGTCCAGGTCGTTTTGACCGCCAGGTCTATGTCACGCTACCTGATATTCGGGGCCGTGAGCAGATTTTGAACGTGCACATGCGCAAAGTGCCTTTGAGTCAGGATGTCAACCCGGCAGTCATTGCCCGTGGCACACCTGGCATGAGTGGCGCCGATCTGGCCAACCTGTGCAATGAAGCCGCCTTGATGGCCGCGCGTCGCAATGCACGTGTTGTTGAGATGCAGGACTTCGAGAAAGCCAAAGACAAGATTTTGATGGGCCCGGAGCGCAAGAGCATGGTGATGCCTGAGTCCGAGCGCCGCAACACCGCTTATCACGAATCGGGCCATGCGCTGATCGGCAAGCTGTTGCCCAAGTGCGATCCGGTGCACAAGGTCACCATCATCCCGCGTGGTCGTGCCCTGGGTGTGACCATGAGTTTGCCGGCGCAAGACCGCTACTCGTATGACAAGGATTACATGCTCAGCCAGATCAGCATGTTGTTTGGTGGTCGCATTGCCGAAGAAGTCTTCATGAATCAGATGACTACCGGTGCCAGTAACGACTTCGAGCGTGCTACCCAGATTGCCCGCGACATGGTGATGCGCTACGGCATGACGGCCGCGTTGGGTCCAATGGTCTATGCCGACAATGAAGGAGAAGTGTTCTTAGGCCGCTCGGTCACCAAAACGACCAACATGAGCGAAGAGACCATGCAAAAGGTCGATGCCGAGGTGCGCCGCATCATCGATGAACAATATGCACTGGCGCGCCGCTTGATCGAAGAGCATAGCAGTCACATGCATGCCATGGCCAAGGCTTTGCTGGAATGGGAAACCATCGACAGCGATCAACTTGATGACATCATGGCAGGCAAGGAACCTCGTCCACCCAAAGACTGGACGCCGCGGGTACCGGCAGCCGGCTCAGACAGCAGCAGTGGCGGCACACCTGCAGTTAAGCCCGATGCAGCACCACACGCTGCCTGACGGGTTGTTGACATTGGGATAGAAAAAGAACGGGGCCAAGGCCCCGTTTTCATTGCTGCGATTGAGAAGGTAGTGACGCATGAAATGGCAAACAACGCGCTTCCAGATTGACCTTGACACGGCCCGAGTGATGGGCATCGTCAATGTCACGCCAGACTCGTTCTCAGATGGTGGTCAGCACGGCACGGTGCGAATGGCCATCCAGCATTGCGAGCAACTGATTCGGGATGGGGCAGACATATTAGACATTGGCGGCGAATCTTCCCGACCAGGGGCCAAGCCGCTTGGTTTGGCGGACGAATTGGCGCGCGTCTTGCCAGTCGTCAAAGAAGCGGTCAAGCTGGCGGTGCCGGTATCGGTTGATACCTATAAGCCAGAGGTGATGCAGGCGGTTCTGGACAGCGGGGTGGACATCATCAATGATATTTGGGCTTTGCGCTGGCATGATGGATCAACCACTTTACGTGGCCCGCAAGTGATAGCGGCGCACCCGGGCTGTGGTGTCTGCCTAATGCACATGCATCGGGAGCCGCAAACCATGCAAGCAGAGCCAATGCAGGGTGATGCGGTGCCACAGGTGCTATTGTTTTTAGAGCGTTCAGCGCATGATTTACAAGGGATAGGAGTCAAAAAGTCTCAAATTTTGATTGATCCTGGCATTGGGTTTGGTAAAACGGTAGAGCAGAACTATGCGTTGCTGGCGCGTCAGGTTGAGTTGCTGGCAGCTGGTTATCCGCTGTTGGTCGGGTGGTCGCGCAAGTCGGCATTGGCGGGTATGGCTGGTGATGCAGATGCCGGCTATCAGTTGCCCGCACAGCAACGCCTCGCACCCAGTCTGGCGGCCGCCTTGTTGGCGGTGCAGCGCGGTGCCAGCGTGGTGCGTGTGCATGATGTCAAGGAAACAGTACAAGCCTTGAAAGTGCTCGCTGCTGCAAGATAATCTCAGGCTGATTTAATAATTCAAGTGAGTAGGGTAGAACAAACATGACACGACAATACTTTGGAACGGATGGCATTCGTGGCACGGTCGGGCAAGCGCCGATTACGCCGGATTTCGTGCTGCGCTTGGCGCATGCGGTAGGACGCGTTCTCAAACGCACCGAAGCCAGGCCAACGGTTCTGATTGGCAAGGACACGCGTATTTCAGGCTACATGCTCGAGAGTGCACTTGAGAGCGGCTTTAACTCTGCGGGTGTCGATGTGGTGCTGCTGGGCCCCTTGCCAACGCCCGGTGTCGCGTATTTGACACGGGCCCAGCGTGCATCGCTGGGCGTGGTGATCAGTGCCAGCCACAACCCGTTTGATGACAACGGTATCAAGTTTTTCAGCGCCCAAGGGACCAAGTTGTCTGATAACTGGGAGCAAGACGTTGAAAACACCTTGCTTGAGGCCCCTGTGTGGGTAGATTCCGCCAATCTGGGCAAGACGCGCCGTCTGGACGATGCCGCTGGGCGCTACATCGAATTTTGCAAAAGCACGTTTGCCAATAACCTGACGCTCAAGGGTCTGCGTATTGTGGTGGATGCGGCGAATGGTGCGGCGTACCAGATCGCGCCCAAGGTATTTCATGAGCTGGGCGCTGAGGTCATTGCCATCGGCTGCGCGCCAGACGGCCTGAATATCAATCGGGGAGTCGGTGCGACCCATCCTGAGGCCTTGATCGAAGCCGTCCGAACACACCGTGCCGATATGGGTATCGCGCTCGACGGTGATGCCGATCGGCTTCAGGTGGTTGACGCAGAAGGGCGCTTATTCAACGGCGACGAGTTGCTCTATCTGATGGTGGATGACCGGCTGCGCCGACATGAGCCCGTGCCGGGTGTAGTGGGGACCCTGATGACCAATATGGCCGTCGAGGTGGCCTTGAAAGCCCGTGGTGTCGAATTTGTGCGGGCCAAGGTCGGGGACCGCTATGTTCTGGAGGAGCTTGAAAAGCACCAATGGCTGCTCGGTGGTGAAGGGTCTGGCCACTTGTTGGCGCTGGACAAACACACTACTGGTGATGGTCTGATCTCTGCATTGCAGGTGCTGCAGACCAGTGTGCGTAGCGGTCAATCGCTGGCAACGCTATTGTCTGATGTCACGCTGTTTCCGCAAACCCTGATCAATGTTCGCCTCAAACTCGGCCAGGACTGGAAAGCCAGCGCTGATCTGGAAAGTGAGACGCGGGCGGTTGAGTCCGAATTGGGTCAAAGTGGGCGCGTCCTGATTCGTGCCAGCGGCACCGAACCTTTGCTGCGCGTGATGGTGGAAGCGCGTGATGCAGTACAAGCAAAAACCTGCGCCCAGCGCATTGCGCGCACCATAAGCGCTTGATTGGAGCCCCGTATGCAAAACCCGATGTCCCTGCGCTTTTGCCAGGCTGATTACGCCGACCCGCTACACATGCGTGCACTGCTTGACTTGCTTGACGGCTACGCACGCGACCCCATGGGTGGGGGCGAGCCCTTGTCTGACACGGTCAAGCGCAACTTGCCAGCCGCTTTAGCCCAGCGGCCATTCATGTTCAGCGTGCTGGCATTTGATGAATCGCAAGGCTCGGTGCCGGTTGGTTTGGTTAACTGTGTGGAAGGCTTTTCCACGTTTGCCTGCCAACCGCTGGTGAATGTGCATGACGTGGTGGTGGCCGCCTCGCATCGTGGTCAGCACATTGCCGAGCAGATGCTGGTACTGGTTGAGAAAATTGCGCGAGTGCGTGGCGCCTGTAAATTGACGCTGGAGGTGCTGGCTGGCAATGCATCCGCCCTGAAGTTGTACCGTCGTATTGGTTTTGATAATTACCAACTTGACCCGGCCAATGGTCAAGCACAGTTCATGCAAAAGTGGCTGGCGTAATAATGGCGCATGGGATCGAACAGGAGTTTTGATTTCAATGGTTTGCAGTCGGTTACTTTAATTTTTTTTAGAAAGATTGTATGAATTGGCTAACCAAACTACCTGGATACCAGCGTACGCCTTACGGTTTTGAGCTCCGTTTGCTGCGGATGATGCCCAACGTGCTTTTAGCTGGCACCGTGATGCCTGCTTTAATGGCCTGGCTGGCGCGCTATCTTTTTTCAGAGGGCAGTGCAAGCGAGATTGAGCGTCATATTCAGATATTTGACTACGTGATGATCGGTGTGGTGGTCGCGGTCTGGACCACCGTCATGACGGTTGCTATTGGCTGTGTCATCGTCTGGGTAATGAAGGGCCCCGCCTACGTTGCGGATGGCTATAACGTGTCGCACAGCGACAAACCCAAGGTCTGATTTTCTACTGGTGCCGGTCAGGCACCCAGGTTGTGGCAGTGGCGCTTGGCGCTGCTGGGTTGTCACGGCAGTGTCACGCGTTTTTGCTAACTTGCAGGCTTGACAACCCACGGTCACCCAATGCAAGCAACATCCCCAAGTCCGTTGTTAGTCAGCTTTCGCTTGATACGGCTTTCTTTTCATATCGTTTATGCCCTTGGCGTTGCTTGTATTTACCCGGTGTTGGGCGTTTCAGCGCAACGCCGTTTCAAGCAAGGCTGGTCGCTTGGACTGCTAAAGCTGTTGAATGTGCAGCTCAACAGCACAGGGTTACAACCTTCTGATGGTCCTCAGGGTCGCCTGTTCGTTTCCAATCACATTTCCTGGCTGGACGTTTTTGCCATCAACGCCACCGCGCCGGGTCACTTTGTCGCCAAATCTGAAGTCGCTGAATGGCCGGTTTTGGGCTGGCTGGTGCGACGTTCTGGCACACTTTTCATTCGGCGCAACCTGCGCAGCGATATGAGCCGGGTGAATCAAAGCCTGGTTGGCTTGTTGCAGCAGGGGCACTCTGCTGCACTTTTTGCGCAGGGTACCTCAACCGATGGCACGCAACCTGTGCATTTTCATGCTGCCTTGTTTCAAAGCGCCATTGATGCGCAAGCGCTGCTCTATCCGGTGGCGGTCTATTACCACGACCGGCAAGGCGAGCGCCTTGAGGCCCTTGCATTTATCGGTGACACCGGTTTTTTTCAGTCTTTGTGGCAGATTGTGCATGTTCCATGCACACACCTGACTACCGTCTATTTGCCGGCACTGACTTGTGCAGGGCAAGACCGCCGATCGCTTGCCCTACAGGCGCAGCAAGCGGTCAACGCAACATTGGCCACTCTTTCGCGTTGTTGAGTTGCGGTTGTAGGCATTTGCCGGGGTGTGCGGGTGATGTCATGAAATTGCCTCCAAATCGCCATCATGTTGTCACCTCAGGCTTTCAGAATTGCACCAAGACAAATTTCTTGGAACACATGATGAAACTGCAGAACGACACCACAAACAGCATCGAACGGCTTGGCGTGAGTTTTGGTGAAGCCCGCCAGAAGGGCGCACACATTTTTTACCAGCGCTGCTTGGCAATCCTGCATTGCACCGCGCAATCGTTGAGCAGCAGTCCTGGTGGCTTGCGGTTCAAGGCTGGTAGCCAACCCTGGCTGAGTGGACTCAACTGTTGCAGCAACAAAAGCGCATTGCAAGCGGGCTGCTGACATCTGTACACGTTCATTTTCAACAACCCAAAACATGAGGAGATCAGTATGAAAGAACTTCCAAACCCGGTTTTTCCACTTTCGCAAGTCAGCTTGCCACGGGGGTCACTTCATCGACCTGATCTATCAGCGCTTCATCCGGTTGGACAGCCTGCTGCGCAACGTGGAGCCCACAGCATTGAGGTTTCGTGGGCGCGCAACAGCGACGACATCCGCGCTGCCCAACGATTGAGGTTCGATGTATTCGCCACCGAAATGGGTGCGCGCCTCAATACCAGTTGGCGTGGACACGATGTGGATTTGTTTGACAATTATTGTGAGCATCTGCTGGTGCGCGACACCGTTACGCAAGAGGTGGTGGGTACCTACCGTCTGCTGACACCAGCGCAGGCCAAGCGTGTCGGCAGTACCTACAGTGATACGGAATTTGATCTGACCCGGCTGCGCAGCTTGCGCGAGCGCATGGTCGAACTGGGTCGCAGCTGTGTGCATCCGGACTACCGGCACGGCGGTGTCATCATGGCCTTGTGGGGCGCGCTGGCCGAATTCATGGTGCGCAACAAGCTTGACATCATGGTGGGCTGTGCGAGTATTCCGATGCTGCACAACGGCGTTGTCAGTGGCGATGTGGCTGCCAGCATCTGGAATCAGGTGCGGCAAACCCATTTGGCAGCCATCGAGTACCACGTCAGGCCGCGCTTACCCCTGCCGTTGGGCAGTTTTGACGGCACGTTAAAAGTAGAGCCGCCAGCGCTGATCAAAGGCTATTTGCGCCTGGGTGCCAAAGTGCTGGGGCCGCCGGCCTGGGATCCAGATTTCAACACCGCTGACTTGCCCATGCTGATGTGCATTAATGATTTGCCAGCGCGCTACCGCAAACATTTTCTTGGTAATTGATATCAGGTGAGACCGAATGCGCAAGCTGTCATCGTACTGTCACACAATTTTATAAGAATGCGAACACAATCATCCTCCATCGTTTGTTCGGAACCCTGTTTATATTTTGCGTTCACTCAACTCTCACGTCAGTACAAAAAAAACAGTGATATTGCTGGATCGTGATCACAGCATCCTGGCGTTCAACGAACGGGTACTTGATTGGGCTTACCGGGACGATGTGCCCTTGCTGGAGCGTCTGCGTTACCTGTGCATTGTTTCTTCAAATCTGGATGAGTTTTTTGAAGTCCGTGCAGAACCTCACTTATCAGCCTACCAGCTTCACGAGACTTCAGGTGCTTACACGCAGAAGTCATTTGCCAGGCTGGCTGATGCCGCGCATGCGCTGGTGGGAAAGCAGTACGCGCTCTATAACGATATATTGACGCCGGCGCTGGTCAAAAATGACATACGGGTGGTTGCCCACGGTGAGCGCAACGCAGCCCAACGGCGCTGGGTTCACCAGTATTTTGAGCGTGAGGTGCGGCCACTCCTGATACCGGTTGGACTGGATCCTTCGCATCCGTTTCCGCAGGTGGCCAATAAGTCGCTCAATTTCATTGTTCGTCTGGGTGGGCAGGATGCTTTTGGCCGAGCCAACGAGATTGCCATCGTGAAAGTGCCGCGCGTGTTGCCACGCATGATCCGCATGTCTGGTAAAGCGGCCGGCGAGCATGACTTGTTTGTGTCTTTGTCCAGCGTCATCCGTGCCCATTTGTCTGATTTGTTTCCGGGGCGGGCGGTGGGCGAGTTTTCCCAGTTCCGGGTAACGCGTCACTCTGATCTGGCTGTTGACGAAGATGATGTCAAGAATTTGCGAATGGCGTTACGCCAGGGTTTGGAGCACCGGCATTACGGGCAAGCGGTACGGCTTGAGGTGTCGGCTGGATGCTCGGCTTTTTTGTCAACATTTTTGATGCAGCAGTTTGGCTTGCCAGACTTGGCGCTTTACCGCGTTGCTGGCCCGGTGAATCTGGTGCGCTTGACGCAACTAATTGACTTGTTGCGCCGTCCAAAGTTGTGCTTTGCGCCCTACAAGGCTTGCTACCCGACACAGCTTGTGCCCGGTTTGTCGATTTTCGAGCAGCTCAAGCTTGGCGATGTGTTGATTCACCAACCCTTTGAAAGTTTTGATGGGGTGTTGGATTTTTTACGCGAGGCGGTTCAGGACCCGCAGGTGTTGGCTATCAAGCAGACCATTTACCGCACGGGCAGTGACACCCGATTGATGGATTTGCTGCGCGAGGCTGTCCGTTTGGGCAAGGAAGTGACTGCCGTGGTGGAACTCAAGGCGCGCTTTGACGAAGAGGCTAACATCAACTGGGCAGAAATGCTGGAGTCGGTCGGTGCACAGGTGTTGTACGGTGTGGTGGGCTTGAAAACCCACGCCAAGATGATGCTGGTGACACGCCGTGAGGGACGGCAAATGGTCCGCTATGGCCATTTGTCAACGGGTAACTACAACCCCAAGACCGCCAGTCTCTACACGGATGTGAGCCACTTGACGGCCGACGCTTTGCTCACTGCCGATATGGAGCGGGTTTTTGTACACCTGGCCAGTCATAGCCGGCTGCCTAAACTCGATCGGGTATTGCTGGCACCTTTTAGTTTGCACCGTCAAATGGTCGGGAAGATTAACGAGCTGGCGCACGCGGCAGACAAAGGCGATGACTGCCGTATTGTGGTCAAAATGAATGCACTGACCGATGAGGGCCTGATTCATGCCCTGATTCATGCGGGCAGAATGGGTGTCAGCATTGATCTGATTGTGCGTGGTGCCTGCATGTTGCCGGCGCAGGTGCCCGGTATTACAGACAACATACGGGTGCGTTCGGTGATCGGACGCTTTTTGGAGCACTCGCGGGTGTTCTATTTCCGTCAGGGCGAAGAGGAGGTTTTGTACCTGTCCAGTGCAGACTGGATGAACCGAAACATGATGCGTCGCGTGGAAATTTCTTGGCCAATTGTTGACCCGGTGCAGCGTCAGCGCATCATTGACGAATGCTTGGTGGCCTATCTGCACGACGGTGTGGATGCCTGGGACTTGCTGCCGGATGGAACTTACGCGCGGGTCAAGCCAGATTCACCGGGCCGTGCGCATAGTGCGCAAGCTGCTTTGATGCGGCGCTACTCAGTCAGTAGCCGCTACCGGGTGCATTCATGAACTTGTTGTTGTGGCGGCACGCACAAGCTGAGCTTGCCCTAGACCCCAGTCACGACTTTGACCGCAAGCTGACATCACTGGGTGAAAAACAGGCCAAGCGGGTCGCGAAGTGGCTTGATCGTCAGTTGCCTCAAGGCACGCAAATATGGGTCAGTCCGGCGATACGAGCAGAGCAGACCGCCAAGGCCTTGGGGCGACCCTACAAGCTATGCCCAGAACTTGCACCAGGTGCAACGGTTGCGCAACTGCACGAACTGGTGCAATGGCCCAGAAAAAAAGGGCATTTGTTATTGGTTGGGCACCAACCGGTACTCGGCGACTATATGGCCGAATTGCTGGGGGTCGACGCGCAAGTCTGCACCATGAAAAAAGGGTCGATCTGGTGGCTACGCAACCGGGAGCGCGAAGCCAAAAATCAAACCGTCTTGCTAACCATTCAGACACCAGAGACACTCTGACTATGAATTGACCGGAGCGCCCCGTCAATATTTGTCTACGTGCAAGGACCAGGGCGTTTTCTGCCAGGCCACGGACTCTTCATTCAGCAAGTGAGCCGACTGCGGAAAAGCCTGCGCCCAAGCCTCAGGGAAACTGATCGAGAATTGGCGCGGGTTCTCAGGGTCAAGCGCCAGCGTCAGGCCAGTCAGGTCAGGATCGCGTCGGGCATGGCACAGTGCAACAGCTAACCGCAAGGCCAGCAATTGCTGCACAAATACCACATCCTCAAAATCAGCTTCGAGCTTGCGCAACTTACCACGGTGGCCCAGCACCAGCAAGCTGAGTTTGTGCAGTTCGGTTAGCGCAAAACCCATGGCATCGGTGTTGTCCAAAATGTAAGCACCATGCTTGTGGTATTCGCTATGCGAGATGTGGCTGCCAATTTCGTGAAGCTGACCAGTCCACGCCAATTTACGCACGACACGATTGTCAACCGGTCGATTGCCAGCAGATGCTTGGTTGTGAAGCTGCACAAAAAATGCGGTCGCGACTTCACCGACACGCTTGCCATGGTTTGGGTCCGCGCCGAATTTGTCTGCCAAGCGCTGAACTGAGTGTGCTCGCAGGTCTGTGTATTGCTGATCCCGCCCCATTAAATCCATCAGCAATCCATGGCGCAGGCCGCCCACAGCCTGTTCCAATTTGTCAATGCCGAGTAGGTCAAAAAGTGCCCGCAAAATGCTTAAGCCGCCGCCAATAATGGCTTTTCGGTCTTCACGCATGCCTGCCAGGCGCAGTTGGTCTGCATTTTTGGCGGCCAATAGTTTCTCTTGCAGCCAGTCCAACCCTTCGCGGCTGACAAAGCCTGCAGGCCAACCGGCTGCAGTCAGCACATCACCCACGGCGTTGATTGTTCCGGCTGAACCGTAGGCCACATCCCATTGGCTCGCGGGGTACAGGGTCATCGCTTCGTCCAGAACGGCTTTGGCAGCAATTTCGGCTGTCTGGAATGCGCGTTTTGAAAACTGGTTGTCCGCAAAATAGCGCATAGACCAGGCGATGCTGCCCACGCGATACGACTCCATCTGTCTGGGTTCAAGTCCTTGGCCCAAAATCATCTCGGTGGAACGGCCACCAATATCGATCACCAAACGGCGCTCTTGCGTATTTGGCAGAGCTTGTGCGACACCTTGGTAAATCAAACGAGCCTCTTCCCGTCCCGAGATGACATCGATCGGAAAACCCAGCATGCGGGTTCCCGGCCCTAAAAACTCATCCCGGTTACGTGCTTCGCGCAGCGTTTGTGTGGCAACAGCGCGCACTTCGTCATCGGTAAATCCTGAAAGGCGTTCGCCAAAACGCGCCAGACAATCCCAGCCCCGTTGCATGGCATCCAGCGTGAGGTTGCGGTTGTCATCAAGGCCACCACCCTGTCGGACGGTCTCTTTCAGATACTCCGTGCGGTAAAACTGACCATGTTCGATACGGCCGATTTCAAGTCGAAAGCTGTTGGAGCCCAAGTCAACGGCGGCCAAGCGAGTTCCACTGTTCATTTGTCGATGCTTAATAATTTTGTGGCTGTCAGCATAGCATTCGGCGAGAGCTTCCATTGGGTTATCGAGATAAATTCGATCAATAGACTTCAGGGACGATGATCTCTTGCGGGACGGGCTGGCGCATGTAGTCCTCATTGCGTTCTCTGGGAGGCAAAACAACGCTGGGGTGAACTATTTCGCTATAGGGGATTTGTTCAAGAAGATGGTGAATACAGTTGAGCCTGGCTTTTTTCTTATCAACCGAGTTCACCACCCACCACGGAGCCTCGGCAATGTGGGTGCGCTCCAGCATGATTTCTTTGGCCTTGGTGTATTCCTCCCAGCGCTTGCGTGATTCCATATCCATTGGGCTGAGTTTCCACTGCTTGAGGGGATCATGAATGCGGCCCAAAAAGCGCAATTGTTGCTCTTCATCTGAAACCGAAAACCAGTACTTGATGAGTTTGATGCCTGAACGAACCAGCATTTTCTCAAACTCGGGGACCGAGCGAAAAAACTCTTCATATTGTTCATCAGAGCAAAACCCCATCACGCGCTCAACACCGGCACGGTTGTACCAGCTGCGATCAAACAGCACCATTTCACCCGCGCCAGGCAGGTGCGCCACATAGCGTTGGAAATACCATTGGGTCTGTTCCCGCGAGTTGGGAGCAGGTAGCGCCGCGACTCGGCAAACACGGGGATTGAGGCGCTGGGTGATGCGCTTGATGGCACCACCCTTGCCCGCAGCATCACGCCCTTCAAACAAGATAACAATTTTCTGGCCGGTCTTGACTACCCAGTCCTGCAATTTGACCAGCTCGCCCTGCATGCGAAACAACTCGCGGAAATAGGTTCGGCGGCCATGCTTGTATTGAGCAGACTGGGTATCTACCGAGCTTTCTGCCAACTCGTCCAGGTTGCGGTCTTCGAGATCGAGCTCAAACTCTTCATCGTAACTGTCAGCCAGATCGCGGCGTATGCGCTGGATCAGTTCATCATCGTTGTGATTCAAGTGAGGTTCCTCTGAGGGCCGTATAAAAATTAGACTTTATGCCGTTTTTATGTCAAAACGATGACAAATTTGACAAGCCAACTTCAACTTGAGATTATCCAATTGCTCACATCGTTGAAAAATACATTCTTTGTCACGACATTGACACATTGGTGTCTTAAATTAACGCCTGTCGAGTTGATAGCAGCTCAACACATTGTTTTATCAATCAAAGGATACTTTATGAAATCAAACGTAATCAAATCCGTTTTGGCCACTTCGGCGTTGGCATTTTTGGGTGTTGTCACACTCTCTGGTGCGGTCAACGCCCAGGAAATCACGGGTGCGGGTGCCAGTTTCCCAGCGCCTCTTTACTCTAAATGGGCTGCCGACTACAACAAGGCAACCGGTGTCAAGGTGAACTACCAATCGGTGGGTTCGGGTGCCGGCATCAAGCAAATTGATGCCAAGACAGTTGATTTCGGCGCTTCTGACATGCCGCAAACGGATGATGTTCTG
>JBBQZI010000033.1:0-18973 GCA_038207855.1 Burkholderiales bacterium
CGACTGGCTGCGGCCACTGCGCGGCGACTGGATTGCCCGGCTTGAAGATGTGCTGTTGTCGGTCGAGCAGCCCGCCGTGCTGGTGGCGCACAGCTTGGGCTGCTTGCTGGTGGCGGCGTGGGCAGCGCATTCCCGCAACACCCATCGCGTCAAGGCGGCCCTGCTGGTGGCACCGGGTGACGCAGAGCGTGAGGCGTTGCGGCCGGTGCTGGCGAGTTGGTCGCCGATTGCGCTGCAGGCCCTGCCTTTTAAGAGCACGCTGGTTGCCAGCAGCAATGATCCGTATTGCAGTTTCGAGCGCGCCTGCAGCTTTGCCCGCGCCTGGGGCTCAACCCGGGTCGACCTGGGTGAAGCCGGACATGTCAACACCGAATCACATCTGGGTGACTGGGCGCAGGGGCAGGAGCTGCTGCAAGAACTTATTCAAATTGAAGGGATAAAAAAATGGTAACCAAAAAACTCAAAGGTTTGGGCCGGGGATTGGAGGCGCTGCTCGGCCCAACGGTTGATGCCGCACTGGACGCCGACGGGAACATCGCCGGCAGCACCAGCAGCGGCCAGCCATCGACGCTGATGCTGGTCGATCTGGTGCCAGGCCAATACCAGCCACGCACCCGCATGGACGAGGGCGCGCTCTACGAGTTGGCTGAATCCATCAAGGCGCAGGGCATCATGCAGCCGATTTTGGTGCGCCGCTTGAGCGATGCTGATGCCCAACTCAAGCGCAGTCAGCAGTCGCCCGAGGCCAGCGGTGCCGGCCACCCTTTGTATGAAATCATTGCCGGTGAGCGGCGTTTTAGGGCTGCCAAACTGGCCGGTCTGGACAGTGTGCCGGTGCTGGTGCGCGACGTACCTGACGAGGCTGCCGCTGCCATGGCGTTGATTGAAAACATGCAACGCGAAGACCTGAACCCGCTCGAAGAAGCGCAAGGTCTGCAACGCCTGATCAAAGAATTTGGCATGACGCACGAGACCGCTGCGCAAGCCGTGGGTCGCTCGCGCAGTGCCGCGTCCAACCTGCTGCGCCTGCTCAATCTGGCCGAACCCGTGCAAACCATGCTGATGGCGGGTGACATGGACATGGGTCATGCGCGGGCGCTGCTGGCGCTCGACCGCGCCACCCAAATCACCGCTGCGAATCAGATTGCCGCCAAAAAAATGTCGGTGCGCGAGGCCGAAAGTCTGGTCAAGAAGCTCAGCGCCGAGTTCTCGTTGGTGGCCAGCACACCCAAGAAGGAAAAGTCACGCGACATGAAGCGGGTTGAGGAAGAGTTGTCAGATTTGCTGATGGCGGCGGTGGAAGTCCGCGTTAAAAAACGTGTTAAGCGCGCCGGGCGAATGGAAGAAATGGGTGAGCTCAGCATCGGCTTTGGATCGCTGGATGAGCTCAATGGGCTGATCGAAAAGCTGCAGCGCACCGCTGGCAGATGAGGGTTTTTTAAGGCTCCCGTCAGCATGAATCAGCGTCTCTGGCCCCTGCCCGCCATCCTGGTTTGGTTCGCCGCCTGGGGGCTTTTCGTGCTGCTGCAAAACGCTCAGCCACAGCTGCTGGCGGTCGGGGCTGCCTGTGCACTGGGTGTGGTGGCCAGCGTGCTGGGCAACAGTTGGTGGCGGCGCTTGATGATCGGGCTGGGTTTTCCGCTGTCGTTGGCAGCATCGGGCCTGGTGGCCCTGCCGGCTTGGGCCTGGTTGCTGCCTTTGCTGCTGCTGTTGCTGATTTACCCGCTGAACGCCTGGCGTGATGCGCCGTTGTTTCCGACCCCGCGTGGTGCATTAAAAGACCTTGCAGCCCAAGCACCACTTGCACAAGGCGCTCTCATTTTAGATGCTGGGTGTGGCCTGGGTGACGGCCTCAAGGCCTTGCGCAGCGCCTACCCTGGCGCGCGGCTGGTCGGGTTGGAATGGAGCTGGCCATTGCGCGCCGCCTGTGCGCTGCGCTGCCCGTGGGCCCGGGTACGCCAGGGTGACATCTGGAAGGCCGACTGGTCAGCCTACGACATGGTCTATCTGTTTCAGCGCCCCGAGAGCATGCCGCGTGCTGTTGCCAAGGTGCGTGCTGAACTCAAGCCCGGGGCCTGGCTGGTGAGTCTGGAATTTGAAGCTGCACAACTGCAACCGACAGCCCGGCTACAAGCGCCGGATGGCCGGCCGGTCTGGCTGTACCAGTTGCCGTTTCCGCCAAATTAATGATTAAATACGCATCTAGCCCTTATATTTAAAGCGTAGCAAGCTATTTTATTAATAGCGCGTGATCATCCGATCACTGTTTGCTGATATTGCCCTGAAAATAGTTGCCGACCAGCGGCATGGCATCGACCTGCGGCACATGGCAGTTGTTGCATTGCCAGCGTTGCATATTGAGCTTGGGCTCGGCACCGGCATCAGCGGTTTGGAGCAAGTGACTCTTGCCGACCATCGGCATTTTCTTGCCCTTGAAATCGTCGCTGTTATGGCATTCCCAGCAGGCATTTTCCGTTGCGCTGATGTCATAGTTTTCAATGGTGTGGGGAACCAGCGGTGGCTGATCGGTGAACGTGCGTGCGATCAATGCAAGCTGGCCTGGTTTCTTGCCGACGTAGGCTTTCTCTACCAGTGTGTTGTTGTCCGCCGTGCTGACGCTTGATCCGCGCAGGCTGTGAACCTGCATCGCGGAGCTGGCGCAGGCGGCCACGGTTAAGGTCAGTGCGGCCAGCAAGGCAACTTTGAGAGTTTTGTTCATGATCGGGTCTCCACGAGTGAAATAGTCGATGAAATCAGGGTGATGGCAGCGCATTGCTGGCCGGCTTGACGGATGTCGAGGCGAATCGGGATCCAAAGGAGAAAACATCTTTGGAGCAGACATCAATGCAACGTCCACAGTTGGTGCAGTTGCCTGACAAAATAATCGGGCCAGCACCTTTTTTGGCCCCCTTGAGCGGCAGCTTGATGACCTGTTTTTCTGGGCAAACGGTGAAGCAGTCCAGGCAGTCGTTGCACGCTTCACGTTTGTTGGCCGTCACGCGCAACAGACTGAAGCGGCCCAGCAGGCTGTAAAAAGCGCCGACCGGGCACACGTGGGTGCACCAACCGCGCTCCACGACAAACAGGTCAAACAAAAAGATGCCACCAATCAGCAGCCAACCCGCGCCCATGCCAAACATCAGGCCACGCGGCAGCATGGAAACCGGGCTCACCAGCTCCCACACAATGCCGCCGGTGGTGGCGGCCAGCAATAGGATCAAGCCCAAGATCCAGTAACGCGTTTCACGCGGCAGGTCACCGCCGCCCCGGATATCGAGTCGGCGGCGTAGCGCGCTGGCTGCGTCGGTGACGATATTCACTGGGCACACCCACGAGCAATACACCCGGCCACCCACCAACAGGTAAAACAGCAGGACGAGGACGGCACCGATGATGGCGTTGCGTTCGGGCACATGGCCTGTCAGCAGCGACTGCAACAGCACCAGTGGGTCGGCCAGCGGCAGCGCACCCAAGGTGATGCTGTAGTTCAGGTTGCCTTTGACCAGCCACCAGCCAAACCAGGGGCCCATCAAAAACAAGAACAGAATGGTCAATTGCGATAAGCGACGCAACAGCAAAAACTTGTGCGCACCCCACCAGCCTTTGGCTTCGATGGCTTCCTCAGCCAGTTTGAAGGCGTGCTTGATCATCGCGCAGTCCCACCCGGCAGGGGTGTCAAATTAGCCGGAATGCCATTGGGCGTGGCACTGCCCGGGTCCCAATGGCCCGGTAGCGTGACACCTTCTGGCAGGCGGTCAGGTAGGTCAACCAGGTCGCGGTTTTCCACCAAAGATCGGCCGGCCTTGCGTTTTTCTTCCCAACCCAGGCGGTAATGCGCGCTGAGTTCGCCTTTGGCCAGCTTGATCGGATAGACCTTGATGGCCGACACTTGCAGCACGCAAGCCGCCTCGCATTTACCGCAACCCGTGCATGCATCGGAATGCACCGTGGGCAAGAACATGGCGTGTTTGCCGGTGCGCTCGTTGTGTTGCAAGTCCAGCGTGATGGCCTTGTCGATCAGCGGACAGACGCGGTAACACACATCGCATCGCAGGCCCAAAAAGTTCAGGCAGGTCTCATGGTCAACCAGCACCGCCAGGCCCATTTTGGCCTTTTTGATGTCGGTCAACTGGTGATCAAGGGCCCCGGTCGGGCAGGCTTTAACACAGGGAATGTCCTCGCACATTTCGCATGCTTTGGCGCGTGCCACAAAAAATGGCGTGCCCGTTGCCACCGGCTGCTCGGAGATGGCGAGTTTCAGAATGTCATAAGGGCAGTCACGCACGCACAGGCCGCAGCGAATGCAGGCCCCTTGAAAATCGTCTTCAGACCCGGCACCAGGCGGACGAATGGCACCGGCCGGCAGCGCTTTCGATTGCTTGCTGTAAAGGCTTAGCCCCAAGCCCAACGCGCCCACGCCGCACGCCATCTTTGCGCTATCAAAGATGAACTGACGACGCTGGGCGGAGGTTGTCATGTTGCTTCCCTGGAGCCTCAGACTTTGACGACCTTGCAGGCACACTTCTTGTAGTCGGTCTCTTTCGAGATCGGGCAGGTGGCATCCAGCGTGAGCTTGTTGACCAGCCGGTTCTCGTCAAAGAATGCCATGAACACCAGGCCTTGCGGTGGTTTGTTGCGGCCCCGGGTTTCAACCTTGGTCAGCACCTCACCGCGGCGCGTCGCGATTTTGACGTTGTCACCGCGCTGCAAGCCACGCTTCTTGGCATCGTCCGGGTTCATGTACAGCCAGGCATCGGGCATGGCGCGGTACAGCTCAGGCACGCGGCGTGTCATGGTGCCGGTGTGCCAATGTTCAATGACACGCCCGGTGCACAGCCACAGGTCGTATTCGTTGTCTGGTGGCTCGGCGGCGGGTTGGTACGGCAAGGCAAATATCCAGGCCTTGCCATCGGGCTTGCCATAGAACCTGAGCCCTTCGCCTTTTTTCACATAGGGGTCATAACCCTCGCGGAAACGCCATAGGGTTTCTTTGTTGTCCACCACCGGCCAGCGCAGGCCACGTGCGTGGTGGTAGCTCTCGAACGGAGCCAGATCGTGGGCGTGTCCGCGGCCAAAGCCGGCGTATTCTTCAAACAGGCCTTTTTGCAGGTAGTAACCCAACTCTTTGGATTCGTCGTTGTCAAAGTCCTTCTGGATTTCCGATACCGGGAACTTGTTGACCTGGCCATTGGCGTACAGCACCTCATACAGGGTCTTGCCCTTGTGTTGCGGCGATTTGTCGAGCACCTCGGCGGGCCAGACCTCATCGGTCTTGAAACGCTTGGAAAATTCAACGTATTGCCACAGGTCAGATTTGGCCTGGCCGGGTGCACGCACCTGTTGGCGCCAAAACTGGGTGCGCCGCTCGGCGTTACCAAAAGCACCTTCTTTTTCAGCCCACATGGCTGAGGGCAAAATCAGGTCGGCCGCCATCGCGCTGACCGATGGGTAGCAGTCTGACACCACGATAAAGTTGGCTGGGTTGCGGAAACCGGGCCAGGTTTCGCCGTTGATGTTCGGGCCAGCCTGCATGTTGTTGGTGGTGCTGGTCCAGTAGAAATTCAGCGTGCCATCCTTCAAGGCACGGCTTTGCGCTACGGCGTGCAAGCCATTCCAGTCTGGCACCGTGCCAGCGGGCAATTTCCAGATTTTTTCAGCAATCGCCCGGTGTGCCGGATTGACCACCACCATGTCAGCGGGCAGGCGGTGCGAGAAGGTGCCCACTTCGCGGGCGGTACCGCAGGCCGACGGCTGTCCGGTCAGTGAGAATGGGCCGTTGCCGGGCTCGGAAATCTTGCCGACCAACAGGTGGACGTTGTAGATCATGTTATTGGCCCAAGAGCCACGCGTGTGCTGGTTAAAGCCCATGGTCCAGTACGACACCACTTTGGTCTTCGGGTCGGCATAGGTTTTGGCCAGTGCTTCAAGCTTGTCTTTGGGCACGCCCGAAATTTCGTGCGCCTTGTCCAGCGTGTACTCAGACACGAATTGCTTGAACTCATCGAAGCTTATCGGGGAAGACGCGTTCGGGTCACCTTTGGGCTTGCCATCGGCACCGGGGTAACCGTTGTTGTGGGCAACTTGTTCGAGTGGATGGTTGGCGCGCAGGCCATAGCCAATGTCGGTGACACCCTTGCGGAAATTGACGTTTTTCTTGACGAACTCTTCGTTAACTGCGCCACTTTGAATGATGTAGTTGCAGATGTAATTCAGAATCGCCAGGTCGCTTTGTGGATTGAAGATCAGTTCGCTGTCGGCCAACTCGCAGGAGCGCTGTGTGAAGGTGGACAGCACCGTGAGCTTGACGTGTTTGGCCGTCAGGCGCCGGTCGGTGACGCGCGACCACAAAATCGGGTGCATCTCGGCCATGTTGGCGCCCCACAGCACAAAGGCGTCGGCGTGCTCGGCATCGTCGTAGCAACCCATTGGCTCATCAATGCCAAAGGTGCGCATGAAACCCGCCACGGCCGAAGCCATGCAGTGGCGTGCATTTGGGTCAATGTTGTTTGAGCGAAAACCGGCCTTGAACAGCTTGACGGCGGCATAGCCTTCCCAGATGGTCCACTGGCCCGAGCCAAACATGCCGACCGATTTGGGCCCCTTGGCCTTGAGTGCGCCCTTGCACTTTTCTTCCATGATGTCAAAAGCCTGCGTCCAGGACACGTGGGCAAATTCGCCGTTTTTATCGTATTTGCCGTCTTTCATGCGCAGCAGCGGCTCGGTCAAGCGGTCCTTGCCGTACATGATCTTGGACAAAAAGTAACCCTTGATACAGTTCAGGCCCTTGTTGACCGGCGCATCCGGGTCGCCCTGGGTGGCCACGATGCGGTTGTCCTTGGTGCCAATCAGCACGCCGCAGCCGGTGCCGCAGAAACGGCATACGCCTTTGTCCCAGCGCACGCCATCTTTGGTGCTTTGGGCCAGCGCTTGCGCACCGGGCACGCTGATGCCAATCACGGTAGCCGCCGCCGTGATGGCGTTGGCTTTGATCAATTCACGACGGGTTACTTGCATGGCGTTAACTCCTGCTACTTGGGTTGGATTCGTTTTGTTGAAAAATCATGGCTACCGACAACACGCCTGGAAGGTGTTCGATAGTTCTGTAGGCATCAATGGCGGCAACATCGTCGTCGCTCTCAATCGTGATGATCAGCTTGCCGTCCTCGGTGGCGGCATGGACCTCGACTCCGGGCAAGCTCACCAGCAGCGTGCGCAAGGCCTCATCCTGCATGGGTTTGGCGTAAACAATGGCGCTTGAAATATTCATAAAACAGCCGCGGCGGACGCGGGTAGAGTTGAGTGCCTGACGGGCCGCAGTCTAGGTGTATCGGGCTGCTGGCAACTTAACGCAGTTCAAGAAATGACCGCATCAGCAAGTAATTCAAGCGCTTGCTGCGCTAGGTCAAAGTCTGGCCTGGTTCAAGCAAATGCTCCTTGACACTTCGCGGATGACGGGACTTAGGTAATGATGCGGTGTCGCCCAGTTTGCACTTTGAAGGATTCCTCTCATGACCCCAGCGCATACCCTTGACCCCGCCGACCTGTTGCGCCGCCTGTTCGATGCCGCCATCGCCGCGGCGCAACCCGCGCTGTGCTTGCCAGCGCATCTGCCAGAGCCACCGAAAGGCCGCACCATCGTCATCGGTGCAGGCAAAGCCTCGGCGGCCATGGCGCGGGCATTGGAAGACAGTTGGACAGCCCGTGATGCCAGCCCGCTGGAAGGCCTGGTGGTGACCCGCTATGGCTACGAGGTGCCCTGTCAGCGCATCGAAATTGTGCAGGCGGCGCACCCGGTGCCGGATGCCGCCGGTCTGCTGGCGGCGCAGCGCATTCAACAACGGGTCACCGGGCTGAGTGCTGATGACCTGGTGATCGCGCTGATCTCGGGCGGTGGCTCGTCCCTGTTGGTGGCTCCGGGCGAAGGCCTGACTTTGCAAGACAAACAGGCTGTAAGCGCCGCGCTGCTTGCGTGCGGCGCTACGATTTCAGAAATGAACTGCGTGCGCCGGCATCTCTCTGGCATCAAGGGTGGGCGACTGGGTGCCGCCTGCTACCCGGCGCAACTGCTCACGCTGTTGATCTCGGATGTGCCAGGCGATGCGCCGATGGACATTGCCAGCGGCCCGACCGTGGCGGACCCGACGACTTGCGCCGATGCGCTTGAAATTGTTCAGCGCTATGCCATCGCCATGCCACCAGCCGCGCATGCGCTGTTGCAAAGTGGTGCCGGCGAGACCATCAAACCCGGCGATACGCGCCTGCAAAACAGCAGCGTGCGCATCATCACGGCACCACAAATGGCTTTGGAAGCCGCCGCACAAATGGCCCGGGCCGCCGGCTACACGCCGCACATTCTGGGCGACAGCCTGGAGGGCGAAGCGCGCGATGTGGCCAAAGTGCTGGCCGGCATCGCCCGCCAGGTGGCCTTGCACGGCCAGCCGTTCCCATTGCCCTGCGTGCTGCTGTCGGGCGGCGAGACCACCGTGACGATCAAAGGCACCGGGCGCGGTGGCCGCAATGTCGAATTTTTGCTGGCGCTCGGGCTGGCGCTGGCCGGTAGCCCTGGCATTTACGCCATGGCCGGCGACACCGATGGGGTTGATGGTGTTGAAGAAATTGCCGGTGCCCTGCTCACACCCGACACGCTGGCGCGGGCCTGGGCGATGGGCATGAACCCACGCGCTTACCTGGACAACAACGACGCCCACAGCTTTTTCCAAGCCTTGGGCGACGCGGTCATTACCGGGCCGACGCTGACCAATGTGAACGATTTTCGGGCCATTCTTATGACCACCGTTTTATAATAAAAAACGGCTGTAGCCCTTGTAAATAAAGCGTGTGAAGATCCATAATTGATAGCAAATAGTCGCTATTGCAGGGCCAGATAGAACTGATTGCGCGCTTCGGTGTGTGCGTTGACTGGCGCGCTTGCAAGCGTAGAATGGCCGGCTCTGACTAGCCGAGGTTAGCCTGAAAAAGTTAAAAAATGTTTCGTAGAACAAAGCAAAAATGGTCATGACTGAATTCAATCGGCGCAGCCTGATTCAAACCAGTGCCTTGGGTCTCTTGCTGGCTGCAGGCGGTGTTCACGCGCAGACCTTGCCAGCGCTCAAGCTCGGCATCATGCCTTTCAACAGCACCTTGGCACTGATCAAAACCCACCAGCCGCTGGTTCAACACCTCGAAACCAGTTTGGGGCGCAGGGTGACGGTGTTCACGTCCAGCGACTACTTTACTTACATCAACGAGCTGCTCGATGGTCGCTTTGATCTGGCCATTGCCGGCCCGCACTTTGGTGTCATGGCGCAAGAGCGGGGCATGAAAATATTGGCGCGCTACAAGGCCGACTTGCAGCCGGTATTTGTGGTGCGAGCCGACTCCGCGATAAAAAAGCTCGATGATTTGCGGGGCAAGCGCCTGGGCTTGTCGAGTCGGCTGTCGATCTCGTCCATTGGCGGTGTCAAGTGGCTACATGACCATGGCCTGAAGCTTGGCCGGGACTACCAATTGGCCGAGCGCAGCACCCACGGTGCGGCCATTGCTGCCGTGGCGGTTGGTGAGCTTGATGCGGCCCTGACCACCTACACCCCGCTCAAGCAAATTCCCGATGATGTGCGCGCCAAAATTAGCACGCTACCGCTGGACATCCATTCGCCCCATTTGATGACGCTGGCCCACACGCGGCTCGGTCCACCCGTTATTCAGCGCATTGACAAAGCGTTGCACAGCTTTGCCGACACGCCCGCCGGGTTGGGCTTCTTTCGGGAGACTGGCTACGAAGGCTATGCCGACGTGTCCCCGGCCGACCTTGTCACCCTCAAGCCCTTTGTTGAGCTAACCGTCGAGATGATGAGACAAGGGCGATGAATCTGCCCGGCTTTACCAACGGGCTACGTTTTCGGCTGGTGATTGCCAGCCTGTTGGTTGAGCTGGTGATGATGCTGCTGCTGGTAGGCAACAGCCTGCGCCTGATTGACGCGCATCTGGTGCGCCAGACCGAAAGTCGCATCACGGCCATTGAGTTGGCCTACAAGACCGCCGTGGCCCTGCCGCTGGCCTCACGCGACTACGCCACGTTGCGCGATGTGCTCGATGGCTGGCAGCAGGCGGACGACATTGTTTACTTGGCGGTGACTGATGCAAGTGGCAGCGTTTTGGCCTCGTCGGGTTGGCCTGATGGTCAGACCCTGCCGACACCGACCAAGGACATTAGCAACGTGGATGTGCTGCATGTCCGTTTTGCGGTCGATGTGATGGGTCAAAGCTACGGCGTGGTGCATTACGGCTTGTCGATGGCTTTTCTGCAGGCTGCTCGCCACGACCTGATGCTGCAAGGGGCGTTGATTGCCAGCACCGAACTGTTGCTGAGTTTTCTGGTGCTGTACGCAGTGGGTTTTTGGTTGACCCGGCATCTGGCGCACCTGACCGAGGCCAGCAGCCGGATTGCTGAGGGCAGCTACCAGATTCGCCTGCCCCAAGCTGGCAGCGATGAAGTGGGCTTGCTGACCCGCAATTTCAACCGCATGGCAGAGGCGGTTGAATCGCGCGTGACGGAGCTGGCCACTCACCTGGCCCGGCAAAAAATCATTCTGCAAGCCTTGGGCGAAGGCATTTACGGACTCGACCTAAAGGGGCGCTGCACCTTCATCAATCCTGCGGCCTTGGTCATGCTGGGTTTCACCGAGGCTGAAGTGCTCGGCACCGACTCTCACCAACTGTTTCACCACACCCGCATCGATGGCACGGTCTATCCGCCTCATGAATGCCCGGCATTCTTGACCTTGCAGGATGGCCAGTTGCGCAGTCTGGATGAGTGGTTTTGGCGCAAGGATGGCAGTGGGTTTGCGGTCGCCTTGATCATCACACCGATGGTTCTGGAGGGGCAAATTCAGGGTATCGTGGTGGCTTTTCGGGACATTACCGAGAGTCGTCAGGCCGCACAGGCCCTGCAGGACAGCTTTGAGCGGTTGGCAAGCTTCATCCATGCTCTGCCGGACATTGTGGTCATCAAGGATGGCCAGAGCCGTTGGCAACTCATCAACCACGCGGCAGAGCGCGTGCTTGAGCTCAAAGATTTTGCCTGGGCTGGCAAGAGCAACCGCGAGCTGGCTTTGGAACGACCGGCTTTTCGGGCATTTCACGAGGCCGCCCTGGCCAGCGATGAGGTCGCGTGGCGCAGTGTGGACATCGCCCTCAGCACCGAAGACATTTATGCCATCGGAAGTACGCCGCGCATCTGCGAGGTCAGGAAAATCCCGCTGTTTGGACCCAATGGTGCGCGCAAGGCCCTGATCGTGATTGCCCGTGACATCACCGAGCGCCTCCAGACCGAGAGTCAATTGCGAAAGCTGTCACTGGCGGTGGAGCAGAGTCCGGAAAACATTGTCATCACTGATTTGATGGGCAAAATCGAATACGTCAACACGGCCTTTGTGCAAAACACTGGCTATGACCGGGATATGGTGATCGGTGCTTCGCCGTGCCTTCTCAAATCCGGCAAGACCCCGCTTGGGACCTACCAATCACTGTGGGCAACGCTGGCCACCGGCGACATCTGGCGTGGTGAATTCATCAACAAACGCAAAAACGGCAGTGAATACATCGAGAGTGCCACGATTGCCCCGGTGCGTGAAGCCGATGGCCGTATCAGCCACTACCTGGCGATCAAACAAGACATCACCGAGCAAAAGAACGCCCAAGAGCAAATCTTCCGGCTGGCCTACCACGATACCCTGACTGGCCTGCCCAACCGGGTGATGCTGCTCGAACGCCTTGACTTGGCGCTGGCCTTTGCCAAGCGTCAGGGCGTGGAGAACGCCTTCATTTTGTTCAACCTGGACCGCTTCAAAAACTTCAACGATGCCCGCGGTCACCGCTTGGGCGATCTGTTTCTGATTGCTGTCAGCACGCGGTTGCGCCAACTGTTAGGCACCGGTGACACGCTGGCCAGAATCGCTGCCGATGAATTTGCCATGCTGTTGCCGATGCCCGACAGCGGCGATGGCAGCGCCAACCGCCATGCGTTGACGGTGGCCGACAAAATCCACGCTGCTCTGCTGGAGCCGTTTAATTTTGAGGGTGAAGAGTCGCTGGTAACGGCCAGTCTGGGCATCACGCTCTATCCCCAAAACGCTGGCGATACGTCGCAAGAAGTCATGCGCCGCGCCGACACCGCGCTGCACCGGGCCAAGGACGCGGGCGGTAACCAAAGTGCCTTTTTTGATGTCGCCATGGGCGAGCTGACGCAACAGCGTTTTCTCATCGAGCATGAGTTGCGCGCTGGCATTGCAGCGGGCGAGCTGCGGCTGTACATTCAACCGCAAGTCAATGCCGTCGGCCAACTGGTCAGTGCGGAGGCCCTGGTGCGCTGGCAGCATCCGACCCGCGACCTGCTGCCCCCGGGCGTGTTCATTCCGATTGCCGAAGAATCTGACCTGATCATCGAGCTGGAAAACTGGGTCATCCGCGAAGCCTGCCGCCTGATGGCGCGTGAAGAGATGGCCGGCTACCCGCTGCACCTGTCGGTCAACATCAGCCCACGCCATTTCCGTCAGCCCGGTTTTGTCGACTGGTTGATTGAACGGATCGGACAAGAAGGCAACGACCCGACCTATCTGACGCTTGAGATCACCGAGGGCATGGTGATCGACAACGTTGACGAGCTGATTGCCAAGATGAACCGACTGACCAAGCTGGGCATTCATTTCTCGATTGACGACTTTGGCACTGGCTACTCATCGCTGGCCTACCTCAAGCGCCTGCCGATCCATGAGCTGAAGATCGACAAAACTTTTGTCCAAGACGCGCCTACGGACCCGGATGATGCGGCACTGGTAGAAACCATTCTGGCCATTGCCAAGCATCTGCATCTCAAAGTGGTGGCCGAGGGCGTAGAGACCCCCGCACAGGCGGACTTTTTGAACGCCCGTGCTGAGGTCATTCATCAGGGCTACCTGTATGGCCGCCCAGAGCACGCCGAACCCTTTCTGCAACGCCGGCGTATGCTCCAAGGGGGATAAAAAGGCACGCTGGTGACCGTCCCGGTATGCTGAGTGCGGCACCGGCCTCAAAGAATCGTGTTTTGGTTTTTGTCAGGAGCAATGACTATGTTTGGAAAATCCGTTGTCGGCATCGTGACGCTGATCGCCGTTGGACTATTCGCCCCCCTGGCTGACGCAGCAGACCAGAGTGCGGCTGAGCTCGTCACCGAGCGTTGTGGTATTTGCCATGGCGCCAAGGGGCAGTCCACCTCGCCCGTCTTTCCTTCGTTGGCGGGGCAAAATGCCCAGTACATCACCAAGCAGTTGCAGGACTTTCAGTCAAAAAAGCGGGTGAGTGACACCATGGCACCCCAAGTGGTGGGCCTGACACCCAAGAACATTACCGATCTGGCCGAATTTTTTTCGGGCTTGCCGGCCCGTGTCGGGCGGGTTGGTGACGAAGACTGGCTGGCCGTGGGGCGCCATATCTACAACAAGGGCAACACCTGGTCAGGGGTGCCAGCGTGTGCCAGTTGCCATGGCCCAACCGCCCATGGCACCAGCACCCTGCCACGTCTGGCCGGGCAAAATGTGCGTTACCTGGTTAGCCAGTTGCAGGATTTCAACCAGCGCGCCCGCACCAACGACAACGAGATCATGCATATGGTGGCCTCGCGACTGACTGAGTTTGAGCTCAGGGCGGTGACCGACTACCTGACGCAACTGCCTTGAGTCCAGCGCACGATTTTGGGAAATGATGGCTTCTTGGCACACAATGCGGTGGCTTCTCATACCTCACTCATGGACACCCTAATCCACAGCGATTTCATTGATGCCCGGCATTTCACCAAAACCGTGGTGCAACTGGCCAATTCGCAGCCGGTGCTGGCCTCCAGAGCCATTTTTAATTCAAAAGGCAGCAAGATTGTCGACAAAGGTACCGAGCTCAATGCCGGTCTTTATGAACAGTTGATGCAGCACCCGCTGTCGACACCGCTGGAATACTCGCTGTCCAGTGGTAACAGTGTTACCAGCCAGAGTCTGTGCATGGCGGCTGAGCAGATTCTGCGTGATATTCCTTTCTTTGCCCGCATGGCGGGCGATGCCGGCAATGGCGCAGAGTTGCTTGATGCGATCGCCAGCATTGCCTTGCCAGCGGCGGTTGCTTTCCAGCTGGCTTTGGCGCGCGATGCGTACCCGGAGCTCTACCAGCGTTCGCTGCGTACTGCGCTGGTCAGTGCCTGGCTGTCGCAAGCGCTGAAGAAGTCGCGCCTTGACATCGGCGTGGCTGCCACTGCCGGGTTGCTGCACGACATTGGCATGCTGCATGTCGACCCGATTTTGCTCAAGCCCGAATTCGGGCTGGATCACGCGCAGCGATGCGAGCTTTATGCGCATTCGCAGGTGTCCAAGGCGCTGATTGAGCGTCACCATGCTTTTTCGCACGAGATTTTGCGCGCTGTAGAAGAGCACCATGAATACTTTGATGGTTCGGGCTATCCCCGCAACCTGGTGGGTGCTGCCATCAGCGATCTGGGCCGGATATTGTCCTTGGCCGGTATGGTGGCGGCGGTGTTCGCAGTGGGACGTGATGCACCCGAGAAGCACCTTTTTGTTATTTTGCGGTTGAATTTGCAGCGCTATGACGCAGATCTGGTGGCGCGGGTGATAGTGCTGATCAAGCATGAGCTTGATGTGGTGAGTATGGCCATGTCGGTGTTGCCAGACTCGGTAGAGCGCTTGCTCAAAATCGAGCAGTTGATCGCTGACTGGCCTGCCGGGCTGATCGATGCGCCAGGACTTGCCCCGTCGCGCCGTGCGGGTTTGTCACTGCTTGCCCTCCAAGTGGCACAACTGCACCGCCAGTTGGCAAACGCCGGTTTAAACCCGACGCAACTGGCTTACCTTGGCCGCGATGCGCTGGATGATTCCTTGCAACAAGAGCTCACCTTGTTGGCCAGAGAAGCAGCTTGGCAACTGCGCACGCTGGTGCGCCAAACCCGTATGTGCTGGCATCTTGCAGCCGATGAGCGTTACCCAACTGAGCTGCAATGCTGGCTTGATCAGGTTGACGCTCCTGTTGCCCGGGACAGCGCTGGCTTGCGTTCCTGACGAGGTCGCTCGGGATGAGCGCTTGGACACCCGATAGACTACTGCTCATGCACAACATTCAGACGACCGAGCCGAATCAACCTATCCAGCAAGCGCGCCTTTGGCAAGATGACGGCTGGACCGCGCGTGTCATCAAAAACGAAGACGACGATGGCTGGGCGGTCGAGATGCTGCGTGATGGCCAAGCCGAACCTGCGCTGGTCGCGCCCTGGACCATGGGGCGTGACAAGAAAAACCCCAAGCCACTGGACGCGCCCTCGTTCTACACCTGGGTCAAAACCGCCAACGAGGTGGTACGCCGTCATGAGCAGCAACTGCATGCCCAATTGCACAAGACGATAAAAGTGCGTGTGGACGGCTACGCCATCAGCGTGACGCTGGACATTACGCCGGACGATGACGCGCCTTCGGCCACGCTGACGGCGTGCGATGGGACTGGCGCGCGGCTGGCGCGCGTCACGGTTGCGCCTGGCTACAGGTTGACCGACCAAACCGCCCTTGATTGGGTACGGACCGACTACCAACGTCCAGACCGGGGTGACGACTGATTTTTACAGCAGCTTAGGGCGCATCCAGCGCCACGTCGGTAGCCGATTCACGGCGCGTGCGGCGCCAAGCTTTTTCAATCTCCACGGCCAGCCAGACCACTGCGGATGCACCCAGGCACAGGGCTAGCTCAGCCAGTGACAGCGGCTGGGTTTTGAAAATCGGGTTCAGCACCGGCACATAAATGGTGGCCATCTGCAGGGCAAAGGTCAGCAACACGGCACCCAAAAGAGGCCGATTGCTGCCCAAGCCCAAGCGCCAAAGCGGTTCGGTCTCGGAGCGAATCGCCATCACATGCGCCATTTGCCCCAGTGTCAGTACGGTGAACACCATGGTTTGCCAGTGTGCATGCCCGGTGGAAATGGCCCAGGCCTGCACCCCCAGGCACAGCCCCCCGAGTAGCAAACCAACACCCAGGATGTGCTGCCACATGCCATGTGCAAACAGGCTCTCGGTGGGCGCTCTGGGCGGGCGCTGCATGATCCCGCGCTCAGCGGGTTCGGCCGCCAGCGCCAGGCCGGGCAGGCCATCGGTGACCAGATTTACCCACAAAATGTGGATCGGTAACAACGGAATCGGCAACAGCAACATGGGTGCCAGAAAAATGGTCCAGATTTCGCCTGAGTTGCCGGTCATGGCGTAGCGCACGAATTTACGCACGTTGTCGTAAATCCGCCGGCCCTCGCGCACGGCCTTGACGATGGTGGCAAAGTTGTCGTCCAGCAGCACCAGGCTGGCAGCTTCGCGCGCCACATCGGTGCCGCCCTTGCCCATCGCAATGCCGATATCAGCCTGTTTCAGGGCAGGCGCATCGTTGACACCATCGCCGGTCATGGCGACGAATTCGCCATTGGCCTGCAGGGCTTGCACGATGCGGATTTTTTGTGCTGGGTCGACCCGCGCGTAAATGCGCACCAAGCGCACCTTGGACTGCAGTGCTGCGTCGTCCAGGGTGCTCAGATCGGCACCGGTGAGCACGGCGGCTTGCGCGTCGGTCACGATTCCCAGTTTGAGCGCAATGGCGCGGGCAGTTGCCGGGTGGTCGCCGGTAATCATCACCGGGGTGATGCCCGCATCCATGCATTCGCGCACGGCTTCAAGCGCCTCTGGGCGTGGTGGGTCGATCAGTCCGATCAGGCCAATCAGGCACAGGTCGGCCTCTAGCTGCGCGATGTCACCTTCAGTCGGTAGCTGCGCGTGCGTGCGCCGGGCCAACGCCAGCACGCGCAGGCCCTGGGTGGCCATGCTGTCGGCCCGGGCCAGCCAGGCGGCAGTGTCAACAGGGATGGCTTCACCCAATTCCTTATCCCCAGCTTCTTGCCACTGGCTGATGCAAAGCGGGATGACTGATTCAGGTGCGCCCTTGGTGTAAGCCACAAAGCCCTGTGCCGCGCGGTGTACCGTGCTCATGCGCTTGCGCACTGAGTCAAAGGGCAACTCTTGCACGCGCGGCCACTGTGCGTTCAGGGCAGCCTTGGCAAAACCAGCCTGCGCGGCAACGTCGGTCAGCGCGGTTTCGGTCGGGTCGCCCTGCCAGGAGCCATCGGCTGCGCGGCTGGCATCGTTGCATAAAGCGGCAGCGCGCAGCAGTTCAGTGTGCGGGGCATTGTCGCGGCCCGTTACCAGGCGCTCGGCCTGCATGCGGTTTTGCGTCAGGGTGCCGGTTTTGTCGGAGCAGATATAGGTCACCGAGCCCAGTGTTTCAACCGATGGCAGCCGGCGAATCAGTGCGTTAACCGACACCATTTTGCGAGCACCCAGCGCCAGCAGCACCGTGACGACGGCGGGCAGTGCCTCGGGGATGGCCGCCACGGCCAGGCTGATGGCGGTCAACATCATCAACAAAGGCGCTTCACCGCGCAGCACGCCGACCAGAAAAACGACTGCGCAAATGGCCAGCACGGCCAGCGCCACCCGTTTGCCAAATGCCGCCAGACGCAACTGCAGCGGCGTGCTGCGGTTGCTGTCCTGATCCAGTAGACCAGCTACCTTGCCCAACTCGGTGGCGGTGCCCGTCGCTACCACCAGACCCCGTCCGCGGCCATGGGTGGTGGTGGTGCCCTTGAACGCCATGTTGAGCCGGTCGCCGAGCGCGTGTACCTCGCCATTGAGAACCTGATGGTGTTTGTCCACTGTGACCGACTCGCCGGTGAGCGCGGATTCATCGACTTTCAGCTGAGCGGTTTTAAGAAGCCGCAAGTCAGCAGGCACCTGATTTCCCGCTTCCAGCAACACTATGTCACCGGGCACCAGCACATGTGCCGGCACCTGCTGCACCTGGCCACTGCGCAGCACCGTGGCTTGCGCGGCTGAGAGCTTTTGCAGGGCCGCCAGTGCCTGGTCGGCACGCCAGGACTGCACCAGACCGATGGCGGCATTGAGCACCACGATGACCAAAATCGCCAGCGTGTCCACCAGGTCGCCCATCACACCCGAGATCACGGCAGCGGCGATCAGCACCAGGATCATGAAGTCGCTGAGCTGGTCGGCAACCAGTGCCCACAGGCTGCGCCGGGTGGCGGTTGGCAATTCGTTGGCACCGTATTTCACGGTACGCTGGCTGATTTGATCTGCCAGCAAGCCTTGCGCCGGATCAACCTCATGCGCCTGCACCAGTTCAGTCGCCTCGCGCAGGTGCCAGTCGTGCGGCGTGTCAGTGGCTGGCGCGGACGGGTTATTCGCCATGGAGGTAGAGCACGTAGGTATTGAGCAAGTACATGGCTAGCAAGCCCAGGCTGACCCAGCCCACCGCCCGCATCACACGCGACCCCGGCTTGAAAAACAGGCCAATCATGGCCAGCCCGGTCATGATGATGGCCGAACCCGCAGTGACCGCGTGCACTGGTGACACATTGGCCAGCAAGGCACCGGGGCGATAAAACAGGTCATCCACTGCAATGATCATCACGTTAAACAGGTTGCTGCCGAGCAGGTTGCCAATCGCCATGTCCAATGCGCCAATGCGCAGGGCCGAGAGTGACACCGCCAGCTCCGGCAAGGAGGTGACCATGGCAACAAACAGGCTGCCGACAAAAGTGCGGTTCCAGCCCATGACACGGGCCAGGTCAGTCGCCACAAACGGCAGCCACAGGCCAGCCCCGGCCACCACGGCAGCGGCCAACGCAAAGCGCCTGATGGCTTTGGGCAGCGGCAGCAAGGTGGGTTCATCAAGATCCATTCGGATCACCGGCACCGCGTGACTGCGTTCGTAGGAAAAAACCGTGCGCATGGCAACCAGATACAGCACCAGTAGCACCGGCGTGGCCAGGCCAAAGCCTTTTTGCGCCGTGGCCGCCGCCAGACCCAAGCCACGGCTGGCTGGCACCTGGCTGATG
>JBBQZI010000034.1:0-18875 GCA_038207855.1 Burkholderiales bacterium
GCAGCCAGCGACTCAAACGCATCAAGACGGCGCACCAAAACTCCACGTCGCGCCAACGCACCGGCTGCCGACAGCATCGCAGCCGGCGTGGCCAATGACAAAGCACACGGACAGGTCACCACCAGCACCGAAACGGCCACCATCAACGCCCGCTCAGGGTCGGTGTTCCACCAATACGCGCAGGCCAGGCCGGCTGCAACCAGCACGCCAATCAAAAACGGCTTCGCAATGGTGTCGGCCAAGCGCGCCAGCTTGGGCTTGGTGGTGGAGGCACTTTCCATCAGGCTGACAATTTGTGCAAACCGGGTTTGCTCACCAACCCGCTCGACGCGAACCAGCACCATTGCTGCCAGGTTATGACTTCCAGAAATCACTTCATCACCCGGGCCGCGCGCCAAGGGTCGGGATTCGCCCGTTAACAAGGACTCGTCCACCGATGTATCGCCACGTAGCAGCACCCCGTCTGCTGGAAAAGCTTCGCCCGGCAGCACCCGAACCACATCGCCCGGCTGCAAGCGGCGCACCGGTATGCGTTCAAACTGCCCGTCGCTTTGCTGGCGCGCCACGCTGTCGGGCAGGCGGTTCATCAGTGCTTCCAGCGAGCCCGCCGTTTTGTCACGCAGACGCAATTCAAACCAGCGCCCGGTCAGCAGAAAGAATACAAACATGGTGAGCGAATCAAAATACACCTGTTGCCCAAACATACCGGCGGGATCAAAGGTTCCGGCCGTACTCACCACGAAAGTAATCAGCATGCCCAGCGCCACCGGCAAGTCCATACTCACGCGCCGATGCAACACGTCACGCCAGGCATTGCCAAAAAATGGGCTGCACGAGAACAAGATCACCGGCAGGGTCAGCACCCACGATGCCCAGCGCAACAAATGCTCCATTTCAGCAGTCAAATCACCCGGGGTGGCGACATAGGCCGGGTAGGCGTACATCATCACCTGCATCATGCACAAGCCCGCAACCATCATGCGCCACAGCGCCTTGCGCGACTCAAGCTTGCGCCGCTCGCGGGCAAACGCATCATTGGCGGGTAGCGCCCGGTATCCGGCCGTCAACACCGCCTGCATCCAGCGCGACGGCGCGGCGGTCTGTTCAGTCCAGACCACCTTGGCACGGTGACTGCCCGCGCTCACCTCGGCACTTAAAACGCCGGGCACTTGTTTAAGTGCATCCTCAATCGACAGCGCGCAAGCGGCACAGTGCATGCCTTCAATCACCACGTTGGACTCCCAGCAACCAGGCTGGTTGGCGTGCGGACGGCTAAAGGCCGACCATTCTGCTTCGTCATCCAGTAGCGTCAGGGTTTCAGTCGCATTCGCTGAACCGGACAGAGGGAAACGGTCGCTGCCATCAGGCATGCTGGGTACGGTGGCGTTGATCAAGGGAAGGATTGGACTGCTAATTGACATAGGTCATAGGTTAACTGACGTTGCCTGCAATTAGATTGACAAGAATCAAGACCCGTCCGATGGTCAAGCGTATGCTGGCATTTTCAACACCGAGGAGCGGACCATGTACGAAAAGATTCTTGTGGCAACTGATGGTTCCACTTTATCCAAAAAAGCCGTCAGCAGTGCCATCGCATTGGCAGCCCTGACCGGGGCCGGCTTGGTGGCCCTCAAAGTCGTGCCGCGCTACCCGCAAAGTTATTTTGAGGGTGGTTTGGCGTTGCAGGCGGCAGAGGTAGGGCGCATTGAAAAGCAATGGGCCGAAGAAGGACAGGCGGTGGTGGATGAAATTAAAAAACTCGCCGAAGAACAAGGTGTCAAAACCCGCGCGCTGACCATCAAATCTGACATCGTGTCAGATGCCATCATTGCTTCTGCCAAAAAGCACAAGTGCGATCTGATCGTGATGGCCTCGCATGGCCGCAAGGGTGTCAAACGCCTGCTGTTGGGTAGTGAAACCCAGCAAGTTTTGACGCACTCACATATTCCGGTACTTGTTTTAAGGTAAATAGGCCTCTATCCCTTATAGAATAAGCGTGTACAGCTATATTTAATATAGCTAATCACGCTTCATGCTTGTCTTTCAAACGCTGATAAATCTCCATCACGCCGTCCCATTCTGAAAAAAGTGCATCGACACAACGGGGATCAAAGTGCTTGCCCGCGCCAGCCTTGATGTGCTCGGATGCCTGCTCCACGGTCCAGGCTTTCTTGTAGGGCCGCTCAGATGTCAGTGCGTCAAACACGTCCGCCACCGCCACGATGCGGCTGAATATCGGAATCGCCTCGCCGATCAGGCCGTTGGGGTAACCTGATCCGTCAAACATTTCGTGGTGCCCAAGCGCAATTTCAGCGCCGGCCTGCAATATCCTCGATGAACTGCCCTTCAAAATCTCATGGCCAATCACGGCATGATTTTTCATGATGGCAAACTCGTCGGGTGTCAAACGGCCCGGCTTGAGCAAAATGTTGTCGGTGATGCCCACCTTGCCAATATCGTGCATGGGGGCTGACTCCAGCAGCAGCTCCTGCTCGGCTTTGGACAAACCGATGCCTTTGGCAATTAATTCGGAATAGTGCGCCATGCGCAAAATGTGGGACCCGGTTTCAGGATCCCGGTATTCGGCGGCCTTGGATAATTGAATCACCGTTTCTCGCTCGCGCCGGACAATCTCACTGGTGGCTTTGCGCACTTCTTCGGCCAGCCAGTCGGCTCGGTCGGCCAGCGCCTTGCGGCCCGCGCCAAGCTGCAGCATGTTTTTGGCACGCGCCATGAATTCAATTTTGTCGACTGGCTTGGTCAAATAATCAGTTGCGCCCGCGTCAAGCGCACGGTAACGAATCTGCTTTTGGTCACTGGCCGTGATCATGAGCACCGGTACATCAGCCTTGCCGGGCGTGGCCAGCAGGCGGGAAATGAACTCCATACCATTCAGCTCAGGCATCATGTAGTCAACAATCAGCAAATCGATATCGTTCTCTTGTGCCCAAGCCAAGCCCTTTGGAGCGTTGGAAAAAGTGATGGGTTCGCAATCTCCCAGACGCTTGACCAGGGTTTCAAACAAGATCAGATTGATCTCCGCATCGTCAACGATCAGCACCTTGTAAGTCATGTCAATAGATTCCGTAATTGGGTAGCATTCACGCCTGCTGAGCTTTCATAGCCAGCAGCAAAAGTGCAACCTGCGCTTGCAAAGCGAGTAATTTTTCACTCAAAACTGCATTATTTTGTGGTGCCGAGCCATCCAGCGTGGCGACTGCCAGTTTTTCAAGCTCGGATGCCAGAACCACGGCAGGTTTGGCCCCAAACATGCCTAAAGTGCCTTTCAGCACGTGCGCAGTGTGCATCAGCGGCTTCAGATCACCATTGGCCAGTGCGCTCTGCATTTTTTCGACATCCAGCGGCCACTGTTGAAAAAATACATCTGTAATGATGTCGACGACCTCTTGATCGGCTGCACGCAAGCCATCAGCGTAGTCAAAGCCAGCAGCCAACAGGTCGGCACCCGCGCTTGGAACGCCATCGCCGACGCGACGGCCCAAGCCAGACGCAAAGCCATCCTGCAAATTCGAAAAGCGTGTCAATACGCGCTGCAACTCGGCGGTTTCAATCGGCTTGGCAATGTAGTCGTCCATGCCGGCTTGAAGGCAGCGGTCACGATCGCCCTGCATCACGTTGGCAGTCATGGCCACAATGGGGGTTCGGGCGCCCTGCTCGCCGGCACGAAAGCGCTGTGTGGCCTCCAAGCCATCCATCACCGGCATCATCATGTCCATCAGAACCAGATCAAAGCGGCGCTGCGCCAGTTGATCAAGTGCGATTTGTCCGTTTGCCGCGACTGTGACGCGGTGCCCCCAACGCGCCAGCAGCGCCACGGCCAGCTTCTGATTGATCACGTTGTCTTCTGCCAACAAGATATTCAGCGTGGCGGGCTCATCGGGTACAACATGGCGCGTGACCAGTGCCTGCGGCGCAGTATCCGCAGTAGTGACCAAGCGGCCCAGCACCTGCGTCAACTCGAAGCGTGTGAATGGTTTGGACAGGTAGGCAGCAAAACCAACGTCAGTACAGCGCTGGGCATCAGCCTTGAGCCCGGCTGAAGACAGCATCACCAAGCGCCAGTCAGCGCACGCCGGCAAGGCCAGAATTTGCTCGGCAAGCGCAAAGCCATCCACGTCAGGCATGTGGGCATCCAGCAGCAGCAGGTCAAACCGCTGCCGCTTGGCAAGCGCATCCTGCACCAGTGCCAGGGCAGCTTGTGCGGAATTGGCCTGCGTGATGCGCATGCCCAAACTGTGCAGCGTGTGCGCGATGACGGCCCGGTTGACCTCGTTGTCGTCCACCACCAACACCGACAAATCAGTGAATCCAACCGGATCGGTATGGGACTGGAGACTCTGGGTATCACGCGCCATCGGCACCGAAAAATCAAACTGGCTACCCCGTCCAAGCTCACTTCGCACCGAAATATGGCCACCCAGCGCTTCCACCAGCCGTGCTGAAATCGACAAGCCCAGACCGGTGCCGCCGTAGCGCCGGGTAATACTGCTGTCCTCCTGCGAAAATGCCTCAAAAATACTGTTCAACTTGGATGCCGGAATGCCAATCCCCGAATCCTGCACCGAAAAGTTGACACGTTCACTGCCGTTGGCAAGCGTCTGTGAGGCAACACGCAGCACCACCTCACCCTGATCGGTAAATTTAATGGCGTTGCCGATCAGATTGGTCAAAATCTGGCGCAGTCGCCCCGGGTCGCCAAGCAAAACCTCCGGCACATCCGGGTCAATGTCACAGACCAGCTCAAGGCCTTTGGCTTGCGCGCGCACCGCCAGCGTCTTCAGGGTTTCACTGACCATGCGGCCCAAATCGAAGGAAATTATTTCGATCAACAACTTGCCGGCTTCGATCTTCGAAAAATCCAGAATGTCATTGATCACCCTGAGCAAGGCATCTGACGAAGATTTGACAATCTCCAGGTACTCGCGCTGCTCCGCCGTCAGGTCGGTATCCAGTGCCAATTCGGTCATGCCAATCACACCATTCATGGGGGTGCGAATTTCGTGGCTCATATTGGCCAAAAAGTCCGACTTGGCACGATTGGCTACTTCGGCCGCCACCTTGGCGCGGCGCAAATCTTCGGAAACCTGTCGAGCTTGTGAAATATCGGCCAGATAGCCGTTCCACAACACGCCACCCTCCGCTGCTTGCTGGGGCAAGGATTCGCCATGAACCCAAATCTCATCATCAGTGCGCTTGTGCCGCATCCGGAAATCCAGCGAGATGCGCTCAAAGCTTCGCGCTGAATTGACAAAGGCCGCCACAAACGCCTCTTGGTCATCGGGGTGAATCTGGTCAAAAAAAGCCGCCGGATCAGCCTGCACATCGAGTGGCGCAAGTCCACAAACCTGCTCGGCGACCGCGCTGCAAAACGGAAAGCCTTGCCGACCATCGGCCCATAAGCGGTACTGAAACACCACCACAGGAATGCTCTCGGTGACCTCCCGCAAACGCTCACCCGCCTTCTTCAATTGGGTCACATCCTGCCAAATTCCGGTAAACACCGTGGCGCCGTCAACGGCCAGCTCTGGCTCGGGGTTGATCTCGGAACGAATCCAGCGCAGGCTGGCATCATTCATGCGCACCCGGTAGTCGCTGCGCCAGCTTTCGCGTTTGACCCCAGCGGCCAAAACCTCCGAAAAACAGCGTTCGCGATCGTCCTCAATGATCTGCTCAAACGCGACCATGCCATCGGCCAGCAGCGCATCAGGGTCAAGCCCACGAATTTCGGTCAAGCGCTCGGAAACAAAGGTGTAGCGAATTGCTCCGTGTCCCACTTCGCACTGGTACACCACCCCGGGCACCGCATTGGCGATGCGCCGCACCCGCGCTTCAGCATCAGCCACGGCCACCTGCATGCGTTTGCGTGCGGTGATGTCGGTGCGAATGGCAATGTACTGCTGTGGCAAACCGGTGTCATCCAGCAAGGGCACGATGGTGGCTTGCACCCAGTACAAATCACCACACTTGGCCCGGTTGCAGGTCTCGCCATGCCAGACCTGTCCCGAGGCAATCGTTTGCCACAGGTGTTCAAAATAGGCTGGCGGATGCTCTGCGGACTTGATCAAACGATGGTTTTGCCCAATCAACTCCGCTTGTGCATAGCCACTGATCTGACAAAACCTGTCGTTGGCATAGGTAATGCGGCCCATCATGTCGGTAATGCTCACAATGGCATGCTGGTCCAGCGCGAACTTTTGTTTAGCCAGATCAAACAAAGCCGCCTTCAACTTGCGCTGACTCACTTCGCTTTGCTGCACCAAGCCTGACATCAGCTGTGACAACGACTCCAGATTGTCATCCTGCACATCAGTCAAGTCGGCATCGGCGTTGTGTAACAGGCTATTGACCGTTTTGCGCAATGAATCAATGGTGCGGGTGCGGCTTGCCAATTCTTGGCGCAGGCGGTCATTGGTGCCCGACAACTCGACCGAACTGAGTTGCAAGCTGCGTGTCTTCAGGTCAAGATCGCGGTCGCTTTGTACATAATTTTCATCAACACAAGCCATAAAACCAGACAGTCCGCCCAGCACATGCATCGCACCATCCGACGCACCCGAGGCTTTGGCCAGTTGTGTCAACTCAGCCAACGCCGCCGGCAATTGGTCTTCATCAATCCCCAATAAACGCCGAACCTGGCGTGTCAGTAGCTTATGCATGGCAAATGAATTTCCGAAATCCGAACGGCGTTACACGCGTTCAGTCAGATGGGTGATGGTCATCGTCTGATTGTGCAGCTTGCAAGCCATGCCACCAGTAAACGGACTGATCTCGCCGTAGGAATAAAAACCGGTCAGCAGGGCGGACTGTTTGAGCACATCGGCTACGGCCTCGACTTCTTCTTCAACCCGCCCACCCATGACCAGCTTTCGACCCACACAGCTCACCAACAGCGCCAAGCCCTGCCCGCCACTTTGCAGCGCCTGTTTGGCTGCCTGCGCGGCAGCTTCGGCACCGTCCACCAGCGCATCGGTGCTGGCATGCATCAGGCGCAGATAGCCGTCCGGGTCAATGTCGCCGGCCAAAGTCAGGCTGCCCTGCGCCTCATCGACTGCCAAAATAGTGCGGATCAAGCCGACCTCGTTTTGATCGCTACCCAGCATTGAAAACGGAAACAGCAAGCCCGAGGCCGGCAACCCGGCAGCATGTTCACCCAGGTAGCGTTTGTAGATTGCCAGGGCCGGCTCGCCATCGAGTTCAAACAAAACATTGTTGGCGCAGCGGGTCACTTTGCGCGTCGGGCCGAACGGCATCCAGCCGCCAAACGAGCCATGCGAGACCTCCAGCTGCTCGCCATACAGGCCAACACAGGCAATACGGTCGCTAAAGACCGCGCCATCACACAGAACCAGCGTTTCTTTAAAGGCCGCATCGTCACCGGCCAGACCTCCGGTGATGAGCACCTCGGTACCCAGCACTTCGGTCATGCCAGCAATCATGGCACTGCCGTTGATATTGACCCCTTGACCCAAAACCAGCACCGCACGCAGCCCGGCTGCTGACAATTGGTGCGCCAGGCGTTGGCCGGCGGCAAACGAATCGTCCATGGAGGCCAGTAGCGTGCTGGCGGCCTGCACCCGTGTTGAGTCAAAACGCACCGCCGTAACCACGCAGGTGCCGTCGCTAACACCCTGACTAGAAATCTCACCGGCCGTAGAGCACCCCAGGCACTTGGCTGATGGAAACAATTCAGTCAGCGGACCTGCCAACGCAGCCAGCCAAGCGGCGTTGCCGAACACGAGCAGAAGCTGCGGATCGCTGTCGCGCAGCATTGCCAGTTCATTGGCCACAACCGACTCAGGACGCAACAGGATTTGTATGACTTGCATGGCGCTTTCGGTTAAGTTGAGGTTGGGAAAAATACCAATTGCTCGGCGCTGAACTGTACGCGAATGCAGTAGATTAAAAAGCAGGCGGCCGTTTTTCAAGAAATGCTGTGATGCCCTCACGTTGCTCAGCACTGTCGGCATAGGCGTAAGCACCCGCCAGCAAGGCGGCTACCGGGTCTTTTGTTGCTTCAGAATAAGTAGCTGTCTGCGCAGTATCCATAAGGGCTAGAGCCGGATTTAATGCACGAAATGTTTGTTTATTCAAGCGTGCCGCCTGAGGTGCCAAAGCCACCATGCGCTGGCAGGTTGCCTGCGTGACAAGGTCCAGATCAGCGTCGGCCACCAAGTGGCTGAGGAAACCCCGCTGCGCCATCTCGGGGGCACCCAACACGGCCGCTTCCAGCAACATCTGACGAGCCGTCAGCGCGCCCAGTTCACGGCTCACCAGCGCGGCCTCACGCGGGGCCATCGGAAACCCCAGGCGGGCAATTGGCGCGCCAAACTGCGCCGACATGCCAGCGATGCGAATGTCACAACAACTGGCAATTTCAACCCCGGCACCCATGCAATTGCCGGCAATTTGCGCCACCATCGGCACGTCGCACGCCAGCATGGCACTTAAAGCACCCCATACATCGACTTCATGAAACTCGCGCAACGACGCTTGCTCGAAGCGAAAACTGGCGTACTCTGAAATGTCACCACCCGCACAAAAATGCGCGCCCTGCCCGACCACCAGCACACAGCGCAGCGTTGTATCGGCTTGAATCTGCTCAAACACGCTTTTGAGTTCGCGCCACATGGTGCGCGACATGGCGTTAAAACGCTTGGGGTAACTGATCGTGACACGGGCCAGGCCGTGTTGCTGTTCAAACTTGATGCGTGCTGGCATGGTGTGTCACTTTGCAAACGCTTAGCTATATTTTTAATAGCTACTTACGCAGGTAAATAAAGGGCTAGAGGCTATTTTTACTTAAATTCTTGGTAGAACGCACCCACCACCACAAGCCAGCACCGCCCAGAATCATCGGCACGCACAACCACTGGCCCATGCTCATGCCAAGGCTGAGCAGGCCTAGATACGCATCGGGTTCGCGGAAAAATTCAGCGATGAAGCGAAACACCCCATAGCCCAGCAAAAACGCCGCCGCCACTTCGCCCTGGCGGCGCTCTTTGCGGGCAAACAGCCACAGCAGCACAAACAGCAACAAGCCTTCCATCAGGAACTGGTACACCTGTGACGGATGACGCGGCAAGTCACCCGCACCGCGAAACACCATACCCCAAGGCAGATCAGGGTCACACAAGCGGCCCCATAACTCGCCATTGATGAAGTTGCCAACCCGCCCCGCCGCTAGACCCGTCGGCACACACGGTGCCACAAAATCCGCCACCTGCATCAGAGGTCGATGACGCGTTCGGGCAAACCACAGCATGGCCACAATCACGCCCAGCATGCCGCCGTGAAAGCTCATGCCACCCTGCCACACGGCAAACACTTCGAGCGGGTGCGCCGCGTAATACAGCGGCTTGTAAAACAGGCAATACCCGATGCGCCCGCCCAAAATCACCCCCATCACGCCCAGAAAGAGAATGTCTTCCACATCGCGTTTACTCCACGCCTGCGGCCCTTTGAGCGAGGCAAACGGCTCATGCTTCAAGCGCAGTTGGCCCAGCCACATGAACAGACCAAACGCGGCCAGGTAAGTCAGGCCGTACCAGTGCACGGCCAACGGGCCGAGTTGCAGGGCGACGGGATTGATTTGAGGATGAATCAGCATAGGGTGGCGAAATCAGTCCTCAAGCAAGGACACATCGCGCACGGCACCCTTGTCAGCCGACATCACCAGTTTGGCGTAAGCTTTCAGCGCAGTAGACACGCGCCGTGGCCGTGGCAGCGCCGGTTTCCAGCCCAGCACATTCTGCTCGGCGCGGCGCTTGGCCAACTCTTCATCTGACAGCAGCACGTTGATCGAGCGCTGATGGATGTCAATGCGAATACGGTCGCCATTGCGCACCAGACCAATGGCACCACCGGCGGCGGCCTCGGGCGAGGCGTGGCCGATGGACAAGCCCGATGTGCCACCCGAAAACCGGCCATCGGTCAGCAGCGCGCAGGCTTTGCCCAGGCCCTTGGACTTGATATACGACGTGGGGTAGAGCATTTCCTGCATGCCGGGGCCGCCTTTGGGGCCTTCGTAGCGCACGATCACAATGTCACCGGCCTTGACCTGGTCAGCCAAAATGTGTTCAACCGCCTCGTCCTGCGATTCGGTCACATGGGCCGGGCCTTCAAACACCATCAGCGCGTCATCGACACCGGCAGTTTTCACCACACAACCATTGAGCGCGATGTTGCCAACCAGCACCGCCAGGCCGCCCTCCTGCGAGAACGCGTGTTCATTGGAACGGATGCAACCCTCAGCGCGATCCATATCCAGGCTGGGCCAGCGGGTGGACTGGCTGAAAGCAATCTGCGTCGGCTTGCCGGCCGGGCCCGCCATGTAAAACTTGTGCACCTCGGGGGACTGCGTGCGCATGATGTCCCACTGATCGAGCGCATCCTTCATGGTTTTGGCATGCACCGTGGGCACATCGGTATGCAGCTTGCCAGCGCGGTCAAGCTCGCCCAGAATGGCCATGATGCCGCCGACCCGGTGCACGTCTTCAACGTGGTACTTGGGTGTATTCGGGGCCACCTTGCACAATTGCGGCACGCTGCGTGACAAGCGGTCGATGTCTTTCATGGTGAAGTCAATCTCGGCCTCCTGGGCGATGGCCAGGATGTGCAGGATGGTGTTGGTCGAGCCGCCCATGGCAATGTCCAGCGCAATGGCATTCTCAAACGCCTTGAACCCGACCGAACGCGGCAGCACCGAGATATCGTCCTGAACGTAGTAACGCTTGCACAATTCCACAATCAGATGGCCAGCGCGCTTGAAGAGTTGTTCGCGGTCAGCGTGGGTGGCCACCACCGTGCCGTTGCCCGGCAAGGCCAGACCCAGGGCCTCAGCCAGACAGTTCATCGAGTTGGCGGTGAACATGCCCGAGCAGGAGCCGCAGGTGGGACAAGCCGAGCGCTCGACTTCAGCCAGGTCTTCGTCAGACACCGAGTCATCCGCCGCCTGCACCATGGCATCGATCAGATCAAGCTTGATGACACCAAGCTTGGTTTTGCCAGCTTCCATCGGGCCGCCTGAGACAAAAACCACCGGAATATTCAAGCGCATGGCGGCCATCAGCATGCCGGGGGTAATCTTGTCGCAGTTGCTGATGCACACCATGGCGTCGGCGCAGTGCGCGTTGACCATGTACTCGACCGAATCGGCAATGATGTCGCGGCTCGGCAGCGAATACAACATGCCGTCATGCCCCATGGCAATGCCGTCGTCGACCGCAATGGTGTTGAACTCTTTGGCGACACCACCGGCGGCTTCAATCTCGCGCGCCACCAACTGGCCCATATCTTTCAGGTGCACGTGGCCGGGCACAAACTGCGTGAAGGAATTGACCACGGCGATGATCGGCTTGTCAAAATCGCCGTCTTTCATGCCGGTGGCACGCCACAGCGCGCGGGCACCAGCCATGTTGCGGCCGGCGGTGGTGGTCTTGGAACGGTATGCAGGCATGGTGATTAGTCTTCAGAAAATGGTTAGAACAAAGCAGTAAATCAGCGCGAGGATTATCTCCGACAGCCGCAGCCGATTGACTTGCAGAATAGTACGCCTGCAACGCGGCAGCTACCGCCATGAGGGCTATTGACGAATACTTTAGCGACGGGTTCTGCGATAGGTTGCATCCAGTTTTTCCTTGAGGCGATCGCGGCGCGCATCACGGCGCTTGTCTTCTTGCTCCATCGCTTTGCGCTTGGTGTAGCCAGAGTTGTCGGCCCAAGCCCACCAAACAGCTGCCAGCGCAAAAGGCGCCAACACCCACCACCACGACCAAAGCGCCACCGGACCAAATTCCATGAATTTCAACAGCAGCAATATGAGACCCAAACCCAGTAGATACATGACTTTTCCCGGTTGAACAAGATGGTCGAATAGTAATCCGCTTGGCAGATGGTACAAATACACACAATTTGCAGGCGGTGGCACCGGCCCTGCCCGCGCCGGGTGTCAACCGCCCTGCTTACAATCGCGTTAAGCAAACTGCTTCATTTTTTCGACAGGATGACACCATGAAACGAACACTTTTTGCCATTCTTGCAGCGGCTGCACTGATTACCCCGGCGCTCGCCGATGATGCGTTAGCCAAAAAGAAAAATTGCCTGGCCTGCCATACCGTTGATCGCAAAGTAGTCGGCCCGTCCTACCAGGATGTGGCCAAAAAATACGCCGGTCAAGATGTCACAGCCAAACTGGTCACCAAGATCATGAAAGGTGGCGCAGGCGTTTGGGGTGCGATTCCCATGCCCGCCAACCCGCAAGTCAATGAAGCCGAGGCCAAGCAACTAACCGCATGGATTCTGTCACTGAAATAAGTGCACGGCTGACCCTGCCACTGGCCCACAAAAAAGCCCGCATTTTGCGGGCTTTTTTACATTAAATAGGCCTCTAGCCCTTATAAAATAAGCGCTAGAAGCTATATTTTTAATAGTATCAGTAGGCCTGACCCAATTGACCCAGAATGGCTGGATTTTCCAACGTTGAGGTGTCTTGCGTAATCGTCTCACCCTTGGCCAGTGAACGCAGCAAGCGGCGCATGATCTTGCCCGAACGGGTTTTAGGCAAGTTTTCACCAAAGCGGATGTCCTTGGGCTTGGCAATGGGGCCAATTTCTTTGGCGACCCAGTCACGCAATTCCTTGGCAATCGCTTTGGCTTCATCACCGGTAGGCACGCCGCGCTTCAAGACCACGAAAGCGCAAATCGCTTCACCCGTCAAATCATCCGGACGACCCACCACAGCGGCTTCTGCCACCAGGTCAGTCTTACCGACCAGCGCCGATTCAATTTCCATCGTGCCCATGCGGTGACCCGACACGTTCAACACATCGTCAATGCGGCCGGTGATGCGGAAGTAACCACGGTCTTCACTGCGCACCGCGCCGTCGCCAGCCAGGTAATAGGTACCACCCATTTCTGCCGGGAAATAGCTGCTTTTGAAACGCTCGGGGTCATTCCAGATGGTACGAATCATCGACGGCCAAGGGCGTTTGATGACCAGCATGCCGCCGGAGCCATTGGGCACATCTTGACCTGCTTCGTCAACAATGGCGGCCATGATGCCAGGCAGCGGCAGCGTGCAGCTACCGGGCACCAGCGGGGTCGCGCCAGGCAGCGGCGTGATCATGTGGCCGCCGGTTTCGGTCTGCCAGAAGGTGTCAACAATCGGGCACTTTTCGTGACCAATGTGCTTGTAGTACCACATCCAGGCTTCTGGGTTGATGGGCTCACCCACGGTGCCCAAAATACGCAAGCTCGACAGATCAGAGCGGTCCGGATGGACTTTTTCGTCCGACTCGGCTGATTTGATCAGCGAGCGGATCGCCGTCGGTGCGGTATAGAAAATAGTGCACTTGTGACGCTCGATCATCTGCCAGAAACGACCGGCATTCGGGAAAGTCGGGATGCCTTCAAAGATGATTTGCGTGGCACCAGCCGCCAGCGGGCCATAAGCCACATAGGCGTGGCCGGTGATCCAGCCGATGTCAGCCGTGCACCAGAAAATATCATCAGCCTTCAGGTCAAAGGTCCAGTCCATGGTCAGCTTGGACCACAGCACAAAGCCGCCGGTGGCGTGCTGCACACCCTTGGGTTTACCGGTTGAGCCGGATGTAAACAAGATGAACAGCGGATGCTCGGCACCCACCATGACCGGTGCGCAATCGGTGCTTTGACCGGCCAGCGCTTCGGTGAAGGTGATGTCGCGGCCAGCAACCATGTTGCAAGCCGCCGTGGTGCGCTCGAACACCAGCACGGTCTTGATGGATTCGCAGCCGCCCAGAGCCAGACCTTCGTCAACGATTGATTTCAGAGGCAATTGTTTGCCACCGCGCATCTGGAAGTTGGCCGTAACCACCGCCACTGCGCCAGCGTCAATGATGCGTTCTTGCAGTGCTTTGGCCGAAAAGCCACCAAACACCACGCTGTGGGTGGCACCAATACGGGCGCAGGCCTGCATCGCCACCACGCCTTCAAGCGTCATGGGCATGTAAATCAGGACACGGTCGCCTTTTTGGATGCCGCGCGATTTCAAAGCATTGGCAAACTGGCTGACTTTGGCCAACAGTTCTTTGTAGGTGGTCTTGGTGACTTCGCCGCCATCGGCTTCAAAAATGACCGCTACCTTGTTTTCATTGGGCGTGCCCATATGCTTGTCAAGGCAGTTGGCCGACGCATTGAGTTCACCGTCTTCAAACCACTTGTAAAAAGGCGCATTGGACTCGTCGAGTGTTTTGGTGAACGGCTTGTTCCAGACCACGTTTTCGCGCGCCAGGCGGGCCCAGAAGCCTTCGAAATCATTCTCGGCTTCGGCGCACAAGGCGTTATAGCCTTCCATGCCGGAAATGCGGGCGGTCTTGACAAAGGCGTCACTTGGCGGGAATACGCGGTTTTCAACCAATGTGGATTCAACAGCAGACGGTTTTGTGCTCACAGATCTATCTCCTCTAGTTAATGAAGTTCGCCTAGTAATGTCAAGGCTGGCACTTACATGCCACTGACTATTATCAATTTGTCATCCGACCCCGTTAAAATTGAAAACCACTCTGTTTACCGAAAACTTTAATGTCTGAACCCACCCCCCCCAAACTCAAACCCTTGCGCCCGATTCCCCGGCTGATTTTTGCCAGCCGCTGGCTGCAATTGCCCTTGTACATAGGACTGATTGCGGCGCAAGGTGTTTATGTTTTTCACTTCTGGATCGAGTTGATTCACCTGCTTGAAGCAGCGTTCGGCAACCAGACCGCCTTGCAGGCTCTCGTTAGCAGCATTGGTTACAAATCCGATGTCCAGGTATCCGCCTTGAACGAGACCATCATCATGCTGGTGGTGCTGGCCCTGATCGATGTCGTGATGATCTCCAACCTGCTGATCATGGTGATTGTGGGCGGCTATGAGACGTTTGTCAGCCGTCTGGACATTGATGGGCATCCAGATCAACCTGAGTGGCTCAGCCATGTCAATGCGTCCGTTCTGAAGGTCAAACTGGCCACCGCCATCATTGGCATCAGCTCGATTCACCTGCTTAAAACCTTCATCAACGCGGCCAACTACGATGAAAAAGTGCTGATTGCCCAGACTGCTATCCACATCACATTTTTGCTGTCGGCCATGGCCATTGCTTACACCGACCGGCTGATGCAGCACGGCCCAGCGTCTTCGCATTGACAAGCGCTACCCGAGCCAGTGGCGCGCTTGACTGCGCGCTGCTATTCCCAGCACGACCTATTGGATTTATCTGCCGATACGGGTGCACCAATGCGTCGGTGTGAAAAAATGGCTTGATGCAATTGCTACTTGCCATACTGACACCGTTTTTTGGTGCTGCACTGATCACACTGCTGGCCAGATGCAGTCGCAGCGTGTCAGCCTGGGCCACAGCTGGCTGCACAACACTGGCACTCGCTATTTTGTCGCCGTCGGTGATGAATAGCTTTGCAGGGCAAACCACCATCCAGCGTTTGGGCTGGATACCCAGCGCAGGGCTCGACCTAAGCTTTCGTATGGACGGCCTGGGTGTGCTGTTCTCATTGCTGATTCTGATCATCGGGCTGCTGGTGATCCTGTATGCGCACTACTACCTGTCAGAGCGCGACAGCTTGAGTCGGCTTTACACCTACTTGCTGTTGTTCATGGGCTCCATGCTGGGCGTGGTGTTATCCGAGAACCTGATCCAGCTGCTGATTTTTTGGGAACTCACCAGCCTGTCGTCGTTTCTGCTGATCGCCTACTGGCGACACCGCGAGGCCGCGCGCAGTGGTGCCAAGATGGCGCTGGCGATCACCGGCGCGGGTGGTCTGGCCTTGCTGGCGGGCTTTCTATTGCTGGGCGAGATCGTCGGCAGCTATGAACTGACAACGGTTTTGGCCAATGGCGACTTGGTTCGTGCCCACCCGCTCTATCTACCTGCCTTGCTATTGATTTTGCTGGGTGCGTTTACCAAGTCAGCGCAGTTCCCGTTCCACTTCTGGCTGCCCAACGCCATGGCGGCACCGACACCGGTGTCTGCCTACCTGCACTCTGCCACGATGGTCAAGGCCGGTGTTTTTTTGCTGGCCCGACTATTCCCTGTGCTATCAGGCACCGATGCCTGGACCTGGTGGGTCGGCGGCATCGGCCTGACCACGTTTTTGCTCGGCGCGGTGATGGCCCTATTCAAACACGACCTCAAAGGTTTGCTGGCCTATTCGACCATCAGCCATTTGGGCTTGATCACGGCGTTGTTTGGCATTGGCACGCCACTGGCAGCCGTCGCGGGGGTGTTTCACATCATCAACCACGCCATCTTCAAGGCCGGGCTGTTCATGGCGGCAGGCATCATTGACCACGAATGCGGCACCCGTGACATGCGTCGCATCAACGGCCTGTGGCATTACATGCCGTACACCGGCACCCTGGCAATGGTGGCCTCAGCAGCAATGGCCGGAGTGCCACTGGCCAACGGATTTTTGTCCAAGGAAATGTTTTTTGCCGAAGCAATAGCCGCAGGGAGCGCCATGCGCATGGGGTGGTGGTTGCCCGTGGTGGTGACGCTGGCGGGCATTTTTGCGGTGGCCTATTCCATACGCTTCATCCATGATGTGTTTTTCAACGGCCAACCGATCGACCTGCACAAGACACCCCATGAACCACCACGCTGGATGAAAGTGCCGGTGGAAATTCTGGTGCTCCTGGTGTTGCTGGTGGGCATCTTCCCGGCCCAGACGGTTGAGCCTTTGTTGGCTATCGCGGCGGCTGCCGTGCTGCAAGGCCCCTTGCCCGAGCACAACCTGGCCATCTGGCATGGCTTCAATCCCGCGCTATGGATGAGCGTCATTGCCCTGACCGGCGGCAGCCTGCTGTACTGGGGTCGCAAACCGCTGTTTTCCCTGAATGACCGGTTTGACGAACGATGGCATGGCAAGGCCATCTTTGATGCGTTGTTGCGTCCGGTGATGGCGTTCGCGCAGCGCGTCACTTCTTGGGTAGACACCGGTTCTTTGCAGCGGCAACTGATGTGGTTTGTGGTGAGCGCGGTGGTACTCGGCGCTGCCGGTTTGGCGCTGACGCCAGCCCCTTTGACGGGTACACGACCGCTGCTTGCAATGGATATGGTCAGCCTAACCGCTGCCGTGTCCTTGCTGCTGACCACGCTAGCGGCTACCGTGCTTCACCGCCAGCGGATCACAGCGCTGGTGCTGATTGGCGCGGTGGGGTTGATCGTGGCCCTGGTGTTTGTCAAGTTTTCTGCACCTGACCTGGCGCTGACGCAACTTTCTGTTGAGGTCGTCACGTCCATTTTGCTGTTACTGGCACTGTATTTTTTGCCGGTCACCACGCCCCGCGAATCCAGCGCCTTGCGGCGTTGGCGTGATGTGGGCCTTGGCTTGCTGGCGGGTGGCGGGGCAGGCGCATTGGCCTGGGCGGTGCTGACCCGATCCAGCGACAACATTGCCGGTTTTTTTATACAAAACAGCGTGCCCGGGGGGGGTGGCCATAACGTCGTGAACGTTATCCTGGTGGATTTTCGGGGTTTTGACACCCTGGGTGAGATCACGGTGCTAGCCGTCGCGGCCTTGGGCATTTTTGCCTTGCTGGGCAAATTGCGACTACCTGGACCCAACCGGGATGCCAGTGGGCGCGCCTGGGACACCGATGCACACCCGATGATTTTGGCCACCTTTGCCAGACTGTTGTTGCCACTGGCCTTGCTGGTCTCCGCGTTCATTTTTCTGCGTGGCCACAACCTGCCTGGCGGCGGCTTCATTGCCGGCCTGATTACCGCGATTGCGCTGATCATGCAGTACCTGGCCAACGGTGTCACCTGGACCCATGCGCGTCTGCCCGAACAAACCCAGCCACTGATTGCCGCAGGCTTAGGCTTAGCTGTGCTCACCGGGCTGGCCAGTTGGGCCTTTGGTCGTCCGTTTCTGACATCAGCCTTTGGCCACTTGAACTGGCCGCTGGTGGGTGCGTTTGAACTGGCCTCGGCGATGGCGTTTGATTTGGGTGTCTTCCTGGTGGTGGTCGGCGCGACCCTGCTGATTTTGATCAACCTTGGTTTGGCCCACCGCGCCAGCCATGACAAGGAGCAGCCTTCGTGGAAGCCCTGATTGCTCTGGCCATTGGAACCTTGACCGGCTGCGGTGTTTACCTGATCCTTCGCGCCCGCACCTTTGCCGTGGTGCTTGGATTGACCTTGTTGTCGTATGGCGTCAACCTGTTTTTATTTGCCACGGGCCACCTGGTGATTGGCCAGCCACCGGTCATCTCAGGTGCCCCGGGTTACGCAGATCCGCTGCCGCAAGCGCTGGTGCTGACCGCCATCGTGATCGGCTTTGCCATGACCGCTTTTGTCATCATGCTCAGCTTGCGCGCCCGTGACGAATTTGGCAACGACCACGTGGACGGCCTGGATAGCCCATCTGACACCAAGGGTGAGGCCACATGATGGCCCATCTGGCTATTTTTCCGATTTTGTTGCCGCTCATCGTCGGTATTTTGCTGCTGACGCTGACGCGCTTGCCCATCTCTTTTCAACGCTGGGTAGCAGCAGTTTCAGTGCTACTTCAGGTCAGCGCCGCCGTCGCTTTGCTGGCAGCCGTATCAAGCGGTGACGTGCTGGTTTACCGGCTGGGTGACTGGCCAGCCCCTTGGGGCATTGTGCTGGTGGCTGACCGGCTGGCGGCCGGGATGGTGCTGATCACCACGCTGCTGGCACTACCCGCCGTGGTTTTTGCCAGCGGCGGTGTGGATGCCCAGGACCGACATTTTCATGTGCTGTTTCAGATGCAGTTGTTCGGCCTGGCGGGGGCTTTTTTAACTGGGGATCTGTTTAATCTGTTTGTTTTTTTTGAGATCTTGCTGATTGCCTCTTACGG
>JBBQZI010000035.1:0-18306 GCA_038207855.1 Burkholderiales bacterium
TGGTCTACCCGGAGGGGATTGAACCCCCGACCCACAGCTTAGAAGGCTGTTGCTCTATCCAACTGAGCTACGGGCAGAGATCACGAGAAAGAATAATGGTCGGGGCGAAAGGATTCGAACCTTCGACCCTCTGGTCCCAAACCAGATGCGCTACCAGGCTGCGCTACGCCCCGACTCTAAGTATTGTAATGGCTCAAAGCAACGGTTTTGCGATCAAACGAGGCTACACGCCTCATTGGCTTGATATTTTTGCCAATTTACATAGCGCCATGCTGCATGGCAACATAAAAACATTTAAAACGCAACCATGAACATGACACCCGCAGCACTGCAATGGTTAACACCTGGTCAGGCATTTCCAGACATCCAGCAAGCCTGGGACGCAACATCAATTGCACCCGGACTTCTTTGTGCTGGCGGTGATCTGTCTATTGACAGCCTCAAGCGCGCCTACAAAAACGGCATTTACCCGTGGTTCAGCCACGATCAGCCCATTTTGTGGTGGAGCCCGGACCCCCGTATGGTGCTAAAAACTGCAGAATTCAAGCTGCACCCAGCTTTTCGAAAGACCCTGAAAAAATTCACCCGGGCACCAAACTGCGAGATCCGCATTGACTGCGCGTTTGAGTCCGTGATCCGCGCCTGCGCAACCGCCCCACGCCATAACCAAACCGGAACATGGATCGTGCCTGAGATGATTGATGCCTACTTGGCTTTTAATCGAGCAGGCTTGGTGCACAGCATCGAAACATGGGTTGATGGACAACTGGTTGGCGGCCTGTACTTCGTTGCCATCGGGCACGCAGTGTTTGGTGAATCCATGTTTCATCAAGCAACAGATGGATCAAAAATCGCATTGGCTGCATTGGTTGCAATGTGTCGACGGTTCCACATCTCCCAAATTGATTGCCAACAAAACACACGGCATCTTGCGTCATTAGGCGCCATTGAAATTTCCAGAGAATGCTTTGCAAATACCATGCGCGAGTTGGTAGAAATGCCGTCACTCGACTGGAAATTTTCCCCCGTATACTGGCGTGAAATTGGTATTTTTGACACTTCAACCACTGACACAACGCCCGAGACGCACATTGGAAAACCTCCAGTATTACGTGACGGCGGCCTACCCGTGCAGCTATCTTGATGGGCGCATCGCCAGATCTCAGGTGGCGGTCACGTCCGATGCCACTGCGCAGCAACACTATTCAGATTTAATACGGCACGGCTTTCGACGAAGTGGCTTGTACATCTACCGCCCACATTGCGATCACTGCGGCGCATGCACCTCAATCAGGCTGCCAGTCGCCGAGTTCAACCCCGATAGAAGCCAAAAACGTGCATGGGCGCGCCATGCCACACTTCAATCGACGGTCATTGGACCTGGCTTTTTCGACGAACATTTCGCACTCTACACCCTCTACCAGAAGGCCCGTCATGCCGGCGGCGGCATGGACCACGACGATGCAGCGCAGTACACGGAGTTCCTGGTAAAAGCAAACGTGGATTCGTTCATGGTGGAGTTTCGCCAACCCTCCGTAGATCACTCAAAAGGCGAACTCAAAATGGTCTCGATCATTGATCGGCTTGCGGATGGACTGTCTGCCGTTTACACCTTCTACTCCCCCGAACTCCGCAAAGACTACGGAACCTATAACGTACTGTGGCAAATAAAGTACGCCCAGTCGCTCGGGCTGAACTATCTTTATCTCGGCTACTGGATTGCCGACTGTCAGAAGATGTCCTACAAGCTCCGTTTTAAGCCATGCGAACTTCTTCTGGGACAAAGCTGGAAAGAGGTGCAGTGACACCTGATGGGAATCGTTAAATTTTCACATGGTAAAATTTAAATTTACTGTTTTGGATTTTTCATGCGAAAAACTGACCCTGCCAAACCTGTCGCCCCGACGGTTCAAGTCATTGAGCGAATGTTCGCTTTGATGGATGTTTTGGCCTCGCGTGAAGAAAGCATTTCATTGAAAGAAATCAGTGAAAAAACGGGGTTGCACGCTTCTACTGCCCATCGAATTTTGAATGACTTGGCAATCGGCAAATTTGTTGATCGCCCTCAAGCTGGCAACTACCGGCTAGGAATGCGATTACTTGAACTTGGAAATCTGGTTAAAAATCGACTCAATGTCCGAGATGCCGCTTTGGAGCCCATGCGGGAACTGCACAGGCTGACCCAGCAACCGGTCAACCTCAGCATGCGCCAGGGCGATGAAATCGTCTATGTGGAGCGTGCCTACAGTGAAAGATCGGGCATGCAAGTCATTCGCGCCATCGGCGGGCGGGCCCCATTGCACTTGACCTCCGTCGGTAAATTATTTTTAGCTGCTGACGATACGCCTAAGGTACGTGCCTATGCATCAAGAACCGGACTGAGTGGACACACCAAAAATAGTCTGACGCAATTACCAGCGCTCGAGCGAGAGCTCAGCAAAGTTCGAAGGGATGCCTATGCCAACGACAACGAGGAGTTGGAGCTTGGTGTGCGATGCATGGCCGCTGGGATTTACGATGACCAGGGAAAACTGGTTGCTGGCCTGTCAATTTCTGCACCAGCCGGACGACTTGATGAAGCCTGGCTACCCAAATTAAAGGCAACGGCCCGGGAAATTTCGGCTAATTTGGGCAGCAGACAAGTCTAATTGCCAGCCGCGAAATCTTTAGCCTCCCAGCATAGCAGCTTCAACTCGGACTTCAGCCGCACTCGATGCCGCCTCCACCCAATGGCGCACACGCTGGGCATCGCCAAAACGGCTGGTCTTGCCAATCGAGTCCAAAAACACCATGATGAGCTTGCGGCCTGCAATGCTGGTTTGCATGACCAAGCAGCGTCCTGCTTCCGTGATGTAGCCGGTTTTTTGTAGCCCAATGTCCCAAGAAGGGTTTTTGATCAGTCTATTGGTGTTGTTGAATTGCAGCATGCGATGACCAACTTCAACTTGTGCACTAGGCGATGTAGTCAACTCGCGCAATATTGAATGGTGGTGCGCAACATCAACCAACTTGACCAAATCGCGGGCACTTGACTGATTGCTGCTCGACAAGCCTGTGGGTTCGACATAACTCGTATCTTTCATACCCAACGATTTGGCTTTGACGTTCATCAGCGCAACAAAAGTTGCAAGTCCACCTGGATAGGTACGGCCCAATGCATGAGCAGCCCGGTTTTCACTGGACATCAAGGCCAAATGTAACAATTCACCCCGACTCAAGACAGTACCTACCCGCAAGCGTGATGAGCTGCCTTTTTCGGTGTCGACATCCTCTTGCGAGATGGCAATCATTTCATCCATTGGCAAATTCGCCTCGCTGACAATCAGACCGGTCATTAGTTTGGTCAGAGAAGCTATGGGCAGAATCGCCTGATCATTTTTGCTGAAAAGAACTTCACTGGTATCTTGATCGACAACAAGCGCCACACTTGATTTGAGGTTGAGATTGTCCTGCGACGCGTGCAACCCAGCCAATTCACCAAACGATGGTTTTGCTGCAACTTGGATTGGTGCAACCCGAATTTTTCGACTCTTGCCTGAAAAAGCTTTTGCAACACGCCGCTTTGCAACCACCACTGTCTTCTTGGTTACGGAAACATGTTTTGTTCCAGTTGCAGCTAAAACAGGAGTACAGCCGAACCAGCCAAGTAGACTGATCAGACAGATCAAACCGCGAATTTTTTTCCCCGATGAACCCTGTGGAAAATGCGCCATGTCTTTTTCTCCTGAAACCGTGTTTCCAAGCTTTGGAGTTTATCCGAGAAAGTCTCGCAGCAACAAGTACTTGCAAGACTTTCTTAACCTGGTTTCACTTCTCAACCCTGTGCCGACACCCGTTCGACCTGGCTTTCCAATTTATTAAGGGCACTCAAATAGGCTTTGGCTGACGCAACAACAATATCTGGGTCTGCGCCGACACCATTGACCACCCGCCCGCCATGCTGCAATCGCACCGTGACTTCACCCTGGCTCTCAGTCGATCCACTGATAGCATTGACCGAGTACAACACCATTTCAGCACCACTGTTGACATTGACCTCAATCGCTTTAAGTGATGCGTCCACCGGACCATTACCATTGGAGTTGCCGGTGACTTCCTTGCCATCTACCGTCATCACCACGGTCGCATGCGGCATCTCACCCGTTTCGCTGTGCTGAGACAGCGATACAAAACCATAGCGCTCGCGACTCTGGGCAACGTTCTCTTCGCTCATCAGGGCCAAGATGTCTTCGTCAAAAATTTCACTCTTGCGATCTGCCAAGTCTTTGAATTTGATGAATGCGTTGTTGATTTCAGCTTCACTGCCGATCGTGACGCCCAACTCTTGCAGCCGTAATTTGAAAGCCGTGCGACCACTTGATTTGCCCATCACAATTTTGTTGGCACTCCAGCCGACATCTTCCGCAGTCATGATTTCGTAGGTATCACGCGCCTTCAAGACACCGTCTTGGTGGATACCCGACGCATGAGCAAAGGCATTTGCCCCCACCACCGCCTTGTTGGGTTGCACTACAAAACCTGTGGTTTGGCTTACCAAGCGGCTGGTTGCCAGAATGTACTGGGTGTCAATGCCCACATCAAGGTCAAAATAGTCGCGCCGCGTCTTGATCGCCATCACCACTTCTTCGAGGGCACAATTGCCAGCGCGCTCACCCAACCCATTGATCGTGCATTCGATTTGACGGGCTCCACCAATCTTGACACCTGCCAGCGAATTCGCAACCGCCATACCAAGGTCGTTATGACAGTGCACTGACCAAATTGCTTTGTCACTATTGGGAATACGCGTGCGCAAATCTTTGATGAAATTACCGTACAACTCGGGAACAGCGTAGCCCACTGTGTCTGGAACATTGATCGTTGTCGCCCCTTCGGCAATCACCGCTTCAATGACACGGCACAAAAAATCCGGGTCTGATCGGTAAGCGTCCTCCGGGCTAAATTCGATGTCAGACATCAGATTGCGGGCAAATCGCACCGCCAATTTGGATTGCTCGAAAACCTGATCCGGGGTCATGCGCAATTTCTTTTCCATATGCAGCGGGCTGGTGGCCAGAAACAAATGCAAACGCCCGGATTTGGCCGGCTTCAAGGCTTCTGCAGCACGTGAAATGTCCCGATCACTGGCCCGTGCCAGAGAGCAAACCGTGGAGTCCTTGATCACCTCTGCAATAGCCTTGATGCATTCAAAATCACCATTGGAGCTTGCCGCAAAACCAGCCTCAATCACATCAACTTTGAGTCGCTCCAATTGACGCGCGATACGCAGCAGTCGCGCAAAGTGGTGTCGAAAATTATCACTTTATCTGCCATGTCATTTCTCCTGGGTTTTCAATTAATCCGCAATCAGAATTCGTTCATGCCAACAAAAAAGCCCGTTGCGGTGGCATACGGGCTTTTGGGGTTGTGATGCGATCAAACGCTAACAACTCCGCCCGTTGGGCGCTAGCAGCAGCGATAGATCAAAATATTGCATGACTTCAATATAACACAGCCTACTTGTGCAGGCCTCGCTCATCCGGCTCATCGGTGGATGTGCTGATCACACTGGTTGGAATACCTTTGGTTTTTCGCCAAAAATAGACAACATAACCACTCAAACCATAGACAACAAACAGACTGAACATGACGATCGGCGGGTCAATGTTGATCACTGCGATACCGATTGCAATCAGCACGATCACAATAAATGGCACGCTGCGCTTCATATGCACTTCTTTGAAACTGTAAAAGGGTACATTGGTGACCATGGTCAAACCGGCATAAAGTGACATGGCAAACATTGGCCATGCCAAGCTACTGCCAGACACGCCCAAATCGGTCATGACCCAAATAAATCCTGCCACCAGTGCAGCAGCAGCAGGCGACGGCAATCCCTGAAAGTAGCGTTTGTCAACAACACCTGTGTTGACATTAAATCGGGCCAAGCGAAGTGCTGCACATGCGCAGTAGACAAAAGCCGCAATCCAGCCCCAGCGCCCCAGACCTTTTAACGCCCATACATAAGCGATCAGTGCCGGGGCTGCGCCAAAGGAAACCATGTCGGACAACGAATCCATCTGCTCACCAAAAGCGCTTTGGGTGTTGGTCATGCGCGCCACCCGACCATCAAGGCTGTCGAGAATCATGGCGCAAAACACACCGACCGCAGCCAAGTCAAATCGTCCATTAATGGCCATGACGATAGCGTAAAAGCCACCAAACAAAGCAGCCAGCGTGAAGAGGTTTGGCAGGATGTAAACCCCCTTACGCCGCTTTTTTGCAGTGATCACATCGTGTTCGTCAAAGTCAGTTGTGTTTACATCATCCATTCGAGTGGCCTTTTAGGTCGTTCCATAATAACAAAAGGCCACTTGAGTGGCCTTTTGATTGTTTGCTGACAGAACTTAGTTACGGGTTTGGTCAACCAGCTTGTTCTTTGCAATCCACGGCATCATGGCACGCAATGAGGTACCAACTTTTTCAATTTGGTGCTCAGCCGTGAGGCGGCGACGGCTTAACAAGGTTGGCGCTCCAGCCTTGTTTTCCAAAATGAAACTCTTGGCGTATTCCCCAGTCTGAATATCTTTCAGGCACTGGCGCATCGCATCCTTTGTAGCACTTGTGACAATGCGCGGACCGGTCACATATTCGCCATACTCGGCATTGTTGGAGATGGAGTAATTCATGTTGGCTATGCCGCCTTCATAAATCATGTCCACAATCAACTTCAGCTCGTGCAGGCATTCAAAATAGGCCATTTCAGGTGCGTAACCCGCTTCAACCAAGGTTTCAAAACCGGCTTTGATCAACTCGACCGTACCACCGCACAAAACAGCCTGCTCACCAAACAAGTCAGTTTCTGTTTCTTCACGGAAACTGGTCTCAATGATGCCTGCTTTGCCACCGCCGTTAGCCATGGAATAGCTCAGCGCCAGATCACGCGAGCGACCCGAGTTGTCTTGATGGATCGCAATCAGGTGGGGAACACCGCCGCCCTGGGCATAGGTTCCGCGAACCGTGTGGCCAGGGGCCTTGGGCGCAACCATCCATACATCCAGATCCGCACGCGGGGCTACCAGACCATAGTGCACATTGAAGCCGTGCGCAAATACCAAAGAGGCACCTTGCTTGATGTTGGGTTCGATGTCCTGCGAATAAACCGTTCCAATTTGCTCGTCAGGCAACAAAATCATGACCACATCAGCGGCCTTGACAGCATCAGCCACTTCAGCCACTTTCAAGCCAGCCTTTTCAACTTTTGGCCAGGAGGCACCGCCCTTGCGCAGACCCACCACGACATTCACGCCGCTGTCATTCAAGTTTTGGGCATGTGCATGCCCTTGACTACCGTAACCAATGATGGCAACTGTTTTGCCCTTGATCAGGCTTAAATCGCAATCTTTATCGTAAAAAACTTTCATTCATCTCTCCGTTTTTAAAAAATCAAACTCGCAAAATACGCTCACCACGTCCAATACCACTGGAACCTGTCCGCACTGTTTCCAAGATAGCACCGCGCTCGATTGCATCCAGAAATGCATCATTTTTAGTCTGGTCACCGGTCAGTTCAATGGTGTAACTCTTGTCCGTCACATCAATGATGTGCCCCCTGAATATGTCAACCATGCGTTTCATTTCTTCACGCTCTTTACCGACAGCACGCACCTTGACCATCATCAATTCACGTTCGGTATAAGCACCTTCAGTCAAATCAACCACCTTGACGACTTCAATCAAACGGTTCAAATGCTTGGTGATTTGTTCAATCACCTCATCGGAACCGGTCGTCTGGATCGTCATGCGTGACAGGCTCGGATCTTCAGTTGGTGCCACCGTCAGCGACTCAATGTTGTAACCGCGAGCCGAGAACAGGCCAACCACCCGGGACAACGCACCTGGCTCATTTTCCAGCAAAACAGCAATAATATGTTTCATAAGTAAAAACTCCTCTTTTCGCCGCCCTCCCCCTGCAGCGGTAACTGCAAGGCTTGACAGGCAATAGATTCGTACAAGTTGGGTTAAAGATCTTCAGAGCTCAGCAGCATTTCAGTAATGCCACTGCCCGCCCGCACCATCGGGAACACATTCTCGGTCGGGTCGGTACGGAAATCCATGAAGACGGTTCGGTCCTTGAGTTTGCGCGCTTCACGCAGAGCGGGTTCCACGTCCTGTGCACGTTCAATCAGCATGCCAACGTGACCATAGGCTTCTGCCAGTTTGACAAAATTCGGCAACGCGTCCATGTAACTGTGGCTGTAGCGCCCCTCGTACTCCACCTCTTGCCACTGGCGAACCATGCCAAGATAGCGGTTGTTGAGCGCAACGATTTTGATTGGCGTGTTGTACTGCAGGCAAGTTGAAAGTTCTTGAATACACATTTGCACCGACCCCTCACCGGTAATGCAAAACACCTCACTATCAGGCTTGGCCAACTTGATGCCCATGGCGTAGGGAATTCCCACACCCATGGTGCCCAGACCACCCGAATTGATCCAGCGCCGGGGCTCGTCAAAGCGGTAGTACTGCGCGGCCCACATCTGATGTTGGCCCACATCAGATGTGATGTAGGCATCCACATCCTTGGTCATGTTCCACAGTGTTTCAACCACATATTGTGGTTTGATGATGTCGTTCTTGCCAGGCTCATACTTCAGGCAATTGCCTTTGCGCCAGCCTTCAATGGTGTCCCACCAGGCACCCAACGCATTGGCATCGGGCTTGACGGTGCTTTCCTTGATCATGGCGATCATCTCGGACAACACCTCTTTCACATCGCCCACGATCGGAGTATCGACTTTCACGCGCTTGGAAATGCTTGAAGGATCAATGTCAATGTGAATAATCTTGCGCTCATTCTGTGCAAAATGCTTCGGGTTACCGATGACGCGATCATCAAAACGCGCCCCTATTGCCAGCAAAACATCGCAGTTTTGCATGGCGTTGTTCGCTTCTACCGTGCCGTGCATGCCCAGCATGCCCAAAAACTTGCGGTCGCTGGCAGGGTAGGCACCCAAGCCCATCAACGTGTTGGTGCACGGATAGCCCAACATGTCCACCAATTGCCGAAGTTCAGCGGATGCATTGCTCAACAACACGCCACCACCGGTATAGACATAAGGTCGCTTGGCTGTCAGCAACAGTTGCAAAGCTTTGCGGATTTGTCCGCCGTGCCCCTTACGAACCGGGTTGTAGGAGCGCATTTCAATCGACTCCGGATAACCATGGTAGGGCACCTTCTTAAAAGACACATCTTTCGGAATATCAACCAACACAGGGCCAGGACGGCCACTGCGGGCGATGTGAAAGGCTTTCTTCATGGTTTCGGCCAGATCCCGTGCGTCTTTGACCAAAAAATTGTGTTTCACAATCGGTCGCGTAATGCCGACGGCATCACACTCCTGAAATGCGTCCATGCCGATGGCGTGAGTCGGCACCTGGCCACTGATGATGACCATTGGAATGCTGTCCATGTAGGCAGTTGCAATGCCGGTTACCGCATTGGTCACGCCCGGCCCTGATGTCACTAACGCTACACCGACGTCACCAGTCGCCCTTGCGTAACCATCGGCGGCGTGCACGGCAGCCTGCTCGTGGCGCACCAATACGTGTTGAATGGTGTCTTGCTTGAAAAAGGCATCGTAAATGTGCAGCACAGCGCCACCTGGATAGCCCCAGACAAACTTGACGTTTTCCGCCTGAAGTGCTTTGATCAGGATCTCCGCCCCGCGAAGCTCCTGCTCTGGATGGCTGACAACCGGTTTGCCCTTGGCAGCTCGGTGAGTGGACTGAGAAGAATTTGACACCGAAATAGTTTCGGCCTTTGATATTTCCATGATGAACCTTTGTGAATTTCTCTGACGAAAGACCTTGGGTGCTTCTTTACAAACACTTTTGGTGTCGCATTGAAACTTGAGACCAAAACCATGGGCGCACTGATTTTTGCGCCGTGTCATGACCCGTTTGCTTTAATTGGCAGCGCGTATTATCGCACTGCGCGAAGCCTGCCTAACGACGCTCCTGGGGTGCAATAATCGCGAGTTAACAATGCAACGGTTCATGAAGCGCATCGTTGGCGCTTAACTTGAGTTGCATTGCCCCATCAAAGAGACTGCCATTGGCCACACCTGCTGAACTCTCGGATTTTTTGAAAAGCGTCGAAAAGCGCGCATACAAACGAACCGTCTACCATGTGCGCAACGATGAATCAGCGCTTGACATTGTTCAAGACAGCATGATGAAACTTGCTGAACACTACGGACATAAGCCAACCAACGAGCTTCCGATGCTGTTTCAACGCATACTGTCCAACAGCACACTGGATTGGTTTCGGCGGCAAAAAGTCCAAAAATCATTGTTTTCACCATTCAGCGATTTTCAGTCCAGCACGGATGATGACGAGTTTGATATTTTGGAAAGTCTGGCATCGGCAAATCCAAGTGCCGAATTTGAGAACCCTGAAACCAGCAGCGAGCGCGCCCAGACCTTACGCGCCATTGAGGAAGAAATATTATTGTTGCCCGACCGTCAACGAGAAGCGTTTCTCATGCGTTACTGGGAAGATATGGATGTTGCCGACACGGCTGCAGCAATGGGTTGCTCCGATGGAAGCGTCAAAACCCATTGTTCGCGTGCGGTAAAGGCTTTGTTCAAGGCGTTAAAGTTAAAAGGGATCAAACCATGAGCAGCACACAACTTCAAGTCGCTCAAACCACGATGGATCAATTTGGTGCGCGCATTGCCGCCAGACTGTCCGATGCGACCAATGATTTGCCTCACGATGTTTCAGAGCGATTGCGCGCTGCCCGAGTGCAAGCGGTTGATAAACGCAAATCGTTGTTGCTGCAAGGCGCCAGCACACTGTTTGCGCATGGTCAGTCGGGCATCTTGACGGCCAGCCACGGTGGCGAGCACGCAAGTTGGTGGCAGCGCCTCGGTGCGGTGGGTTTGCTGTTGACTCTGGTTATTGGGCTGTTTGCCATCAATGCCATACAAGACGAACTCGGGGCGCGCGAGCTGGCCGATATCGATGTCTCCATCTTGACCGACGATCTACCCCCAGCCGCCTACATAGACGCTGGGTTTACCCAGTATCTGAAAACGATCAACCGTCAGGAACCCTAGTTTGAGTCCTTTGTCCTTGCTTTTCCCCAACAAGCGTTTTGGTCTGCGACTGCGTGGAGTTTTGACCATTCAGTTTTTAGCGATGCTGCTCGTTGCATTGGTCGGCATGGGACTGGCAACGCCCAGTTTTTCACTCACGGCAAGCCCGGCTGACGACGCTGCTTCAAGTGCCAAGAAGCCAATCATCAATTCCGCTACTTCGGCTGACTTTTCCACGCCCTTCACGCCACTGGAGTGGCGCGCATTGACTCCCGCCCAGCAAGCCACCCTCAAGCCATTGGCAGATAGCTGGGATCAGCTCAGCGATGAGCAAAAAAGAAAATGGTTTTCGCTGAGTGCCAATTTCCCGCAGATGTCGACTGACGAGCAAATAAAACTGCACACGCGCATGGCACAGTGGGCTGCGCTTAGCCCACATCAGCGTCAGCAAGCCAGGCTGAATTTTGCAGAAATCCAAAAAATCACACCTGTACAAAAGAAAGAAAAATGGGTGGCCTATCAGGCCTTGAGTCCTGAAGAAAAGCAGCAACTGGCCAAAACAGCCCCACCTAAGCCGCCGCGAACGGCGCTAGCCTCCAAACCAACGCCAGCAGGCCAACTCATCAAACGCCTACCACCACCCAAAAAAGCGGGCAGCATTGCAATGCCTGCGTCGGCGGCAAGCTTGACAGACAAAAAAACGCTGCTTACTCGACCTGTACCGCCAAAATTACCGACTCCACCCACTGAGCCAAGTGCCAGCATCACCAATGACCCCAGCAAGCCATGAGCAGAATAAGCGCGTGCTGAATGCCCCCGGCCTGTGGCGGCGTATGGCCTGTTGGCTATACGAGGGTCTGCTTCTATTTGGTGTCGTTTTTATTTCGGGCTACCTGTTTGGCACGCTCAGTCAAACCAAGAACGCGATGGACAACCGCCATGCGTTACAGGCTTTCCTGTTTGTCGTGTTTGCGATTTACTTTGTCTGGCTGTGGTCTAAAGGGCAAACGCTGGCCATGAAAACCTGGCATATCCGCGTGCTCGACCGGTCTGGCAATCGATTGACGCAATCGCGGGCACTGCTGCGCTACGTCTTGAGCTGGCTCTGGTTCTTACCCGCGCTAGCGGCATCGTGGTGGTTTCAACTGACTGCGGCCGAGTCTATCGTCATCACTTTGGGATGGATTGCGGTTTGGGCGATTTTGAGCCGCCTACACCCCAGACAGCAGTTTTGGCATGATGCCCTTGCGGGCACACAACTGGTCAGCGCAACACAGGCCAACAGCCCAGGTTAAACGCGGTTTAGATCGCAGACTCGTCGAGCTCGCCGGTGCGAATGCGCACCACCCGCTCAACGGCAGTCACAAAAATCTTGCCGTCGCCGATTTTGCCAGTGTGGGCCGCTTTAACGATGGCATCCACACAGCGCTCCACATCATCGGTCTTGACGACCACTTCGATTTTCACTTTCGGCAAGAAGTCCACCACGTACTCGGCACCGCGATACAGCTCAGTATGCCCCTTTTGCCGTCCAAAGCCTTTGACTTCAGTGACGGTCAAACCGGTGACGCCGCACTCGGCAAGTGCCTCGCGCACTTCTTCGAGTTTGAAGGGTTTGACGATAGCGGTAATTTGTTTCATGGAAATCCTCTTAAAAAAATATCAATCAGGCAGCGCGTCATCTGTCAACCGGGCTCGCGACTCAGGCGCGAAATTTGTTGGTTATAGGATAACGCCAATCCTTGCCAAAACTACGATGCGTCACGCGAATCCCCACCGGTGACTGGCGTCTTTTGTATTCATTGATCTGGATCAGCCGCGTAACCCGCTCCACATCTGCACTGGCAAAGCCAGCGGCGACGATGTCTTCGATGCTTTCATCGTTTTCCATGTAACGCTCCAAAATTGCATCAAGCACCTCATAAGGTGGCAAGCTATCCTGATCTTTTTGATCGGCACGCAGCTCGGCGCTCGGTGGCCGGGTAAGGATGCGCTTCGGAATGGGCTCGCAACCGGTGCCATAGGGGTCGTTTGCATTGCGCCAGTGCGCCAGTCGAAACACCGTCGTCTTGGCCAAGTCTTTGATGACGGCAAAGCCACCTGCCATGTCACCATACAAGGTGCAATAACCGGTGGCCATTTCGGACTTGTTGCCAGTGGTCAGCACAATGCTGCCAAATTTGTTTGACAAGGCCATCAGCAGCGTGCCGCGAATGCGCGCCTGGATATTTTCTTCGGTCGTGTCTTCGGCCAGGCCCTTGAACTCCTGACTGAGTGTCGCTTTGAAGGCTTCAAACTCCGGCACGATCGAGTGCTCGTCATAGCGCACACCCAGGCGAGCCGCCATGTCGCGCGCGTCAATCCAGCTGATGTCAGCCGTGTAAGGCGAGGGCATCATCACGGCACGCACCCGGTCATGGCCCAGCGCATCGACCGCAATGGCCAGCACCAGCGCCGAGTCAATCCCACCAGACAAGCCCAGCAGCACCGATGGAAAACCATTTTTATTGATGTAGTCACGCACACCCAGCACCAGCGCGTCCCACAAATCCGCATCAGGGCTGCGATCAGGCACGATAGATGCTACTAAATTAATAGCTATCAGCGCACGTTCTGCTTGGACTAGAAGCCTATTTTCTATAAAACTCGGGGCGCGACCGGCCAACGAGCCATCGGCATTGAGGGCAAATGAATGCCCCTCAAAAACCACCTCATCCTGGCCACCCACCAGGTGCGCGTAGACCAGCGGCAAGCCGCAGTTCAACACCCGCTCACGCATCATCTGCTCGCGCTCATTGCCTTTGCCCACATGAAACGGTGAGGCATTGATGACGGCCAACAACTCGGCCCCGGCCTGGCGCGTCAGCCGGGCTGGGGCTTCATGCCATGCATCTTCACAGATCAGCAAACCCACCTTGACCGTATTGCCGGGCTCGCCCGCCTCAAACACGCACACATCTTGCCCTGGCGTGAAATAGCGCCGCTCGTCAAACACCTGGTAATTGGGCAACTCGCGCTTGGCATAGGTCGCCACCACAACCCCTTCCCGGAGGACACTGGCAGCGTTGAACCGCTCGGAAACTGCCACTGAACGGGTGCGACGATCACCACCAGACGGGTGCCCCACCACTACAGCGAGGTCTTTCAAGGGTGCCAATGCACGGGCCACTGCTTTCACGGCATCATTGCAGGCGGCGATGAACGCCGTGCGCAAAAACAAATCTTCGGCGGCGTAACCACAAATCGACAATTCGGGTGTCAGCACCAGACGCGCACCGTCCTGGTAAGCCGAGGTGGCTGCATTGATGATTTTTTGCGCATTGCCAGCCAGGTCACCCACGATCAGATTGAGTTGCGCAACGCAGATTTTGAGTGTCATGAAGTGTAAAAAAGGAGTTGGGAACAGAATGGTTTGCGAGTCAATTGATTATGTCATCCGGGTAGTGAATTCGCCGCTGGAGGTCGACGCGGACGCCTGGGAAGCACTGCTACTGTCCCAAAGCCAGGCCACGCCCTTCATGCGCCTTGAGTTCTTGCGGGCCTTGCATATCACCGGCTGCGCCTCGCCGCAAACGGGCTGGACGCCCAAGTTTTTTCTGCTTGAACGTGGTGGTCAACTGACCGCAGCCAGCGTGCTGTACCTCAAGTCGCATTCGGGCGGAGAATTTGTGTTTGACCATTCCTGGGCCCAGGCCTACGCCAGGCATGGCTTGGCCTACTACCCTAAAGCGGTGTGTACCGTGCCCTTCATACCGGTGCCAGGCAGTCGTTTGCTGGCGCAGTCCCCGCCCGACCGCACGCTGCTGACCAAAGTATTGATCGAATGGTGTCGCAAGCATCACCTCTCTGGCTTGCACAGCCTGTTCATCAGCGATGAAGACCGCCCCGCCTGCCTGGAGGCTGGCATGCTGCTGCGTCACACCGTGCAATTTCACTGGACCAACAGCACACCCGGCTACGCCGGTTTTGATGAATTTTTGGCCACCCTGTCAATGGAGAAGCGCAAAAAAATACGCCAGGAGCGGCGCAAGGTGGCACAAGCCGGGGTGAGCTTTCGGGTGCAACAGGGCAGCGACATCAGCCCCAGTGACTGGGAATTTTTCTACCGCTGCTATGAGCGCACTTACCTTGAGCACGGCAATGCACCCTACCTGAACCGTGCCTTCTTTGCCTGCATGGCGCGTGACATGCCAGAGGATTGGGTGCTCTTCATTGCCGAGCGTAACGGTTTGCCAATTGCTTCAAGTTTGATAGCTATTAACGCAAGCTGTATAAGGGCTACAGGTAAAAATCATCTAGAACATTCAGAGCGGGTGGCCTACGGCCGCTACTGGGGCGCACTGGAGTCGGTCGACTGTCTGCACTTTGAAGCCTGTTACTACCAACCACTGGCTTGGTGCATTGCGCACGGTTACCAGCGCTTTGAAGGTGGCGCACAAGGCGAACACAAACTGGCCCGCGCACTGCTGCCGGTGACCACCACCAGTGCGCACTGGCTGGCACAACCCGACTTTTTTGCTGCGGTCGACAACTTTTTAACCGCAGAACGTGACGGCATTCATCAGTATGTTGATGAACTTAAACAGCACAGTCCATTCAAACCAACGTAAAAAAACGCTGGCGTAACCCCCGGCATCAAACCTCGAATCAGGCCTGACGTGTCACCTGCATCTGCTCGCCCAGGCCCTGTACGCCCAGACGCATGGTTTGTCCGGCGCGCAAATACACCGGTGGTTTGCGCCCCATACCAACACCGGGTGGCGTACCGGTCGAAATCACATCACCGCTTTGCAAGCTCATGAACTGGCTCAGGTAGCTGATCAAAAACGGCACCTGGTAAACCATGGTGGCGGTGCTGCCGCTTTGCATGCGTTGACCATCTACCTCCAGCCACAACGACAGCGCCTGCGGGTTGGGCACCTCATCGGCCGTTACCAGCCACGGCCCCAGCGGGCCAAAGGTGTCGCAACCCTTGCCCTTGTCCCAGGTACCGCTGCGGTTGAGCTGGTAATCACGCTCGGACAGGTCGTTCATCACGCAGTAGCCCGCCACATGGGTCATGGCATCGGCCTCGGCGATGTAGCGTCCACCCTGCCCGATTACCACCGCCAGCTCGACTTCCCAGTCGGTCTTGACAGAACCGCGCGGAATGTCGACCCCATCGTTAGGCCCCATCAGGGCGCTGGTCCACTTGTTGAACACCACTGGCTCGGGTGGCACCGGCATGCCGGACTCGGCTGCATGGTCGGCGTAGTTGAGGCCGATGCAAATGCACTTGCCCACCTGCGCCACGCAGGCGCCCAGACGCAAATCGTGCTGCGGCACTCCGGCCACCAGCGGCAAGGTTTGAGGATCCACAGAACGCAGGCGCGCCAGACTAGCTGGCAGCAGCACCGCACCGCCGATGTCGTCCAGCATGCCACTCAGGTCCCGAACCCGGCCTTGGGCATCAAGCAAGCCCGGCTTTTCTTGCCCAAGCGGGCCGTAACGCAACAGTTACAAAGCGCAACTCCTTCACAAAATTTCATGCAACTCAAGTCTAGGCGAAGCCACCATTGCGCCACAGCAGAAACAACAACGCCTGCTGTGAAATCACCAGCAGGCGCTATTTATGTTGTAGCTAGCTACGCTTGTTCAGAAAGGGCTAGAGGCCTAAAACACTATTATTTCTTGTCGGCCTTGTCGTAATTCGCCATGCCTTCGACGATTTCCTGCTTGGCCGATTCAGGGCCTTCCCAACCCAAAATCTTGACCCACTTGTTGGCTTCGAGGTCTTTGTAATGCTCAAAGAAGTGAGCGATGGTCTTCAGACGCACCGGGCTCAGGTCTTCCGGCTTTTGCCAGCGCGTGTAGAGCGACAAAATTTTGTCAATGGGAACCGCCAGCACCTTGCCATCCATGCCGGCTTCGTCTTCCATCTTCAAAATGCCAATGGCGCGGCAGGTCACCACCACGCCAGGAATCAGCGGCACAGGCGTGATCACCAGCACATCGACCGGATCGCCGTCACCGCTGATGGTGCGCGGCACATAGCCATAGTTGGTGGGGTAATGCATGGCCGTGCTCATGAAGCGGTCAACAAATATGGCGTGCGTTTCATGGTCCACTTCATACTTGACCGGGTCAGCGTTCATCGGAATTTCGATGATCACATTGAAAACTTCAGGCGCATTGGGACCAGGGGTGACGTTATCTAATGACATGGTGTGTAAATAGGTTTGAGTTAAATCAGAAACAGTTCGGATTAGTCCTGATTTTACTTACTCGCCACTTGCGAGCCTCCAAAAACCTCATTTTTGGCGTTACAGTCCGGGCGTTGGCCAATCGCCTGGGTCGTGCATTTGCATGCCAAACGGCGAGGAAGCAACGCAGCGGTGGTGCCGGATGCGTTGCACTACTAACTCGCGAAACAACGACAGGAGAACTATTTATGGCAGGCAACTCAGCGCTGGTTTTAGCGCTTATCTGCGGCTTGATCGCCGTTGGCTACGGCATTTGGGCGCGTAGCTGGATTCTTTCCCAAGATGCTGGCAACCAGCGAATGCAGGATATCGCCCAGGCGATTCAGACGGGTGCCGCGGCCTATCTGGCCCGGCAGTACAAGACGATTGCCATCGTTGGCGTGGTGCTGGCAGTGCTGATTGCCGTGTTTCTGGACAGTCTGAGTGCCATCGGCTTTGTGATCGGCGCAACGCTCTCCGGCGCTTGCGGCTTCATCGGCATGAACGTGTCAGTGCGCGCCAATGTACGCACCGCGCAAGCAGCCACCAGGGGCATTGGCCCAGCGCTTGACGTGGCTTTTCGCGGCGGTGCCATCACCGGCATGCTGGTGGTTGGCTTGGGCTTGCTGGGTGTCACCGGCTTCTACTGGTTTTTAACCGCCAATGGCAGCACCACTCCCGGTGTCAGCATGTCCAAGCTACTCGATCCCTTGATTGGTTTTGCCTTTGGCTCATCGCTGATCTCGATTTTTGCGCGGCTCGGTGGCGGCATTTTTACCAAGGGCGCTGACGTTGGTGCAGACCTGGTGGGCAAAGTCGAAGCGGGCATTCCAGAAGATGACCCCCGCAATCCGGCCGTGATCGCCGACAACGTGGGCGACAACGTGGGTGACTGCGCCGGCATGGCCGCTGACCTGTTCGAAACCTATGCGGTCACGCTGATTGCCACCATGGTGCTGGGTGCTCTGATGGTCTCGGGGGCCGGTACCAGCGCGATTGTCTA